>JAABXR010000022.1:0-24645 GCA_011776225.1 Phycisphaerae bacterium
CTGATTTTGAGAAGTTTGCTGGGGAACGGCGGGGGGACTGATCTGTGAATAACGGTAACAAAAAAGGTTTTGGCTTAAACTAATTTTAATTAAGGAAAAAAATGGGAAAACGCGGCAGAAAATCGAGAGCGGAATTAACGGTTGTGGGGGGCGCAAAGAAGGACGGGGTTGAAGTTGTCGAGCGTCCCGCGCCGCCCAGCGAACTAACGCCGGAGCAGTCTGACATTTGGCAGGATGTTGTTGAAAGTCTGGCGGCGGATTATTTCACTGAAGAAACGTTCCCTATTTTGACGCAGTATTGCCGTCACGTTTCGAGGGCGCGGCATTTTTCATACCTTGTCAATAAAATGGAATCGCAAAAAAAGCTCGATAAAGACGAGATCAAGGTCTACCGCGATTTGTGCAGATCGGAAGAAGAACAGACCCGAGCTATCGCATCTCTTGCCACGAAAATGCGGTTGACCCACTTAGCGACCTACGACCGAAGGAAAGCGAAGAATCGGAACGAAGGCGATGAGCCCTGGAATGATTAAACCCACGGCTGTCATAGGCGATTGCCAACTATTTTTAGGAGATTGTCTCGACATTATGCCCCATCTTCCGAAGGTTGATGCTGTGATTACAAGCCCTCCCTATGATAATTTAAGAGAATATGGGAAATCATTTTCTTGGGACTTTGAGGGCACTGCACAGCATATAAAAAAAATTATAAAACCTGGAGGAGTTTGCGTTTGGGTCGTGGGGGACCAGGTTAAGGAAGGTTCGGAAACGGGAAGTTCGTTTTTTCAGGCGCTATATTTTAAGGAAATTGGAATGAATATCCACGACACTATGATTTATTGGAAATATGCCTTTCCTTTTCCTGACAAAACCAGATATGCGCAGGTTTTTGAATATATGTTTATTTTATCTTTAGGCAAACCGAAAACCACTAACATTATTAAGGTCCCCACGAAAGTACACAATAGGGTAAAATCATCTTCACGCCAGCGAAACGCCGACGGCACAACAACGCCCATGAAATCCGCAATGGGCAAAGCGGAAAGAAATTTAGAAAACATTTGGATTTATGATGTTGGATTTATGAAGTCGGCCAAGGACTCGTATGTTTTTGACCATCCGGCGATTTTCCCTGAACAGCTGGCACAAGACCACGTTTATTCTTGGACAAATAAAAACGAAACCATCCTCGACCCCTTCATGGGCTCTGGCACCACTGGTGTTGCTTGCGTAAAACTAGGCCGCAAATTCATCGGCATTGAAATCGAAGAAAAGTATTTCGACATAGCCTGTAAGCGCATTGAGGAAGCCTACAAGCAGCCCGATATGTTCATCGAAGAAACCAAGAAAGCCGAACAGGTGGGTTTAGATTTGGCTAGCAATGACTAGGGCCGAACGCAATATAATCTGGATTCAGAAGCATTGCAGGATTCCCGAGGGGAGGGACGTGGGCAAAAAAGTCGAGTTAAGACCTTGGCAAAAAAAATGGGTCAAGGAAATTTACGACAACCCCCACGGCACGCGGACGGCCATAATCACGATAGGAAAAAAGAATGGGAAAACCTCTTTTGTCGCGTTTATTCTTTTGCTCCATCTATGCGGCCCTGAACATCGCAAAAATTCCCAAATCCATAGTACGGCGCTTTCGCGGGACCAGGCGGCGGTTATCTTTGAGCTGGCCGCCAAGATCATCAGGCTGTCCCCTACTTTAAAAAAACACGTTATTCCCGGCGATTCCGCAAAGAGTTTGCGGTGTGAAAAGCTGGGGACGTTCTACAGGGCGCTTTCTGCCGATGCTAGCACGGCGCACGGTAAATCGACCGTTTTGGCGATTCACGATGAACTGGGCCAAGTCAAGGGGCCGAACTCTTCCCTTTACAACGCCATTGAAAACGCAATGGGCGCGCATGAGGAACCCATGTCTATTGTTATTTCAACCCAGGCCCCGACCGATAATGATTTGCTTTCAATTTTAATCGACGATGCGAAAACCGGGAAAGACCCGCACGTTGTTTTGATTATGCACTCTGCCGACGATGATGTGGACCCGTTTTCGGTCAAGGCTTTAAAGCAGGCGAACCCGGCTTATAATGATTTTTTGAACGCCAAGGAACTAAGGGGGCAGGCGGCCAAGGCCAAGCGGATGCCGTCTTATGAAAACGAATACCGCAATTTTACACTGAACCAAAGGGTGGAAACGGCGGCCCCTGCCGTTACAAAAGCGGTGTGGATGCAAAACGATTCCGAACCCAGAGGCGAGAGAATTCTTTATGGAGGCCTGGACCTTTCGGAAGTTAACGACTTGACCGCCCTGGTGCTGGTATCGAACGACTGGTCGGTTTATCCCACGTTCTGGCTCCCCGAATACGAATTAGGTGAAAGGTCAAGGAAAGATCGCGTCCCCTATGATGTTTGGCACAAAAAGGGGTTTTTGGAAACCACGCCGGGGAAATCGGTCGATTATTCTTACATTGCCCAGCACCTTGTGAAACTCTTTAAGGAAAAGAACGTCAAGCGGATAGCGTTCGACCGGTATAACATGAGGTTTTTGAGGCCGTGGCTTATCAAGGCGGGGCTCGCTGAATCTTTCGTGGATTCGAGGTTTGTGGATTTCGGGCAGGGGTTTGTTTCCATGTCCCCCGCGTGGCGTACGACAGAATCCCTTTTATTGAACGGCAGACTGAAACATGGCGCACACCCCGTATTGACCATGTGCGCGCAAAACGCTACAATAAAATCTGATGAAGCTGGTAACAGAAAATTGGACAAACGCCGTTCGCGCGGCAGAATTGATGGGCTTGTGGCCCTGACAATGGCTTGTGCCATAGCTTCCGAGGAACAACACGAGGCTCGGGTTTACCCGGTGAACAAGGAAAGCATTTTGGAAAACCTTAATGCCTAAAATGACGAAATCCAGGCGGCTTATTAACGCCGCCTTTCGTGAAGTTAAAAAAAATCCGCCGAAACGGGTAAGGGCGACACGAAGAAAGAAAGGGAAAAAGGCGGCGACACGGCAAGAGGCTGCAATCGCGCTTTCCAAGGCAAAGGCCAGGGGCGCAATTATCAAAAGGAGAAAATGAATGGCTTGGGTACAAAATCGCAGAGAACAGTTTACAAACCACTGGTTTGTTGTTGACGATAACGGCAACGCAATCGGGGAAGAGTATGGGAGTCGCGCCGAAGCCGAAGCCGCTTGCGCGAACATAAACAACCCGCCCCAACCCGAGCCAGAACCGAAACCAAAGCGAGTTGCCAAGAAAAGGGCCAAAAAGAAATGATTGCCCCCGAATGGGGTTGTATCGCGGGTATGCAGGTTCAAGAGGACGGGGTTATCGGGCTTGTATGGCTGGCGCACGATAAAAAGGTTGATACCCTTCACCTGTACGATGCGCTGGTGTTTGAAGAAGGGGACTTGGCGATTTTGGCGCACGGCATAAACGTAAGGGGACGGCACATACCCATCGCCTGGGCGAACAAGGAAATGGCCGACCGGCTTAAAGAAGAGTACGGCTGCAATATGTTACCGGAAGCGGTGAGCGAAAAGCCGGAATTTATTGAAGTCACATCGAAAAACATAAGGGAGCGCATGAAAACAGGACGATTTAAGGTCGACGCGGGGCAAAAGGAGTGGCTTAAGGAATTTAACGAATTTCACCGCCACGATGCCAAAATCCCAATTAAGGCCTTTCCATTAATGGCCGCTACCAACCATGCCGTAGCGGGCGTTAAGTTTGCGCGCAGGAGCGACACTCCCCACGTTAGGCGCTCCCCCTACCCTGAAGTGAGCATCATCTGATGGCCGATAAGCTTGATCTCGATCAACTAGGCTCGATTGTCGATGCCGAATTTGAATCGTCTTTGGGGGTTGACGGTGGGGAAATTTCGACAGATCGTGCTGAAAACTACGATTATTATTTACGCAAAAAACCCAAAAACACGATAGCCGGGCAAAGCCAGGTTATTACATCCGATGTCGCGGACGTGATTGATGGCATGATGCCGTCCCTGTTGCGGATTTTTACAACGCAGGAAAACCTAGTTTCCTTTGAAGCGGTTGATGCGGACGACGAACCAGCGGCAGAACAAGAATCCGACTATGTCAACTATGTGTTTTTCAAGCAAAACCCGTCATTTATACTTACCTATAATTGGTTCATGGACGCTGGTATCCAAAAAAACGGCATTGTAAAGGCGTGGTGGGATAAAAGCGAAAAAATAACCCCGGAAACTTACAAGGGTTTGACCGAAAATCAGCTTTTTAACGATATTCTTTCAGACGAAGAGCTTGAGGTCACAGAACAAAACGACCGCACTGAAATTATCGAGGGTGTAGAAGTAACGGTTTTTGACATTGCCGCAAAACGTCTGGCTAGCCGGGGCCGGGTTCGGATTGAAAACGTTCCGCCGGAAGAATACCGGATTTCATCGGATGCGCGGTCCCTTGATCCTTCCGATGCCAGATTTGTGGGGCAGGAATCAGAGAAAAAGCGCCACGAATTGATTGAAATGGGCTTTGATGCCACAATTGTTGAGGATTTGCCCGCGCACGGTGAGTTGCCGACCAGCCCGGAGGATATTGCGCGGCGGGACAAATCGGACGAGACAACCGGCGGTCCGCAGGACAAATCACAGGACGAAATTCTTTTGCGGGAAGCTTATTTGAGAATAGACGCGGACGGGGATGGCAAGGCCGAATTGTTGCAGATTTTTACCGCAGGCGGGCAGGTTTTGTCGAAAGAAGTTGTTGATCGTCAACCCTTCCATGTTATTTGCCCTTATCCGCTCCCCCATAAACATTTCGGTCAAGCTTTTGCGGACAAAACAAAGGACATTCAGGACGTTAAAACCGTTTTGACCCGCCAAGCCCTTGACAACACCTATCATTCCAATATGCCCCGGACCTTTGTTAACGAATTCGGCATGGGCGATCACACTATGGACGATTTGTTGACGGTCAGGCCTGGGGTGAACGTCAGGGTTAGGGGGAATCCGCAGGAAAATGTATTTGAACCCCAGCGCCCATTTACGGCCCCGAATTCCCTAGCCATGATGCAACATTATGACAAGGTTAAGCAAGAGCGCACCGGGACCAGCCTCAATGTTGAAGGCTTGAAGCCCGAGGACATGAAGCACATTCAGCAAAATGTTTTTGCTCAAGCCACCGATCCCAGCAAAATGAAGCAGGAGGCTGTTGCCAGGATTTACGTTGAAACCGGGTTTAAGTCTCTTTTCCTGCATATCCACGAACTTTTGAGGAAACACCAGGACATTCCACAAACTATCGAGCTTAGAAACAAGTGGGTTGAGGTTGATCCGACTGAATGGCGGACAAGGGAAAACATGACGGTTAATATTGGGCTTGGAATCGGCACCAGAGAACAAAATTTGTTGCACATACAAGCGATTCGGGAGCTTCAGCAGGCGATTGTGGATGCCGGTGGCTTGGGATGGATTGTTTCAGGCAAAAACATCTACAATACCGCGAAGGAACTTGTTAAAAACGCGAATTTCAAGCAACCGGAGGAATTTTTTACTGATCCGGGCGATACTCCGGCCCCGCCGCCTTCCAACGAGCAGATGGCCTTGCAAAAACAGGCCTTGCAGTTGCAAGCCGAAAAACAGAAGCTTGACGCGGAACGCCAGGCCATAAACGCCCAGAAACAACGGCTGGAAACCGAAAAAGCCAAGGCCGATTTTGCTATAGAGGTTCAAAAGCTTAATCAGGCCAAAGAAAAAGAGAAAAATACTGTCATGATTGAACTTGAAAAACTGGCGAACCAGTTAACTGAATTCGAGCTTAAATTTGGCAAGGATGTGCCAGGGAGCAAGGTATGAACGAAAACAAGCTAAGGATGGAAGCCCAGCGAGGCAAACAAGCCCAGGACGTGCTTGACAATGAGCTGGTGAAAGATGCTTTTTCTAAAATAGAAAACGCACTTAACGAAACCTGGAAAAGAAGCGACCCGAACGACACTGAAGGCCGGGAACGGGTTTATTTGTCTATAAAGCTTCTGCAAAGATTCAAGGACCAGTTTGAATTCGCGGTTAGGACCGGCAATATTGCGGAGGACGAACTTTTAAGGATTAAGGACCCGACCGCGTGGCAAAAAATGAAGGAGAAGCTAAATGGCTGACGAAGAAAAGATTACAGCAGAAAAAACGAGCGAAGAACGCAAGGCCCATCTTGCCAAGCTTGCCAAGCAAGGCATGGGCGACAAGTTTGCCGGTGAAATCCCGGAAGAAAAGCCAGAAGAAGAGCCGCAGGAGGAACCTGAAGCCGCTCCCGAGCAGGAACCAGAAGAAGAGCCCGAAGAAGAGCAGAAAGCAGAAGAAGAACCCGACGAGGAGCCTCAAGAGGAACCCGAGGGCGATGATGTTGTCGAAACCTTTGACCAGTTGGCCGATAGGCTAGGCTGGGAGGACGAAACTCTTAAAAACCTGAAATTGAAGCGCAAAATAAACGGCCAGGAAAGCGAAGTTACTGTTTCCGAACTTCTGGAAACAAACCAGACGCTAGAAGCCGCCAGGGAAGAACTCGAACAGGCCAAAACCAAGGCTGCAGATATACAGGCCGAGGCCCAAAAACAGCAACAGGCCGCTAACGAACAGTTAGGCGTGGCCGCGAGGTTGATCGAGGACGAAAGAAAGGCCCTGCAACGAAAGAAGGACGGGGTTGACTGGGAAAAACTGAAAGTTGACGATCCCACAAGCTACGCGGTTAAAAGGGCGGAATTCGAGGACGCTGAAAAGGCTTTGGATGGAAGGCTGGCCGCCGCGAGGGAAGATTATCAAAAATCCCAGCAGGAAATGTCCGAAGCGAACAAGAAAAAATTCGATGAATATGTCGGGGTTCAACAGGAGGCGCTTTATAAAGCAATGCCTGAATGGAAGGATGATTCTGTTGCCAAGAAAGAAGGCGCGGAGATCACTAACTATCTTTTGAAACACCCCAGCGGGTTTAACGAAAACGAGATTAAGAACGCCTTTGACCACAGGTTTTGGGTTTTTGCCAAAAAAGCCTATGAATTCGATAAGATGAAGGCGGAAGGTCCGGCCAAGAAAAAGAAAATTGCCGCCGTTCCCAAAACCATGAAGCCGGGAGCCGCGAAGTCAACGGATCAGTTGAAATCCAAAAAACTGAAAACCGCACAGGCCTTGCACGCTCAAAAGCACAGCCCCCGGTCCGCGCTTGAATTGCTAAAAGCGAAGCGGGCGGCGAAGGGTTAGTTTAAGTTTAAAACTTTCCTGTTTACATCGCTTGCAAAATTTAATATTATGTAAGGGTCTTACATCCCATTAGACGCCGTGCCGGACGGATTCCCGGTGAGGCCACATCCATCCATAGATGAGCCAGTAGAAGCACGCGCATGGTGCGCGGGCATTTAACATAGGAGGACTGAATGGCTCAGCCCACTGGAACCTTTGATACCTTTGCACAAATCGGTATCAGGGAGGATTTGTCAGATATTATCTGGAACATCGCTCCCACAGACACGCCTTTCGGCAACGGTATTCCCCATGTCGAGGCATCAAGCACAAATCACGAATGGCAGACCGACACGCTGGCCGCTGCTGCGGAAAACAAAGCAATCCAGGGTGACGACGCGCCGCAGGATTCAGCTACAGCTACCACGAGGCTTGGCAACCGCACCATGATTGCCACGAAGGACGCGAGAGTGTCCGGCACTGGTCGGTCGGTTGATACGGCTGGCCGCGCGGATGAACTTGATTATCAGGTTATGCTTCGCGGTGAAGAACTGAAGCGCGACTGGGAAGTTAACCTTACCCAGAACAATGCCAAGGTAACTGGCAACGCGACAACGGCTTCTGAAATGGCCGGACTTCCGGCCTGGTTAGCCACGAACACGTCACGCGGCACTGGCGGGTCCGATCCCACTGGTGACGGCACTGACGCGGCTACGAACGGCACGCAAAGGGCTTTCACGGAGGACCTTTTGCGGACGGTGTTGCGGTCTTGCTGGGATGAAGGCGGAAACCCTGACGTTATTATGGTCGGGTCTTTTAACAAGCAGAAGCTTTCTGAATTTACCGGCGGCAACACGTTCATGCAGAAATCAGAGGACGGCACCCTTCACACTGCGATTGATGTTTATCAGTCTGATTTCGGTGACTTGAGGGTTATTCCTAACAGGTTTTCGCCTGCGCGGGATGCCTTTGTTCTGGAAATGGACAAGTTCGCTCTGGCTACTTTGCCGGGTAGGAATATGCTTTCATTTGATCTCTCGAAAACGGGGGATTCGGATGCCAAGCAGATTCTTATCGAAGGCACGCTTGAAGCCCGCAACGAAGCGGCTTCTGGCGTTGTTGCCGATCTGACAACCTCGTAAGGGTAAAGGGGGCTAACGCCCCCGCCCTTTAATTAGGAGAAAAAAATGAGTAGATTCTCACTCGTACAAAATGCAGACGGCTCGGTAGGGTTTGAAAACCAGCGAACAGGAAATCAGGTTTTTCAAATTGACAACAATGACAACTTTGTTGTTATTGAAAAAGCTTCTCCCGCATCTTCTTTCGGAGCGAAACAGACAGTAGCCGACGACTTTATCGAACCCACGTTGTCCACAAGCTTGTGGGCGGTAGCTTCTGGTTCTGACGGCACTGCTGCTGATCCGGTCTTTAACGCACAGGCTGGCGGCGCTGTAAGAGGCGTTACTGGCGCTGGGGCTGCCGGGACAATGGCGGCCAACGGCACTCAAATCAGTAACGCCCTTACGTTCCAATCCGATAAAGGCGGCATGGTATTTGAGGCCCGGGTCAAACTTTCGGCAATCACGAATATCAGCGTGTTCGTCGGGTTTACCGACCAGGTTGGTTCGCTGGAAGCTCCCATTACTTCTGCTGGTTCGGCTAACACAATCACTACGAACGCCACCGATGCGGTCGGCTTTATGTTCGATACGAGCATGGACGACGATAATTGGTGGCTTGTAGGGGTTGACAATGGAACCGATGCAACGCACCAGGATTCCGGGACTGCGCCCACGGCGGCAACCTACCAGACGTTTAGAATTGAAGTTGACACGGTAGGCGGAGCCAAGTTCTTTATCGACGGCTCACAGGTCGGAACGGCAATGGTAGATGCTGTTAAAGCTGATGTGTTGTTAAGCCCTGTTGTTGCAGGCTTTACCAGAACCGCTGCATCCGCGAACATTGACGCTGATTACATCTTCGCACAAGTTGACAAGTAATGACACCAAGAGCAAGTGACTGGGCAGAAACGGCAACCGGTAGCGACAATGCAGAAGCAACCCTTGAACATTCTGCTGGCGCTGCTGATCGCCGTCACAAGTTAACGTTTTTGAGCGCGGGGTTTGACGACACGGCCAACGCCGCCCTTGATCTTTACGGCCTTTCAAAAGTCGGGCCGATGGATTTAACGGACACGGCAGTTCTGGACTTGACAGCCGATACCTTCACGGTATCGGGCCACGGCTTGGCGAACGCTGACAAGGTTGTTTTTCATACTCTTGGCGGAACAGCGCCCACTGGCTTGACGAGCGGCAACACTTATTTTGTGGTGGGGGTTTCGGGGGATGACTTTCAGCTTGAGTCCTCGGTTGGCGGTGGTGCTATTGATATGAGCGGAACCCAGGCTAACTTTGCAACCGAAGCATTAATCCTGCCGCTTTCCAAGTCTTTCCCTGTTTACGACCATCTGGAGGTGGCCTTGCATTCGCCGCTGAACGGTGTAGCCAGAGCGCCTTTAATTCTTAAGTTGGCGGCTGGCGGTGCCGGGATTGCCGGTAAGCTGAATATGGCGGGTTATACTTTATGAAAACACTTGGCAAATTTAAAAACGGAAATCGCGTTACGACCTATAGCCAGCACTGGGATAGCTATGGGAACAAGGCGATTACGGTACACCAATCAGAGGATGTGGAACCTGTTTTTAAGCGCGCCAAGATTTTAAAGGAAACCACCATGCCCAGGGGCGAACTGAAGTTTAAGGCTTCCATCCCGCTTAATGTCATGGAAGAGGCCAGCAAACTTGCGGCGGCTCACTGGGGCGTTAAAAAACATGAAGCCTATCGGGAAATAACGCAGTCTAAAACGGACCGCGCCCAAGGCGTTTTGAGAACACTTACAGAGGGAAGAGATTTCCGAAAGCTCCAGGGGGCGTAAATGGCGATCAGTGATGTTAGCGATTTACGTCAAGAGATAGCCGATCACCTTGAAAGCTATAACCTTGAAGGCAAAATTGACACTTTCATTCAATTAGCCGAAGAACGGCACAAAAACGAGGTCAGGATTCAGGAAATGCTGAACCGGGATGCCCTGACCGTAAACGATAGGTATGTTTCTTTGCCCTCCGGGTATTTGGAGGCTCTTGAACTTCGCCTTTTGACCGATCCGGTGACGGTTCTTGAATATCTTTCCCCCCACGTCATTACGAATTACAGGCGCACCGGCACGGGGAAGCCCCTGTATTTTACAACCCATGCCCAGTTTGAATTTGATATAGATACGGATCAGAGTTATTCCGGGGAAGTTATCTATTACAAGGCGGAAACCGCGCTTTCCGATACAAATTCGTCTAACAATATTCTTTCTCGCGCTCCGGGGCTTTACCTTTACGGGGCTTTGGTGGCGGGAGCGCCCTATATCATGAACGACGAACGGCTTCCGGTGTGGACCCAATTATATGCAGCGGCCAGGGACGGCGTAAACCAGGCGGCTCAAAGACAATTAAGGGCAGGGCCTATTATTTCCAGGTTCGGGAGCGTGGTGGCATGACTCATTTATTCGCAGTCCCAAAAGCTGAAATGAACGCGGTTTACCCGCTGGTTTCGAAAGCCATTGACCGGGCCATCGAAGTGGCGGGCGACAGATATTCTGAAGGTGAATTGGAACGGGATTTGAAAAGCGGACACAGGCAGCTTTGGCTGGCTGCGGAAGGCGGAAAGTATCCTGAAATCAAAGGCGTGGCGGTAACCAGGGTTTATAAGAGCGGATACTGTCAGTTTGAACTTTGCTCCGGTTATGATCTGGACACCTGGTTCGATCATATTGACGGGATTGAAGGCTGGGCGGCGGAGCAGGGTTATTCGATGGAGGTTGTTGGGCGGCTCGGCTGGGATAGGAAATTGAAAGCCAAAGGCTACAAGCCGGTGGCGATGATCTGGAGAAAAGAATGAGCAACTTTTTCGGCGGCGGAAGCACCACAACGGTACAACAGCTTGACCCTGTTGCCCAGCAAGTATTGCAAAGCATTATTTCGCAAACCCAAGGGCTCCAGATGCAAAACCCGCCGTTCGTGCAGCCTTTTGACGCGGCCCAGGTTGCCGGGCTTCAGCGGTTACAGGACAGGCCGCAATCGACATTTATTCCTACCGCCGAACAGAATTTAAACGCAACTCTGGGCGGGGATTTCTTTGGTGCTGACCCTTCCCTTGCTGGGTTTAATCCTGCGCTTCAAGGGGCAAGGGACGCTATCGCAGAGCAAGTGGGGCAACAGGTTGAGGACCAGTTTAGCCTCGCGGGCCGCACGGGGTCGCAAGCGCAAGCCGCGACGACTTCAAAGGCGATTACTCAAGCGTTGGCCCCGTTTGAATTTTCCGCCTTTGAAAACGATCTCGCGCGACAGCAAGGGGCTTTCCAGAATGAACGTCAGCGCCAAATTGCAGGATTGTCGTTGTTGCCGACCGTGGAGGGGGTTCAGGACTCGCAAGCCCGCAGGCTGTTCGATGTCGGGTCCGCGATCCAGCAACAGAATCAAGCCACGCTCACAGAACCGTTGCAGAGCTTTGAATTTTTCCTTAATCCGCTACTTGCGGCGGCTGGCGGCTTCCCGATTTCCAGCAACGTTAGCAAAAACGCTTCGGGTGCCCAGATTGCTTCCGGTATCGGTGGGATTCTGGGTTCGCTTGGCGGGTTGTTTTGCGACATTCGACTGAAACAAAACGTCAAGCCTACGGGCGAAACCTTTAAGGGCGTTATGATGTACAATTTCGAATATATCCCCGAACTTGGCGTTACCGGGACTTTCGTCGGCCCGATGGCGCATGAGGTTGAAGAACTTTATCCCGAAATGGTTATGGAAATTAACGGGTTTAAAGCCATTAAAAAGGAGTTTTTCGATGAATAGCATACTCGGAGGCAGCGATACACAGGTGGTTGAACAATCCGGCGGCGGGTTTGCGGATTTTCTAAAAGATTTCGGCGGGGCGTTGCAACAGATAACCCCGGAAGAACAAACCAAGCAACAGGACGTGAACGAACTTATTGATGCGTTCTTGGCTAATCTGCAGGATAACCAGGTTTCGGGAACCTCCAATTTGGCTTTGCCCCCGCAGGACGTACAGGGGTCGGTATCGCCGCAGGAAATCATTGCCGCCCAGCCTACGACTTCGCAGGGCGTTGACTTGAATCTTGGGAATGTGAACGACCGGCTTTTGAAGGGCAGGGCGCAGGGTGTGTTTAACCATTTAATCCCAGGCTTAAATATACCTCCGATTGCGAATTTGCCCCAAGAACCCAATGCGGTTCTTGAGCCGCCCCTGTTCGGGGCTCCTGGGATTAGTCCGCCCCTTTTAAGAACGTTTGGGAGGCAACAGTTCTGATGGCTTTTTTTGATGATCTCGCAAGATTTGGGCAGGCCCTTGAAGAAGGGTTTGCGCCCCCGCTTTTGCGGGCGGAATTGCGCGAAAGAAGGCAGGAATTGGAAGCCCGGAAAAGGCGTAGCGAGGCGTTGGGGCTTTTGGGCGAAACGCTTTTCCCCGATGTCCCTTCAACGGTAACACCGGGCGGAACGGAAAGAGCCACGGCCAATCTCGACCTTGGCGATTCCGCTAACAGGATTTTAAACACCCAAACTTCCCCCGGTGTTGATAGGTCGAGGGAAAGAAACCTTTTTGGCCTTTTGGGGACGGTAGCGCCGGAAGCCGTGGCGGGCGTAGCGGTCAACAGTCTCTTCCCGCAACAGCAACAGGGAAGGCTAAATCTCCCTGAAAAAATAGCAGTAATCGAACGTAAGCTTGGCCGCAAATTGACTGAAGATGAGGTTTTGGCCGCTGCGAATATAGATAAGGCTGGCGGGATAGACGAACTGCTCAAACGCCTTGATGCAGACGAGAAAATTAGGGCGCGGGAAAAAGAGACAAGGGAGCTACGCGAAAAGAATTTAGCAGCAGAAGAAAAAACAAGAGAAACCTCAGATGCTATTGTGTCTGGGATACAAAATCTTAACGATGTGTTCCAGGCAAATCGAGATTTACAGGGGACCGTTGGTGAACCTGGTCGTGAATTTCAAGATGTGAGGGATTTTGGGATTAGGCTTGCATCGGAATTCCCGACTATTGGCAACTTTTTTGGCATTGATGACGCACAAGATATACAGATTGCCAGAGACAACCTCAAAAAGGGTGCCGCGAATGTTCTTATTGATACATTTGAAACCCTTAACTCTCTTGGCCAATTAACCGATCAAAAGCTTAGAAGCATTAAGCAGGCCTTGGCTGGGTTCGGGACAAACCCGTTTACAAACGCAAAGATTTTGGCATCCCAAGGGCGTGAGCTTTTGGCCATTATTAGGAGAAAGAGATTGCCGATTGATACCGGCGGTTTGGAAAAAATGATCCGCGAAGCGGATTTAATGGTTGAAGCGCAAAAAAGAGGTATTTTATGAAGGCCCCCGAGGAAATGACTGATGAAGAAATCCAGAGAGAACTGGGGATAGCATCAAATCCTTCTCCCCCTGGTCAAGCCGGGGAAAACCTTGAGGGGGTGGACCCTGGCGTTGGGAGATTTATCAGAAACGCAAACTTTTTAGTAGAACAGGCCAAAGACACTAACAAAAGCGATGTGTTGAACTTTTTAAACAATATCGGCAAGGGGTTTGTTGATGCGGTTTTAGGTGCCCCTCAGGCGCTTGGTAGTGCTTTGGCGTTCGGGGGCGCTGGTCTGCAAACAGCAGCCGAGACGCCCTTTAAAGAAGGGGATTTCGGAGCTAGGTTTAGCCAGAACCTTGAGGAACAGCGCGATCAGTTGCCAGCCTCGGCGCTGATAAACGCCCCTCGTGTTGATGCTGTTGATTTGCAATCTGGATTTGACGCTGGGCTTTCGGCGGCGAGAGAAGCCATCGGGAACGAAACCCTCCTTACAGGCACCTTGGGGGAGAGATTTAACCAGGCTCAATTTTTGAACGAGGTACAGGGCCGGGCGAATGAAGCTGTAAGGCCGTTTTCCACTGGGGCTGGTGAGGTTACCGGGACGGCGCTGGGAGTGCTAGCTGGGCGCGCGCCCGTTGTTCGGGGTAGAAACCCCCGCCTCAAGGCTAAGCGCTTGAAAGCGAGAAGGCTTGACATAAAACCCCCGCGTCCCATCGGCCCGCACGAAAGAAAACTTAACGACATCGTTACCAACTATGTCATTGAAAAACTCCCCAGGGTTAAAACGACAATCGGGCGTGGTGCTGGCAGGGTTGCCGAGGCTGGCTTAGAGGGGTTGGCTGCCGGGTTTCTTCAAGGCGACCCCAACCCGATACAGCTTGCGGCTTTTGGGGCCGGTACGCAAGCCGTTGGGAGTGCTTCTCTCACCCTTTTAAGCAAGCCCCTTGCTGGTTTGTCGTCATTTTTCGGTACGGCTTTTATTGCTTCAAGGATGTTTGATGCTGTCGGCCCTGATGAACAAAATATATTTGAATCTGCGGATTTCGCGACAGAAAAAACCCTTGCCGCCTTTATTCTGGGGTTGAGCGCGGCGACGATTGGATTGGGACGTGTTCGCGGTCCGCAAGCTGAAAAATTCCCGGTGTTCTTTGATGCATTGACGGCGGTTCCGAGAAACAGCGTTTTCTCCCTTGTGGCACAAATGTCCCAAGCCCGCCAGGAGGGTGACGTTTTGCCCCAAAGGGTTTTAGATAAGCTCGTCAGCAACCCCGATTTCTTTAACAGGAACCAAGTTAATTCGCTGGGCCGGGCAATTATGAGCGACAAAAAGGATGCGTTTATCAAGGAGGTCAACCGCTTGATGGAAGAATCCCCGGATTTCCAAAAAAGGGTAGGGGATTTATGATTGTTAATTTTGGCGCATATTCTCCTGATCTCCCGAATCTGGGCAACCCCTGTATAACGGCCAGAAACGTTATTCCGCAGGGCCGGGGGTATAAACCCCTTAAAACCCCGACTTCCATATCTGACGCGCTTGCAGCGGCTTGCAAGGGGGCATTTTCGGTTAAAAGAGTGGACGGGACGGTTGATACGTTCGCCGGGACCTCCACAAAGCTTTATAAATTTACTGATCCTGCCTGGGATGAAGTTACCAGAACATCCGGCGGCGATTATTCGGCAACCACGAACTGGCGGTTTACGCTTTTCGGCTCCAGGGTTGTGGCCGCCAACGGGATAGACGCTACGCAAAAATTCGACCTTGGAACGGATACGGATTTTGCGGCCCTTACCAACGCGCCGGTTGCGGATGCGTTTATTGTGGTTCGGGACGTTCTGGTCGGGTTAAATACGACCGACGACATCACTTTTTCAGCGGTGAATGATTCCGAAAAGTGGACTCAAGCTTGCGGTGGCGGAACCCAGCCGGTGCCTGATGGCGGCCCTATTGTCGGCGGGACCGGGGGGGAGTTCGGGACCATCCTTCAGGAACACGCCATAACCCGCATGAATTTTGTCGGCGGGAATTTGCGGTTTACCTTTGACAGAGTAGAAGGCGCGATAGGGTGCATTGCCGGAGGGTCGATTGTCGAACACAAGGGCAGAACGTTTTATCTTTCGGAGGAGGGCTTCCAGGTTTTCAACGGGGCCGAAAGCGTCAATATTTCAACCGACCGGATAACCGAAACGTTTTTTGACGAACTGGACCGGGCTAATATAGACACGATGTCGGTTGGGCTCGATCCCAAAAATTCGATAATTATATGGTCTTACCCCACGTCCTCGACCCGCAAGCTTCTGCTTTACAATTATGCGAGCAACAGGTGGGCGGATTCTGACCAGATTTTGACTTGCCTGCACACTTCGCAGGAAACCAGCACACAAATCGGCGGGTTTGATTCCAGTAATGATCTTGTGCAGTTCACCGGTGCGGCTTTAAGTGCTATACTTTCCACTGGCGAAATTGAACTTTTCCCCGGATTTAATGCAACGGTGCTTTCGGCCAGGGGGCTGGTGGATGCCGATCACGATGTTTATGTCGGCACAAAGCGGCATTTCGGCGCGACTGAAGAAGTCCAGAACAATTCGAGCGAAAACGGTAAGGTGCTTTTAAGGGCGAACGGCAAGTACCATCGCTTTGAATTAAGGCCCACTGAAGCATGGACAGAAATAACAGGAATAGATGTAGAAGCGAAACGCAATGGTAAAAGAACTTAACATCCCCCCTCTTAGGGACACGAGCCCTGCCGCTATTGAAAGGTGGTCAAGGGACGTTTCGACGGCTTTTAACGAAGCCATCCGAAACCTTACCAACCCCGGTTTTTTTACCTGGGACGATGGATGTTTGAACATTGCAACATCGGCCACGGTTTCATCGACCGATGTAACGACCTTTTTTTTCGATTCTCCTGTAACGGGGAATGGGAGCCTTTTGGTGGCTGGCGTAGGATTTCAAGGGGCGAAACTTGCTATTAATGACGTTACCTTGACTACGACCTTGAGCAACACTGATACCACGGCGGAAATCAATTACGAAGCGGCGGTGACAAATTTAACCACGGGGGATAACACGTTTAAAATTTGGGATACGGGAACCGCTGGCGGGGAATTAAGAAAACTTGAAGTCCGGGGCTTGGATTCGGGCGGCTGGAAAGGGTTTGGGGCCTTGGCTAATCAAGGAACTTTAAACGCCGATGTGCAACAATTCGAGGTTGGTGACGCCAGCAAAAGGCGCGTGGGGCAGGGGATTGCCATTGCACAGGCAAATGATGGCGATTCCATTACGTTTAACCCGGCGCGTGGTGAAATTCCGGGGATTGTTTTTGTGGGCGGCGGGGCTGGTCAGCCCACGGGGACGGCAGAAACCGGAAGCTGGTATAAAGAGGTTAAGGCCGAAAACTCTTCCACATCGGGATTTGACTTGTCAGCCAAGTTTAAAATTGCGGCTTCCGGCCCGACGAATGTAACCGATACCGGGGCGACTGGCGGGACAACCGCGTGGGTTATCGAAAAATCGGCAACTCAGGAGGACAACGATAACACCTACTCGCTTCAGTTTGACGTGCAAGTGGATCAAGCCACCACGAAACGGATTGAAGGCGAAGATGTTGTTTTGCCCAAAACGGTTACGATTGCGCTTGATACCCGGACGACTTCCGGCGGGGCGTGGACTGAAAGGGCAACCCACACTTATCAGAACGAGGACACCACGGCGGTTAAAAACTTTTTAGACGAGGTCAAGGATGTTGTTGTTGACGGGCTTGGTGCGGACGCGGCCTTTAGAACAAGGGTTAAGTCCGGCAGCGGGAATTTGCAGGCTTTTGACAACGTAAAATATACGCACGGGGGCACCGGGGCGACAACGCAAAGCATGACGCCTGGGAACGGGGAACAACCTATAACAATTCTGATCTCTAACGGGATCGAGGAAACGGTATCATGAAATGCCCCGGATGCCGACTGGAAGTAAGAAAGGATATGACGGTTGACGTACAAAACCTCCCTGAAAGCCTTACAGAAGGGCACCAGCGCCTTTGTACGGGATGTCTGGAGGGGATGTACCGGAAAGGGAAAGAGCTTAATGGCAAGCCAGTGACGCGTGGTGCGTTACACAAGGCATTGACCGGAGAGGACCCGCCTTCGCACCCGTATTGGGATAACCCGGCGCGAAGGGGTTTAAACAGAAAAAGGAGAAAATAAATGGCTGATGGAGTAATGAATATAGCAAAGGGCAGGATTGTCGAATTCTACAATCGTGTCGAAAGCAACGACCCCACCAACTCGGCGTTTATTGTTGTTCTGTTAAAGGCGGCGGAAGCTGATGCAACGCTGGAAGATTACGACGATCTTTCGGCCCTATTAGGAGCCGCCGGGAATACCGAGGCTGATTTTACAAATTACGCCCGCAAAACAATAACCGATGCGGAACTGGCGGCTTTACCTGCCCCCGATGATACGAACAATAGATACGACGTTGACGCCCCTGACCAGACCTGGACTTCGGCTGGCAACGGCACGAACAACACGCTGGTTAAGGCTTTGATGTGTTATGACTCGGATACGGGCGCGGGTACGGATGCAAATATTATCCCGCTTTGCCATTACGACGTAAGCGCAACCACCGACGGTTCCGATTTGACCCTTAGTTTTAACTCGGCTGGCTTTTTCAGGGCGGCTTAGATGGCGCTTAAATTAATAACAATCCTGACAAATCGAAGCTTTGATGAGGTTAAAATAACGAGAAACCTTCCCGAAGGAACAAAGGTTTTTGTTGACCAATTTGACGATAATACGGGGGCGAGTTTTGAGTCTCACACGCGCTTTGATTTGATTTCAGGAACCGATGTAACGCTGGACAATATGGAAATGGACGGTGTTATGAAGCGCCAAACGAACTAGGGGACGCAAATGGCCCTCACGTTTCAATCTTCCGCAACCTCGACAGCAGACACCATAACCCTTCCCTCTGACGTTCAGGCCGGGGATGTTATGGTCCTTTGTCAAAGGGCGCAAACTAACTTCGGCGGTCCGCCGTCTGACGTCACCCCCACTGGATGGACGGATGTAGGGGCCGCAGTCAATGTAGATGACGGTGCCGCGATTCGTGTTTCCCATAAGTATAAAATTGCGGAAGCCGGGGATGCCTCTTCATCTGTTACGGGTATGGATGGGGCCAACGGAGACTGGAAAATCGTTTTCGTTTTTCGTCCCGATAATGCGGCAGACAGTGTTGCTCCGCAAGATTTGGCTGGGGAAATAACAGACGGCGATCCCGCCTCTCAAACGGCTAACGCAAGCGTCGGAACCGAACCCCTTATTGTTTTAGCATCCTTTGGAGAAAGAGGGGGCAATCAAACTGGAATTAGTTTTAGTCCCGCTGAGGACGGTTCAGTAGCGAACACCGATATAGATTTTTACCGCAAAATCTATAACTCCTCAGCCGCAGATGTAACCGTTGATTTGGGCGATGGGGGTAACGATAACTCTCTTTGTTCTTTTTATTTGGAGGTTACGGAAAGTAGCGCAATAACAATGAATGTCGGGATTCCCTCGGAAACCGATTCTGCGCTGGCCGCTACTCATTCCAAGCAGGTTGGTTTGGGCCTTCCAAGCGAAACGGATTCCGCCCTTTCGGTGGCTCTTGGGAGAGTAATTAATCTGGGGCTCCCGTCCGAGACGGATTCTGTTTTTTCGCTAACTCATTCAAAGGCAATGAGTGTCGGAATCCCGACGGAAACAGCCTCTGCTCTCGCAACCACGATTGAGAAAATCTACAATCTGGGGCTTCCAAGCGAGACAGCCTCCGCCTTAGCCGTATCAACGGCGAAGTTGTACAGTTTGGGGCTACCGAGCGAAACCAGTACCGCCCTGGCCCTAATTCTTGAGGAAATAGTTCCCATTCTCTTAACTTTAGACCCAGAAAGGCTTATACTGACGTTGCCGGAGGAACGGACAACATTAACCCTGGATGAAGAAAGAACGATTATAAAGGTGAAGTGATGGCTAACTTTGCAAAAGTGATAAACGATCAACCGATGGACCCGACTGACGACCGCCAAACCTATGGCATTGATTTTATAAACATTATCGGGACAACGGGGACGCTGACAAACCCAACGGCAACCCATACGGCCACAACGGGGCTGGGCCTTACCCTTAACGATGTGGCTGTTAGCAACACATCGCAAATTACTTTCAGGCCTTCGATTTCCGCAGGCCAGCAATCCAATACGGCATGGGATGGGGACGGAACAAAGATTCTTATAACATTAACGGGAGAAAACTCGGCTGGCCGAAAGCTTCAACGGTCAGGATTTTTGCACATAGCCCAGCGATGAAAACGGCACACAAAATAACAGGCATTTCCTTGGCCGGGATTTTAGGGCTGGGGACAGCGGTCTTTGCGTTTTGGGAACAAGCCGATAAATACGTTGTAACAGAAACCGACCTGGTTTTCGCCATGCAATCTCACCAGCAGGAAATGGAGCCGTGGACCCAGCAAACCGAAGCAAACACGCTCGACCGGCTTTTAAGAAAATTTGAATATCTTGAGAAAAAAAAGTGCCACGGCGGGGGCTTGACAGTAAAAGACGAAATCGAATTTCAGAACATTTTGAAGCAACTGGATTACAGGTGGGAGGGTTGCCATGAGTAAATATGCCGAGGACATAGGGTATATCAAGAAATCAATCGATTCATTAAGCGTTAACATGAAAGAACACAAAGAAGAGGTTTCCACAAGGCTTGACAAGATTGAAAATGATGTCGGTGAACTGAAAATGGATTCTGCGTTTCGCAGAAAGCTTGTTAAAACCGCTAAATATGTGGCGGCTTTGGTTTTTGCGATTTTAACTCTCAAATTCGGGGAGATTAAGGGGCTTCTCAAATGATCGTTGACGATCTTATCCGCGACGAAGGATTCCGGCCCTATGCCTACCGGGATTCGGAGGGCTACCTGACCATCGGGATAGGGTTTTTAATTGACCCCGAACACAAAGGCCGGGTGCCCATGCCCAAAAATGTAGCCATGCTTTGGCTTCTGGATATTTTAAACGGCAGAAAGAAGGAACTGGATCAAAGATTGCCATGGTGGCGGGACCTGGACGCGGACAGACAACGGGCTCTTTTAAACATGAGCTACCAGCTTGGTGTAACAGGACTATTGAAATTTCAGCGAATGTTGGTAGCATTAAAGGCCAAAGACTACTATAATGCCGCGAAAGAGGCCTTGGATTCAAAGTGGGCCAAGCAAACGCCCGCCCGCGCAAAAAGGGTTGCTACGCTTTTAAGAGGAGAAGAACATGAAACTATCGGAAATCAGGAAAGCCGTTAACGGATTCCTCGCCAGCGCACTTGCTTTGGCTGGGGCCATGGGATTTGTGGACGCTGACCAGCTAAACGCCATTGAACAAGGTGGTGTGGCGGTCGGCGCGGCCAGCATTATCGGCTACATCATCTGGCAATTTAAAAACGAGGAGTAAACCATGAAAACGATTTTACTAGCAACAACCGCCTTATTTGTGAGCGCGTGTACCCAGCCGGGTTTTCTCGCATCCAAACAGCAGTACGCCGGGATTAACTTTGTCGAGGTCAAATACTGCCACGAGGAAGAGGCTCTTTCTATTTCCATAGCCGACAAGGTGGACGGGATTAATTCGGATCAAGTCAGTAACGTGATTTCCGCGCTTCCCGCCTTATGGTCGCCGTGTAATATCGAAATTATAGACGGCAAGGAAAGAAGCGATGTCTCTTTCGCGCTAGTGACTCCCGATGGGACTGGGTTCGAGTACGAAGCCGCCGAAGAAAAAGCCTTTGAAGGCCAGCGCATCCGAGGTCAGGTTGACGAAGCCCAGCTCGAAGTCATGGGCGAGGTTATCCCTGGTTTAACGGAAGCCATTATCGACGCGCTTAACCCTGCCCCCGATCTTGGCGGCGGTGATGAATAAATTTAAAGAGCCTCGAAAACCGCGCAAACCCGATACCGATGGTTTGCTAAAAAGGTTATTGGAACGATTCCGGAAGAAATTTCCCAAGCGGTTTAGGAAATGATTCCCGCCCTCAGAAGCCCCAGGATTAACATCTCCTCCTCCGGGTACTTTCTATACAAAAAACCCGACTTGCGCCCTGGTGCGCTTCTGGGGGCCCTGTGAAGTCGAAATATACCGAAAAGCAGATCGAAAACGCCCTGGCCCTTTACAAGGAAACAGGAAACTTCACTTTTGTTTCCAAGGAAACGGGAATACCCCGCTCCACGATAAGAGATTGGTGTCGATTGAAGGATATTCATGTTGAAAAGAAAATTCCAGACAGCGAACTGGCGCGGAAACGGGTTAAGTTGCAGGACGAAAACGCCCGTTTAATTCGTGAGAACCGTTCTCTTTTGAGACAATTAAACGAAAAAGCCTTTCTTGACGATTTTATAAACGATTCTTTCGCCAAAAAACCTCCGGCCAAAACATTTAAATTCAAGCATGAAGGGGGCATTTCGGCCCCCGAGATTCCAGTCCTTTTCCATTCCGATACCCAATACGGCGAGGTTATTAATCTGGAAGATATGGATGGGCTTAATTCTTTTGACGCTAATATTTGCGAAAAGCGCATGCAGAGAATGTTTCAAAAATCCATAGAATTTACAACCGAACACTGGGCCGGGCCGAAGCCCGATACGTTCTTTTATTTGCGCGGCGGGGATCACATTTCTGGCGGGATACATGACGAGTTGGCGGAAACCGACGAGAAAACATCCATTGAGTCCATTTTGGAAATGGCCGCGATTGAAAAAAGAGGCATTGACCTGATCCAGCAGGAAACCGGGTGTAAAGTAATAGTTTACAGTGTGGCCGGGAACCACGGCAGAACCACCCGGCGGCCAAGGACAAAAAGGTATTCCGCCCTGAATTATGATTATCTTTTAGCTAAAATGCTGGAAAACCAGTTTATAGGTAATAAAAACGTTATTTTCCACACCCCGCAATCCGGGGACGCCTATTTCAACATTTTCGATTTCTGGTTTTTGCTAACGCACGGGGACAGAATCGGGGCTAGGGGGGGCATGGGATTTTTGGGGCCAGCCGCGCCCATTATCCGGGGCATGAAAAAAGTCATCGAGGAATTTTCATCGCAACACAGGTACGTTTACAAGGTTCTTCTGGGGCACTTTCACACCGCGCTTGATCTTGAATACGGCTTGGCTAACGGTTGCGTTCCCGGTCCTTCCGAATATTCCCGTTCCATTATGAGGGCCAAGCCCCATCCCCCGAGCCAATGGTATTTCAAGGTTCACCCGCGCCACGGCATTACAACCACTTCCAAGCTTTACCTTGGGTCACCAGAAGAGGGGCGGCTCTATGAATAAACTGCGATCAGAGATACTTTCGGCCGCCGACAAATTAATCAATGAGGACAAGGCAAAAGAACACGGCAAAGCTTCTATAACAATGCGCCGGGTCGCCAGATTGTGGGAAGCCTATCTTGATTTGCCTGAAGGAACTATAACACCGGCGGATGCTTGCGCCATGATGTCACTTTTGAAAAAAGCTCGGTTTAGAATGAAGAAATCTAGGGACAATATTATTGACGATTGCGGTTATACCGCTTTGCAGGGGGAATTGGAAGAAAGATCATAAAGACTATGGAGAGGTAGCAAGGAATACAGTCAATCCTCGGATGTTGGGTTAGTAATCAACCATTGCGTTGTTGCCACCTTTTTCGTCCCCGATCCAATAGGCGCGTTCAATTCTCTTTGCTATTTCCAGTTCTTGACCAGAGAAAACCTTTTCGGCCCTCTCCCAGCCTCCGCCAAACCGTCCGGCGTTCATTGAATCAATCCACTTATCTATTTTCCCCCATCTCACGCCCACATCACTTTTTTCCTTTTCCATATAACTTACTCCTTTGTTGGGCAACTTCTCGCACAATATTATCCCGCAAAATCATACAGTCTTTGAAGGACATCCAGTTCTGATAAGTCGCCGCCCAAGCTGACGTTTTAATTATAATTCTGTCTCGCAAAAATGTCTTACAATCAATGAATTCAATAGCGGGGATGTAAATTACCTTATCTTCAATAACGAGAAAATTTCCATCAACGTAAAATTCTGGGTCGGGATTAGAACACCCCACCAAAGCCAGCAAAATTAAAGCGCACAGTTTCTTCATATCACTTACTCCTTAGGTGCTGGCGGCGGCCACTCGGCCCAATATTTCGGAATGAAATCAATCTGATCTTTGCCGTACATTTCGTCATAGTCGGACAATTCATCGTCAAATCCCCAAACGCCATGATGTTCGGGTTTGTTCTCGTCGTAAAAGTCTGGCGCAATAATATCATCATCGTACTTAATCCACATCCATTTTGGGCAATCTTCAACGTCAAACCCAAAACACTCGTGTTCATGCGCCGAAACTATAGCCACCCGTTCCCCGTCCGAAACCAAATATTTCTCAAAAGGCTTGAACGGACACTTGTTGCCGATTTTTTTCCATTTCATCTTATTTAAACCTTTCCCTATAACACCTGTCATGTAAATATTCTTTCGAAAGAAGGTAAACAAACTTCCCTAAATCTATTTCCCATTGTTCTATTTCTTCCCGGCAATGAGAGCATTTCATTTTTCAATGGCTTTGAGTTTCTTTCGAACACTCTTCTTGGTTAGGTCAAAGGCCTCGGGCCAGAATTTTATATCAGACACTCTTCCGATCCGTTTTGAGGAGGTTTCATAAATCGGTTGTGTTCCCTCCGGGCCGAAAAAATATCCAACCAACTTTTTCTTCATCATTCATTCCTTTCATTTCGCAATCATAAAATATAAAACCAGCCCGAGTATAATCACGGCAAAGACGTCGAAGTTATCAAAAACCACGGCCCCGACCGCCCAGATAAAAAGAAAAGCCACAGTCAAAAACAATAGAGATGCAATCAAGCACCAGAGTCCGTGTAGGGTTTTAATCATTTTTTCTCTCCCTTTAGGATGGCTTGGATTTCTTTGAGTGCAGAGTTGTAGACTTTTCTCCCAGCATCATA
>JAABXR010000022.1:24699-28882 GCA_011776225.1 Phycisphaerae bacterium
ATCAAGCCACGCATCTGCTTTAAGCCAGCTTTCCTCATCTTCGTTCATGCTGTCCTCAACCAAATCCTTTATTTTGGCTATTTTCCTGTCAATCTCATCCGGCTTCATTTCTTCTCTCCCTTGAGGGCTCGGTCGCAGTAATTAACGATCTCGTATAGGTCTTGCCTTGTGTGTGGGGTATCGGCGAACGTCCTTACTTTCCAAGATACCTCTTTTAGCGCCCCCCTCAAAGTCTCCACACGTTTCTCTGCGGCGGCGAGGCGGGCTTGGAGGGTCAGGTCTTTGTATTCATCAGTCATCTTTCTCTCCCCGTAAAATGGCTTGGATTTCTTCAAGCAAATCATCAGCATCAGTCCATTCTTCTTCCCGGTTATCTGGCTTCATACCCAAAACCCTGTTAATCCTGTCCTGAAGGTCGTGGGCGAGAAGGGCTTGGTCGCACAATTCATCAAGGGCCTTGAGGGCGGTTTTGTCATCAAGCCGCGCCCAAATCGGGCTGTGAAGATATTTCAATTCTTCTTCTGTCTTTAATCCCATGTTTTCACCTTTTTAATTTCTGCGATTATTTCCGCTTGAATAGTGTCCTCATCGGTGTTTTCCGACAAACTCATGTGCTGTATGCGCTCAAGCACATAATCGGTCAAAACCCGCAACTCATCCCTTTGGGCTTGAACCCTGTTAGTCTGATTTTGTGATCTTATTAGTTTTGCCCCCAAGGGCTCTAGATTTTTGACACGTTTTTTCAGACGTTTGTTTTCCTCTTTAACTACGGCACAGCGTTTGGCGGCATATTCGTCTTTTGCGTTTTGAATAAGGCATCCAATCGCACCAGAAGCCCTTGCGGTTTCTAGGCACTCGCTCAAATCCGCATCAATGTTGCTAATGCAAATGCTTTGGACATAATTTATAAATAAGTCCAAGGTTTCTTGCGGCAAATCGTCAAGCTTATCAATCTCATCCGGCTTCATTTCTTCTCTCCCTTGAGGGCTTTGAGATTTTCGTCGATCCATTCTTGTAGATGAATGCCCTTCGGATCGTATGGTTTCCCTTTGTGCATCATGTATTCATAGACGCCGTCCATTGCCCCATCATTTAAAAGACTGTCGCAGTATTCTAAGGCGGCTATTGCAATCTTTTCTGCGGCGGCGAGGCGGGCTTGGAGGTCGGAAATATACTCAACCGTTTTCTTATTCGCTTTATAGTCTCCGGGTTCTTCTAGGCTACTCATATTTCTCTCCCCATGTTTTCATTTCCTTTTTGAGTGCGGTTTCTGCCTTGTGTATTGCGCCCATCGGGCCCACTCTAGCTTGGTCTTTTCTAAGACCCCCAATAATCCTTACAACGGCATCCCTTTCTTTGATTGTTCTTTCGTAGGCTACTTTGAAATGTGTCAGGCCGTCCTGCGTTATTTCCAAATCCTTTTCTAATTTGGCGCAGTGTTTGGCTTGGGCTTTGCGTTCCGCCTTTATTTCTTTAAAAATGTTTTCCATTATCCTTCTCCTTTAGGGGTTATGGTGTATTTTTTGAATTAGCTTGTCGGCTTGTTTGGCATTTTCGCGCATTTCGTCCCGAATTTTCCCGGCGTGAATGTCAGTGGCGAAAAACTTTAGCCCGTCACTTTGGTTAACCTTGAATTGCTCAAGTGCGGTGATAATCATTGCCCGTTCTCTGCTTGTAAAATCCATAGCTAAGCCTTCAATCCTTTTTGTTGAGTCTGATCAGCCGTTCCAGTGAATTCACAATCCGGTTAAACTCCCGTTCCGGCACCTCGCGGACCGGCATATATTCCCCGTGGTTATATCGGGACCGCTTGGGGATGCGGCGGATCCGGCTCACCTGGTCCAGTGTTTCAATGGGCTTAGGCATTTAACAGCTCCCCCGGCTGGTAACCGAAATGGTCTTCCCAGGCCCGGACAGCCGGGTCAAAAACCTTTTCCTGGAATTCGTCTTGTGAAAGCCGGAAATCCATCGACCGGGCGACTTTGTACCGTTCACCGTTAAATCGTTCCCGCAATTCGCAGAATCCTATTTCAATCAAGGTGGCTTCGCGCAAATCATCTTCGGACCTGAATTGGTTTTGGTTCTCGAAAACCTTCCTTAACGCCACAAAGAACAGCCTGTGTTGGGGCAGGGAGCGGCCGCGGCGATAATCAACCCCGAAAGTCTTACCCTCGCATTTCCGCATTTTTTCCTCGGCATCGGAATCGGCGGGGACGAAAACCACGGTTTGGGCTGTCACCCCCTTGGAGGCCAAATCAGAAACTTTTATGCCTGTACAGAAAATCATTTAATCAATTCTTTTCACCTCCACCTCGTCTTCAGAAATCCCTTTTTGCCGGGCCACCTGCCGCCGGATGTAGGCTTCGTCATTGGCAAACCAATATTTAGGCCAGGTCCGCCGCCCAATCGTTACCTTGTATTCAACCCACGCATGATCCATTATTTTTCCTCAAACAGTCTCTGGCTTTTATTCCACTCGTCCCGCGCCCATGTCAGCGGGATAAAGTATTCGGCCAAGAATTTACGCTCGCCCATCTGGTGAACGGAATCCCGCGTATCAGTATGGTGGGCCGAACAAAGCGGATAGCCCCTGTCCTCTCGCCGGGGCTTGTATAAAAGCGAATGATGGTATTGAGCCGGACGCCCGCAAACCAGGCACCCCATACCGACAACCCGTTCGATATGGAACGCCACCAGCCGGGTTTTATAAGCCCGGTTTCGCTTCACCCCGCCCTGCTTGGGGATGGCAAGGCCTGTCATGTCAATCGGCTTGCTCAAGGTCTTTCTTCCGGCTTTCAAATTTGTTTCTGAGATATGTGTAAGCTTTCTTTTTCAGGGAGCCCTCGTCTGCCTCGTTCAACTCCTCTGTAAAAAGCGCATTTTTCTCCCAGATTTCGATAAGGGCATCGATGTTCTTTGCCCGGCCCAACGCCTGGTAAATTTTATTCGCCTTTGCTTGGAAATCGCTTTCAGCTGTTTTCTCCGGCGACATTGTAAGTTCCGCCGTTCCTTTGGTGTCGGGGTCGTCCTCGTCACCAGTCGGGATTAAAAACAGCCCGCGCATTAATTGTTTGAGGGCATAGGATTGTGCTGAACCTGCCGCTTGAGCGCCGTTGGCCTGAACCATGACGGTTTTGTAAATCGGGCCGTAAAGGGAGCCGTCCTTGTGCCCAAGAATAAACCCAAAACAAGCATGCCATTGCATTAGGGGCTTGCCGTCTTTGGTGCGGGTTTCTTTCAAAGAAGGCTCCCGGGCCTCCTGGGGAATAATAAAAAGGCCCGCGCTTGCGCATTTCCCGTGAACGAAATTTAAAAAATCGTCAATCGAGGCATATTTGTAGTTATCAAAAGAGTTTTTGTTATCTTTCCCAAGCGTTCCCAGCTTGTCCATAACCGTCACCACGGCTTCCGCCACGGATTTCGGCATGCTTGGAAAGCCCTCGGCCCGGTGTCCTTCTATACGCTTTTCAGAAGCAGCATCCATTCAAACTCATCCTTGTCTATAGGTTCAAAATAATCGGAGCGGTGCCCCCAGCCCGTTTCCTCAAACGGGTCAACGGCGCACCAGTAAAAAGGGTTGTTAAGTTCCGGCCACCACCGGCACCAATATTCCCCGACCGAGACAATCCTGCCGTCATGTATGCGGGTAAATTCCTCGTCGTACCCGACCTCCACCGGCACGAAAGGGCCTCGTGAATAAAGGCGGGTTTTATAGTATCCTGGTTCAAGATCGCTTAACTCCTTTGGCATTATTGGTTGTTCTTGATAAAGGTAGCTATTTTCTTGTTGAGGTCTTTTGGGGTTTTGCAGAAAATGCACTCTTCTATTTGATCATTCGGGTCCTCATCAAATACCCTGCCGTACAGACGCTCCTTTTTATAACGGCTTTCACGTTCTCTCTCGTCCTCTCTTTTTGAGAACCGTGCCGATAGCCAATAGCCGTTGCCACTGGTTTCCTTTTCAATGTTGAAGCTATATTCCGTTTTCATTTCTTTTCTCCTTTGCCTTTGTCGCCCACTTTCTTAAAGTCCGGTCGGCGGTTTTAAAGTCGCCCTTCGCTACGGCCTTCATGTAATCTTTAAAGGTCATTTTCTCCGTTAATCTTGGTCGAGTTCATCAAGGCGGGCTTCCGCCAAGGTAAAAAGATATTCGCTAAGGCCCGGACCCGAGGAAAAAATCTTGC
>JAABXR010000262.1 GCA_011776225.1 Phycisphaerae bacterium
GTTTCACAAAACAAGATAACGGTCTTCCAAAACAAGTGCAAACAGTTTGTTGGATGAATGAGCAATATGTCTATGTCCATACTATATCTTCTGTCAATACTCTTCACATTCGGGAGATTTGAAAATATGGCCCCTCCCCTCTCCAGACAAGCGCTGAAATACTCAGAAACGACAGCCGAATCAGCCTCAGCTCGTAGCCCGAAAAATACTACACTTTACGCGGTGACACGCAGTACGGAAAAATTTCGAATCTTTGGTCGCGACAATCCAACGGTTGGGCTATTTACAACGAGCGATCGTGGAAAGTCCTGGCAACACTGGGGGTGGCACTACACAAAGTGTTTCTCCGCCACCATAGAGCCAAACAGCGGTGGAAACGTGATCTATCTGGCTTGTGGAAATGGCATTCAAAAATCGAAAGATTCCGGCAAGAGTTGGGTCATTACCACCGGCTGGGAAATGACGGAATGTTTAAAAGTGACCATCGATCCCGTCAACACCCAAAGCGTCTATGCTGCCACCGCTTATGGCATCTATAAGAGCGAGGATGGCGGGGGTAGTTGGACCGAAAAAAATCATGGCCTGAAAAGCACCTTTACTCCCTGCGTTATTGTCGACCGGAGCAATCCCGGAGTTGTGTATTGCGCAACGGAGGCCGGGGTTTATAAGAGCAACGACGGTGCAGAATCCTGGGGACTTCTGGGTCTGGAGGGGAAAGGCATCAGGACCATTCTACAAAGTGTCCACGATGAAAAAACATGGTTCGCAGGGACAGAGGACGAGGGTATTTTTGTTTCAACGGACGCTGGAAAGCACTGGAAAACCATAAATGAAGGCCTGGAGAGCATGACGATCTATGCCCTTGCCCAGGATCCTGCAAACGCTCAGGTTCTTTATGCCGGCACCTTTCGTGGTGGTGTGTACAAAACCGTCGACTGCGGCAGGTCGTGGCAGAGCTGCAATGAAGGCCTGACCCGGCTCGACATTCATGCGCTGTTGGTTGATCCTTCTGACAGCGATGTTGTCTATTGTGGCACACTCGGCGGCGGTGTTTTCCTTAGCGAAGACGCGGGCGCCCAATGGGAATTTATCGGTCTTGAAACGTCCCAGGTCTGGGATTTTACGGTACAATGATCTTTTATCAAACTGGAGCGATGCTTACTCAATATGATCTGGAAAAGTAATGCAGTCATTTGTTTCTGCCTTGCTTCTTTATGAACACAAAAGAAGAAAAACTCAGAATGCTTCTAGACAGCCTAAACAGAGAAAGAGCTGGATCTCCAGGATGGACTGAACGTAAAGAAATTGCTGCCTGGGCGGCTCTCGTGTTTTATCTTGCCGGTTTGTGGTCATTGTTTTCAGTCACTGTGAATTATGAAATAACATTTAGTTTTTGGGTCTTTCCAGGGTTTATCCTTTTGTTGGTCCTTTTGCTGGTTTTCATCCTCATTTTCATACATGCTCAATATGTGTCAATTTATTTCAATAGCTCATACTCAAAGGCTGTTCGAAGGGCTTGTTTTGAGCTCATTGATGCGATTGAGAAAAAGAAATGGGACGAGGCGGTGAAGAAGTTTTCTCTCGACTTTGATAAGCAGTCAGACTCCTATCCAAAATTCATTGAAAACAGACTCATAGAAATTCGTCAAAAAGAAGTTCAGCCCTATAGTGGCAAGAAGCACGTCTGTAGAATCCTCTGTGAACTTTGGAGGTACATTTGTATTCGGCTCAGCGGCAAAGAAGATAACACCAAAGATCAAGAACTCAGCCCCACTAGCCGACAAGAAGCCGTCCTTTACTATTTGGCCATCGTCCCAACGGTTGGCCTTATTATCTATCTTGCCTGTCGGTGGTAGTCGGAAAACCAACAGACAATAAAGAGGTTATTTGAAGTGATCTGCTGACCTTTTCATTTCTTGCTCAGTTTAGCATAATTTGTACCTATTAGTGAACTACCAATCTAGTTATCCTTAACAATAAGTTATGTGTACCAAAAAGTATTCAATCTTAATTCTTCTTATCATCGCCATGAACAGCATATACCCCCTTACCCCGCTGTCTAGCGGGAACGCCGCGGCGCAAGAGGCGTCCATTTACGATCAATATGAACAACGCTGCGAGCAACTTTTCGCTTACGCGGATACGACAAATGAGCCCGGTTATCTCGTGGCTGCGGCAAAACTCTCCCGCAAAACCGATGTCAAAACCGGCCAGAAAATGCTCGAAACCTTACTCGTTGATCCCACGGCGTCCGGACGCGGCATGTTTGTGATCTATGAGTTGATGGCAGCCTATCTGTACGGCATTGACGAAATCCCACCGGAATTAAAACACAGAATTTGGAAATCATTTCGAATTCGGCCGCTCTACCGCGGCGATACCGAGAACCACTGGGTGATGTATTAT
>JAABXR010000317.1:0-4257 GCA_011776225.1 Phycisphaerae bacterium
TGTTACCGTTATTCACAGATCAGTCCCCCCGCCGTTCCCCAGCAAACTTCTCAAAATCAGGACCCCCCTCCCCGCCTTCTTTTTCGTGTGGGCGTATTACTGTTTCTTTGTCTCTTGGGGTGTATTCGTTATGCCACCGTCACGCTTCGTCCTTTTCTGTTTCATCCAGTGGTAGGCCCCAGCCTTCGTCGATCTTGTCATAGGCTTCGTCCACCTTCTCTTGAAGTTTCTTTTTGCGGCGGTATTCGTCGAGTTCTATGATGTTGTTCATGCCCTGTGCTTTCTTGTCTTTGTTCTGTCTTGTTCGGGGTCTACAAGCCTTTTTGACCAAGTGTCGAAAGGTTGGGCCAGGGCATCCCTTCCAACCATCTCAATAGTATCCCCCTTCTCCTTAAATGGCGTGTCAATTGGCTCTATATCATAAAGCAAGTCGTTCAGGTATGGATATTCATACCAGGGGAAATAAAGATCAAATACCCGACGGCCCAGCCAAGCAAAAACATGACCGCGATCGAAATGGATATAAACCTTGCGCACAAAGGGTTGGTAGCTCAAATAAATCTCTACCCCAAAGCATTTAATTTGTTTCCTTCTCGCCTCAGCTTTTTGCATTGCTTTGTGTATATCCGAACTACTTATCATTCTTCATCGTCTTATAGACAGCGGGCAAATCTGCCACGATTGAATGGTGATGGCTATCGTGCCGGTAGGGCACCGATAATAACATATCTTGTTCATGCCGCTGGTCCGTTGGCCCGTCTTAAAGCAAGTCTGGGTAGCTTGGACCGTAAACCACGGCGCAAAGAACATGGCTATAATCGCGGCCTTAATAATACCTTTGAATAAACGGCTGGATTTCATCGGTTAGCTCCTTTACCTGTTGGCTGGGGGTAATGTCTCTCCATATCAAAGCCCAATTGCCTATGCTATTCGTAACCGGCCATTCGCTGGTTAGTTCAAGTTTAAGCTTTTTGCCCGCGTCTTTCAAGTGCTTGTCTCTTTGGGGGGAATCAACGGGGACAACAATGGGGTCTAGATTGGCAAGAACCCTGAATCCTTCACACATTTCGGTTGTGTCTTTATCCCGCTTGCGCCACGATATTTCGGTAACGTGGGGGTGGCGCAGGGGCGAAACAATCGGGCAATCAAATCTTTCCGCCAAATAAGCATCCATAACGTGGCCGTGATGTATCCCCTCTTGCGGCTCCGCTAAAGTCCAGTCCGGCAAGCCCGTGGCCTTCAGGATGTTCAGCAACAAATTGGTGCCAGTGTGCGGTATGGATACCATAAAGATATTCATTCAAGATTCCAGTGGTGTTCTTCGTCCTCGGGCATCCCGCTTTCATCGCAACCCGGCCAAACCCCCGTCTTTTCAAACTTCTGCTTCGCTCCGGAGTGACACTCGCGGGTTAGCGATTGCAGGTTTTGTACCGACCAAAAAAGTCTAGGATCGCCGCGATGAGGCTTGATATGGTCCACCGTGTCTGCCTTAATTTTCTTGTTTCGATGTCTCGGGCACTGGCAATAAGGGTGGCGGCGAAGCTGATTGCTCCTCATGCTTTGCCACCGCGTTGAGCGATACCACTTCTTTACCTTTGCGAAATAGTCACTCATAAATCCCTAGCTTCTTTGCTTTGTAATATTTGTCAGAGCAGTTGTTGCGCTTGTCTTTTAAGCGCCGATCGTCGTTCCTTAAAAACGTCACCACATCGCCATCTACAATTACAAACTTGCCACCGTGTATCTTAAGTCCGCAGGCCCCTTGCTTTATGGCTGTTCTTAAAAGCTTTTTTAATTTCTGCCGTTCTTTCTTCATGCTGTACTCGCTGGGCTTGAGGCCGTGCATCCTTTGCATATACCTATGAACCGCGTGGTCGGTTATCATAAAAACTCCTCATTCTTTGTCCTTGGTGATTAGCTTTGCTTCCCCGTCCTTAAACTCAAAAGTGCCAACTCCCGGGACCACGGCCACGTCAACAACAGGCTCGTCCGTCTCAAAGCTTAAATTATTGATATAAACAACCTTCTGCTTAGCCATCCTGTTTCTCCTTGGTGATTAGGGATTTGAGGCGATCAAAAGAAACTTTGTATGATTTACTCACTCCGGTTTGCGCATGGGTTTCTGCAAATTCAAGAAGGTGTTTTGCCCCCCTTAAAACAATTTCCAAATCCAGAGATGGCACAATAACCGCCTTGTCCTCTATGAGAGATTGAATTTCGTCGGGATCAATTTTCTTAACCTTCAATTTCTTAAAAAGGTCGTGGCCTATTGGTGCGATGCTTTCGCCATTCCCGTTCCCAAAATAAATATGATCCTGATAGACGTGGCCGGAATAAATAGCCCCCTGCTTGCTTGATACCAAAATCTTATCGCCGTCGTTTAACTTATCGCTCATCCTGTTTCTCCTTGGTTAGGGCTTGAATCATGGCTTTGTAGACGTGCTTAGCGAGAGTCCTTTGGGGGACAAGCCTTATTTCGCCTTCATAAAGCTCTTTCCCACCAACCTTGACCATTTCCTCCGTAGGTTCTTTCGGCACAATAACCGCCCTGTCCTCTATGAGGGCTTGGGCTTGGGCGAGGGGGATTTCCTTACCTTGCAAGTTTTCTAGGGTGGCGGTATCCCTAATCATAACTTGACTAATTTTATTTTGAGTTTTTTCAATTTTAGTGCCCCACTCCTCGTTAAGTATGGCGGCGGCCCTGTTCTTAATTTCTATAATGTCCTTATCCACCTGTTTGTGATTGTACTCCCTGTAAAATGGACCCCTAATTTCCCCTATCAAGCTCGCAAGCTCGTCCCTTTGGCAAACAGCATCCTCCGGGTAACACCAAGGCAAACCCTCGCGGCCCTTAAATCCTTCGTCCTCGGACCATATATCCGTTATCCATTTCGGCTTTTTTAAATACTTGTCGTAAAGAAGATATGGTCGGTTGGGTTCGGGGTGGCAATTTTCTGAAAATAGTTTCATCTCTGCTCTCCTTCTTTTCTCTCCTTGGTTTGCCCGGAAAACTTTACGCTTCCCGATGTCACCCCCTCTTTGCCCTCCGATAAAACAAAATAAATCCCGTTTCTGTCTCCCCTTACATGAATGGACCTGCCGCAGGAAAAATGCCCCTCAACGTCAAATTCCCCCTCTTCTATGCAAACAAAGGCATCTAGTTTTTTATTCATCTTCCCCGTCCTTGGTTTGCGAGGTAGGCACTAATTTTATTTGCTTTCTAAGGTGTTCCGCCCTGATGAGGGTTTTGGGTTTTGACCATTCGGGACTCAACGTTTCCCAAATTGTAAGCTCTGGACCGGTTGCCATATCAACACCAACCCACTTCATTCTCTTTCTCCCTTGGTTTGCTTGGGTTCGTACTCAAGGTATGGATACCTCTTCTCCGCGTACCTTTCCCTGTAATCACAAAATTCATTCGTGCAATGACTTGGGTACATAGGTGGATTGGACGTTAGGACAAAGCCATCGTTTCGCATTTTGCCTTCGCCGCACTCCGGACAGGTTTTATCAACCTGTATAACCTTCATTTCCACTCTTGTTTCGGTCATCTCTAGCTTTCTCCCTTCGTCTACAAAATGGGACCTGAAAAGCTTTTAATCTTTCTCGGGTCGTGCATTTTGCCGTATTGCTTGGTGTACCATTGTTCCCTTGACCCTTGCCAAAAACAGACACGGGGTAGCTTCCCAAATTCGCATAAATAATAACCATCATCTTCCGGCCACGTTGATTGATCGTCGAGGTCAAACTTGCGGGGGATGGAGTTAAGGGCCATTTGGCAAACAGCATCTAACCGCTCTTCATCGCCAACAAGATAGCCGCGCAAATCGTCCCTGAATTTAAAAATCTGTTCCGGTGTCATTATGTGCCTCCATAAGCGTGTTTTTGAAACGGCTTTAAACAAACCGTGTGGCCCGTGCCGGTCCATTGAATTTCCTCCAGAGCGTCCGCTAATCCCTGCCCTTCACATCGGCGATCAAGACACGGCAGACAAAGCACGTCCGCCCCTACGCCCCATCGCTTCCAAAACGTCGCTTTCACCCTGTAGTCGAATCTAGGAACCTTACCGCAATCAATGCAGGGGAGAGTTAAACCGTCCGATATGCCTTCAGGCCACATCTATCTTCCCTTCTCATTGGGCCCATAAATCCATCTCCGAATAACTCGGGTGGTCTTTTAAAACGACATTTACGGCTGCCTCTTTGCTTTCGGCCCAAACGTATTCAATTAAAACCCCATCCTGATTGTAAACCGAGT
>JAABXR010000317.1:4269-12488 GCA_011776225.1 Phycisphaerae bacterium
ACCCCTTGTTCCCGGCGACCCACGGAATATACTTAAGGCGTTCCCGTTTGAACGATTCCAGCCGTACCCGCACATCGGAAAAATCCCTTCGTCGGTTTCGGCGTAGGTATGGATTGTTGCTTTGGGTTCGTTTCTGTCTTGACCCGAACGGTAATATTGTAGCTTCATCTACTTCTCTCCCTTTGTTTGTGCCAAATCGGCGCGGATATACTCGACCTCGCAATTTTGAACCTGATCCTCGCACCAAGTAATCCCCTCCCGGGATGGCGGGAATGCTTCGTTAAAATCGTTAAGGTCGTCGCTAATCTGTAGCCAAATTCTTTCCGGCGCTGTTTTGATAGCCTTCTTCTTACCCATTTTTCTTCTCCTCGATCCATTTCAGTGCCTCACGACCGCCCTTGCGTTTGCCGTCCTCAAACTGAACATAAGCCTCCCTTTCGTTGCCGTGCCCACAACAGGCATTGTTGACCCCAGGAAGCGTCCCCAAACAGCCATCATGGCCCTCTGGTGTGTCGGGCCGCCCGCAATAACCGCAGGGCCTTGGGTTCATCTCGGTCGGCTCCCCGGTGTCAAAATAAACCCACCGCGAACCATCCCATTTGATCGGGTGTCCTTTTAGGTGACCAGCTACCGTCATTTTTTCCTCTTTTTGGCAATCGGGGCAGGGTTTAAAGATGTTTTCGGTTACATCCACAGTCCCTTTATGATTAGCTGGTTCTTTTGTAACCAGTTCCGTCCCGTTGCACGTCTTACAGGTCATTGGATAACTCTTGGTTTTCGGGGGTAAATGCCCACCGGCCCCATGCACTCTTCGCAAATCGCCATAATTAAATTAAAGCTTGGGTTAACATTCGGTTTGTTTTCAATTTCCCAAATGTAGCTTTTCGATGTGCCCACGCGATCGGCAAGTTCTTGAAGCGTCCATTCATGGTCTCGACGCATATGTCTTACCCACTGTCCAATTGTAAATTGTTTGCCAACGGCGATGTCGAGGCCAGGTTCAAAACATAGCGTTTCCTTTGTCATTTTCTTTCCTTTCTTGCTCATTGGGGGGTTCCTTTGATTTGAGATTTCATCAGCACCCGCCAGCACTCAGCCACCTGGACCCGGGCCTCCTTCAAATCGGATCTGATTTTGGATATGAGTTGGTCAGCGGTCATTCACCGCCTCCGCCAAATCTAAATCCACCTGTTTAGCTTTCTTGGTTTCTTCGATAAATAGATCGGGTTGTTTGTAGGCCTCCTCGATACNNCCTCGATACGCTTGCACGCTATGTCGAAGTATTTTTCATCAATTTCGATTCCGATAAATTTTCTGCCGAGCTTTACACAGGCAACACCAGTGGTGCCAGAACCCATGAAGGGGTCCAGGATGGTGTCTCCACCTAATGACGATCTCGAAATTAGCCACCTAGCCCAATCGAGAGATTTGGGGCATGGGTGTCCGTTTTTTCCATCTGACGGCACAGCATAAAAATAATCGTGGTATTGTGTTCCTTTGCGCTTGCCATAAACTAGGTGCGGTTCCCAATCATTAAAACCCACAAAAGAACGGTGGCCAGGGCTCCCCTTAAACCAACATATTAGCCAATCTGGAGGGACTTCTTTATAAATCCACTTGAGTTGCCTAATTTGGCAAGATGGTAAAATTGTCGTTTGACTATTGGCCCTACCCCATGTCACCAATTTTTTCATTAATTTGCGCCAGGAAAATAAATTATCGTCGTAATTTTCGTATTCAAACCCTATCCCATAAGGCGGGTCAGTCACCACAGCATCGACCTTGGGTAAATGGGGCATGATTTCCAGACAATCGCCTAGATATAATTCACAATCGCCTATGACAGCCGTGGGTTTCATGCAAAAAGTCTCCTAACGAAAAGCTGGCGAGCAAAACTAGCCGCTGTATAAACCGCTGTGATAGAAAGGCTTTGGGCCGGGCTGGGCTCCAAGCCCCAAAGCGGAAGTGCGTAAAAGGTTATTAACCAAGAAACCAAAAGCCCGATTAAAACGCTTGTCATCGTTTCAACTGCCGAAGCCTTAAACGCCTGTTTCATTGACTCACCCTTGTTCATTCACCACCTCGATTCCACCCTGCTTGGCCCAATACTTTTCGAGGCAAAGAGCCGAAAAATGGGCATCGCTGTCAAACACCGAATCAAGGAAGCTTTTTGCCAAATTATCCAGATCAGGCGTTTGCCGGTGCGGCTGGCCGTCCATTTCCGATTTCTTTTTCTTCGACCAGGATTTTGGCATCGGCAAATAGAAAATAATCTCGGCACCGTTCTCGACCCGCGGCTTCAAAAGCCTGATATGGTCCCTGAACGCCCGGTATTTCTGTACCATCGGTCGGGGTTTCCACTTGTCGCTCCTGACCTGCCTCGGGGCCGGTACTGGGCAAACGGGATACAAAACCCCGCCCATCGGCCCCCGGATAACGCTGTGGTCAGTCCATATCATAACGCCTCCAGTTCTTTTTGAAATTCGCTGTTGCCTTCATCTTTCAAAATTTCCGCCGTCCACCTGTCTTGGTTTAACCAAGTCGTCGGGTGAGGAATAAACCTTTTCTCGACCCCCGTTTCATCCCAGTGCTCGCAAGCCTCTTTCCACTTGGCAAGGATTGTGTTTGCTTTCTCACGCTTACAAGCTTTCAAAAAAGCCTTTTCACTCTGGGCCTTACCAGCATCCTTGCGAGGACAAATAGGCCAAAACTCATTTTCGAACTTTTCTTTTAATATTTTCTTTTCTTTCTTTATAGATATGGTTCTGGTTCTGGATGCTAGACTTTTGCTAGACTTTTGCTTTAGCAAATCTTTAGCTTTGCTAGACGTTTTTTTCTTATATTTCATTGCCTTAGCCTTACCCCCCTTACTTCCGGCTCTTTTTCTCGCCTGAATTGTTTCATTTTTGCTACGCCATTCTGACCGCTGTCTTTTCTGGAAATATCTGCCTTTTTGTAGCTGGAAAAATTCATCAAGAATCGCCTTTATTTTATCCCAGTCCCGGCACCGCATTTGGCGGCAAATCCATTTTTCATCTGCCGGGATTGAGCATCCTGGTGTGCGCCAGCACAATCTTAAAAGACGGATGTAAATGCCATCCTCCTCAACTGTTAAATGGGCTGTTGCCGCCTCGTAATCGTCAACAAAGAGGGGCATAAAGGGAAGGTCCCCCATGTAGTGCTCCTATTTTGCTGTAACTTCACGATCAGCTTCCAAGCCCTTAGCAATCAAAAACTGCGCCTCTTTGGACATGGACCGAAAATTTTGCTTAGCCCTTTTCTCAAGTAGCGCGGATGTTTCTTTGTCGAGATAAATTGCAAGCTGTTTCATATCTTTCCTTTTACCATGTGTTGTTATAATGTGTAAAGCCCTTTAGCGCATTTTTCTATTGGTATCTAGTCAAAAAATTTCGTTATTTTCCCGTTAAACCCAAGCACCACTGATCCGGTTTGCCCGTGGCGGCGCTTGGCAAAAATAATTTCGGCCTTGTCTTTCCATTTTTCCATTTTCTTAGACCATTTCTTATAATCCTTTGAATGAACGTCGTCGGGCTTCTTTTTTTCCAAATAATATTCGGGGCGATATAGAAAAATCACTTCGTCGGCGTGTTGTTCGATGGCCCCGGATTCCCTCAAATCGGAAAGAAGTGGGCGCTTGTCAAGCCTTGCGTCTACTGCCCTAGACAACTGCGCCAGGGCCAGAACAGGTATGTCCAGTTCCTTGGCGATGTTCTTTAAACCTTGTGTAATGTCGTTAATTTCCCGCTCCCGCGTGTCCTTTGTGAAGCCCCGCGCAAGCTGTAAATAGTCCACCACCAAAAGTCCGATGTTTCTCAATCTTTTAAGCCTGCGGGCCTTTGTGCGGATGTCGGTTATGGTCATGCCTGGTGTTTGATCTATATAAAATTCCCTTTCTCTTAATTTTTCTTCCGACCTGATGACTTCCCGCATTTCGGTTTGGTTCAGTTCCCCCCGGCGCAAGCGTTCAGAGGAAATCCCCGACATCTGTCCGATAATCCGGTTGGCTATTTGTTCGTGTGACATTTCAAGAGAAAAGAAGCCTACCGGCACGGGGGCGGCTAAAGCAATGTTTGTCGCCAAAGCTGTTTTGCCCATCGAAGTACATCCCGCCAAAATAATCAAATCGGACTTGTGTAAGCCCCCAGAAAGGCGATCAAGGGCTCCAAGGCCGGTTGATACCCCGGAAACGTGACTTGGCGATTTACGGGCGGTTTTAATGGCTTCTAGGGCATGTTTAGTGGCTTTCCCAAGTGGAACGGCTTCTTTTTGGCCGTCCTCGTCTCCTAAAGCGTATAATTTCTGTTCGATTGTCCTGATTTGATCTTGGGCCGAAAGGTCCACCGGTGAATCATAGGCTGTTTGAATAACATCCTGCCCGACGCCTATAAGTTCGCGGCGAATCGCTAAATCCTTAATGGCCTCGGCATAATCTTCTGGGTTAAAAACCGTGGGGGCCGACCCCGCAAGGCGCACAAAATACTTCCAACCTTCCACCTGTTCTAAGGCCTCGTCGTTCTTAAAATAAGGTTTCAGCTTTAAGGGGTCTATGGCTTGGCCCCGGTTGTACATTTTTTGCATAACTTCAAAAATACGGCCATGCAACGGCTCGTAAAAATGAGAAGGCTTTAGGTTTATTTTTTCAAAGGCGGTGTTGTTAATCAGAATACACCCGAGCAAGCTTTGTTCCAATTCCGGGCTGGAGGGAAGTTGCCTGTAATCTTCGCCGCTAAGTGTTTTAACGTTACCCATTCGGCCACCTTTTTTCGTCCGGCCATTTCATAAATTTATAGCCCCCCATTGGAATTGGCTTAAAGGCCGTAAACCCCGCAAGTATATCGTTTTTAAATTTCCCTCTTAGGTATCCAAGCGCGATAAGTTCAAAAATTGTTTGCCTAACAGGGCCAGTACCTGGATATTTTAGCCTAGATCGTAATTCGTTTATCGTGGGGCGGCGGTTGTGCTTTAGTTCAAAGCGCTTGATGCAATTGAGGGTTTTTAGTTGGCGTGGTGTCATAATTGCCCCCATCTTTTGAGCCTGTCGTATTTAACAAATTCTAAAAGCTCTACCTCTTTGCCGTAGGTGGTTTTGGAGCCGAAACGGTGTATCCAGTCGTCCTTGTCCTCCCCAATTATAATTAGGTTTTGTAAATCTATTTCCCCCTCCTCGATCATTCTTGTTACTTCCCGTAAAAGTTCAATCGGGCTCACCTTTTTGGAATTTTTGGCGCGTTTGATTTTTTCCTTGTTAAAATTGGAAATAGTCATATTACATCCTCAAACTTAACCGGCTGGCCCGTCAAGGCCCGGCTTCTGCATTTCTTTTCCCAGGCCTCGTTTTGTGCTTGGCAATAGGCGCGTGGGTTTCGGCCCCATTGTATGTTTCCGTTTTCTCGAAAGCTGATGCTTGGAGCCGTCAGCATCCGGTTAAGGCGCTTGCGGTCCTTGTTTGTCCATTTCATGGTTTTTCTCTATTTCCCCGAGGGCTTTTTGCACCCGATTGATTCTGTCTAGGGGGTCGATCCGCCCGGTTTTCCAGTTAAACCAGGTGCGGTAAGTGATCCCCGCCCGGCTAAGAACCGCCTCAATATCCGACCCGGCGGCCTTTGCCCTTTGCTCTATTTTGCGGTAATTTACGGTTAGCATTTTTCCTTTTTAAACTAGTGCGAAATATTTTTCAAGATATTTCTTGACGGCGAAATATTTTTCAATTAAAAAGGAAGAACAAATCAGGGAGATATTCATGACGAAATTCACGCTGACCGATTTCCGCAAGACTGACCCGAACCCTGATCAGCTTAGGGCGTTTGAGAAAAACATGGACGGCAAAAAAATCACCGAAGAAATTTGCGTTTCAAATGCCGAGTTATTCTCATGGTCCTTGGTCGCGCAAGCGTTTCTGCCCCCGAAGGGGTTTGAGGCCTTTGTAATAAAGGGCACCAGACTTTGGGAAGCGTGGACGGAAAAATTTAACGAGGGCTGGGCGGCAACCCCAGAGGATCGGCTGGAGTACAAAAAGGATTTGGCGCGCCTATTCTTTTCCGAATTTCAAAAAAACGGAGCCCGCTCATGATTCATTTTGAAAAAACCGAAGCCGATGTCCGGCGCGAGGCCTTGCGGGGCCGGTTTGCAGAGCGGGGTCTTGAGTGGTCTAAGTACGGGATTATCGCGGCGACGGCTTTTCTGGCGGGCGTGTTCTCTTTTCCCTATTTAATTCCCATCCTGATGGAGTGGTGGTGATGGTACAGCCCTTTAATGATTTTGCGGCAGAAAGCGCGGCTTTTGATGATGAGGTGAAAGCCACCGCCGCCAAGTTGGTCCGAGAGGGCACTCCCCCTTACAACGCCCTAGCAAAGGCTCGTGAAATAGTTTCTCAACGCAGAAGGCAAAGGGCTCTCGAAAAAAGAATACGGGAAACCAAATGATAACCAAAAAACAATTTATTGAGAAAAAGGAATAAGCAATGGCTTACAGATATTGGGACTACGATAAATATATTCATGACACCACGACATCAGGAACCAGCACCGATGCATCTTGGTATGCAAGCGCAACATCTTGTACCGCAGATACCTATTCTAACAGCGCCCCACTAACATCTGACTTTTATAGGGTTGTCAGGCGTATTTTGGTAACGGTTCCAGAAATTTGGAAGGATTTGGAGCGCGCCCTTTTTACCAAGCTGGTCAACAAAGAAACCAATACGGGCTGGCGGATAGAAATGTGGATAAGTGGCGATATTGATATTGTTGACCCCAATGTTGAAGTAAGAGCCTTAAAGGAATTTATTCCCCTCCTTAAAGAACGGGCCACCCCAGAAGACTGTGCAATTATTGATAAGTTTTTTGAAGAAATTCCCATAGAAGACCCCCCAAAGAAAAAGGGAAAGAAATGATAACCAAAAAACAATTTATTGAGTGGCTGGAAAGCAAGAAGCCTTTGGCGCGGGTGGGTAAGCCCGCCAGTTCAACACAATGTGTGTTTTGCAATTATCTTAAAGAGTCAAGAAAGGACCCATCGCCATTATTTTTGGGAAGAAAAGTGCACGGATACAAATATTTCGAGGGGTTTGGCTTCAGAAAAAGTCTTTTCTGGTTTGAGATATATAGCGCCCCCTTTTGCAATGAGTGGCAAAATAACTTTCAGCGCAAAGCCAGTTCTTGGGTAAACGACGACAACACCAAACAAATCACCGCCAAAACCTGCCTGAAAATAATGAGGGGATTATGATCGAGAAATCAGAAAGGAAACCAATGCCTGATTATTCAAGAAAAACAAAGGACGAGATTATTAAGCTTTTAAACGAGGCCAACGAAGAACTTGAGTTGTGCGAAGGCACGGTGGAGGAACTTCAGGAACAGGTTGGCACTCTTCAGGAGGAAAATCAAAAACTCCAGCGCAAGCTTGATTTTGAAAAACAGCATTTCCGCGAAATGGCAATCATCGCCGGACGTTTAAATAAAACGGCACGAATTGATGCCCAAAAGGCCAAGGAAACCGAATGGAAGTCTTTAGGGCAATGGAAATACGCAGTCATGGTTAAGAACAAAGATGACATGGCCTTAAAGGAGTCCGCATGATTGCCCAAGAATACCCTACGGGGTCCCTCCCCCAAACGCCCCCTGGCTCCAGCGTTCGCGCGCGCGGTCAGGGGGCAGGAGGTGCCCGATGAACTTCTGGCCTGTTTATCTGTTCGGCTTTTTTTCGGGCTTCATTGCCGCAACCCTAATCTTATCGGCGTACATCCATTTTACTTAGGAGAAACCATGCTTTTTAAGGCCCCGCCCTCATACCGTAACCCCGACGAGGCGTACGAAAAGATGAACAATGATTACAAGATATTGCAGGAAGCCAAGAACTTGCTGGCGGTTGCGGGGAGCGGGCTGTGGAGACTGGCACAGGATTGCGAAACCCACGAGCTAAACGAGGAACTTATGAATTTGCACGGGCATTTCGAGGACGATTTGCAGGGACTGATTCACGATCTTTCAAACGAGGTCAGCGCAAGGATGGATTTAATCAGATGAAAGAGGTTGCGACCAGCCGGGACGGTGGAAAGGGGACGCCCGAAGACCCGCTGTCCCGGCTAAACATTTAGGAGAGAAGAAGTGAAAATAGAAAAGAACATCCCGATACCAAAGACGCAGGGAGCGCCGCTGAAATATCCTTGGAATAAAATGAATGTTGGAGACAGCATCCTT
>JAABXR010000337.1:0-4835 GCA_011776225.1 Phycisphaerae bacterium
ACTACTGGTAGTTGCAAACTCACTTTATGAGTCTAAGTATGGAGGGAAAAGGGCCTTAGGAAAGCATTCATGGGCTTTTGGTAAGGCCTTGTTGCGATCTATTCGTATCGCTGGCACCTTCAGTGTCATTTGTGTTCTCTGGTCTCTCTGGAGCAGCCCATCGCTTTCAGACTGGTTTTCCATGTGGTCCGCGGCAGGCGTAACCTTGGTGAGCGTGGTCTGGTTTGGTTTGTTTTTCCTCGGGGCTACTCTCGTATGTCTGGTGGCCACGTTCGTATTTGAAGGACCGTCCGGGATTGCCACAGGAAACGTTGGATCGAGATCGGAGCCATTTCCATTCCTGAGGACTGCTTTTGCGACTGGCATCCCGATTCTTCTCTTGTTTCTGATAGGACAGCAGCGGGTATACAGCAGAATCGGAGAGACCGGTTCAGAATTAATCAGCAGTGTGAGGACCAAAAGACTTAGCCTGCCTGACGCGGCCCTATTAGAGCGGGGTTACTACGAAAACCTCACCACCTTGAACCGGTTCAACACACAGCTTTGGCAGCTTTACATGAAAAAACCAAAAGACTGGGTTGTGCTTTCGCAAACGGAGGCCATTCGATATACCGACAGCTTCTTAGGGATAGAACTTGTGCCATCAACCAGCATTGTTTTCCATGGCAATAAGTTAAGCACCAATCAGTGGGGGATGCGCGATAAGGAGTACCAGCAAAACCGCCCGGTCGACACCTACCGAATCGCCATGCTTGGCGGCTCTGTGGTGATGGGCTCAGGTGTTGCTGATGGTAAAACGTTCGAATGGGTCTTGGAGGAACGTTTGAACCACGAAAACGATGGCAGAACCTACGCCAGATATGAAATACTAAACTTCGGCGTTGGCGGCTATGGACCCATCAGCCGACTGATGGCGTTGGAAAACAAGGCGTTATCCTTTGAACCTAATGCCGTCTTCTCGGTAGCCCATACACGTGATTATTTTCACGCGATTAACCTGCTAGTACACATGAACCGATTAGGGGTCGAGAGTCCATATGGTTTTTTGCGAGAGATTGTGGGCAAGGCGGGCATCGATGCCAAAATGACAGAGATCGAGGCTGCAAGGGCGCTCAACCCTTTTGGTGACGAAATCGTGGCCTGGGCTTATCGTCGCACCGCTGAGGTTTGCCAGCAGCAGGGCTTGGTTCCGGTTTGGATACTTATGCCGTCGGGGGTAGGGGTGCGGGAAGATAAGAATACTGCTAAGCTTACACGTTTTGCCCGGAACGCGGGTTTTACCGTCTTGAACCTCTTGGACGTTTTCGACAATAAGAAAGTAGGATCTCTCCGAACGGCGGCATGGGACTGGCACCCCAACGCGAGGGCACACAGGCTAATCGCGGACCGCCTTTATAATGAACTTCTAACAACCCAGGGAATGCTTCCTTTTGTTCACTCTACTAACCAAACGTCAGCGAAAGCTCTCGACAGTAGTCGAAGCGGGTCTCTTAGGTGATTTGGAAACAGAGATGGGATGCGAAGAGCCATAATGAATAAGCCCGGCAAATCGCTGACTTCGCTCTCTCCGGAAAAGCGCAAACTTCTGAACCACCTCCTCGAGAAAAAAGGCATCGGAGTCGGTCACAGGGATACGATTCCTCGACGCCAGGATACGGAACCTGTGGTCGCTTCTTTTCTGCAGGAGGGATTGTGGTTTCTCGACCAGTTGCATCCGGGCAAGGCTACTTACAATGTTCCGGGAGCGACCCGGCTTAAGGGGCGCCTTGACATCCGTGCTCTGGAGAAAGCATTGTGTGAAATCGTCAGACGCCACGAGTCGTTGCGCACCACGTTTGAGCAAAAAAATGGCAAACCGCATCAAGTCATTTCATCCCCTGAATCGCGGCACTTGCGGGTAATTGACCTCGAGGACCGAGCGCAAGTGGAGCGGGAAGCAGAGGCTCTTTGTCTGGCAACAGAAGAAGCTCAGACTCCTTTTAATTTGGCGCGGGGACCGCTTTTCAGGTTTTTCTTAATCCGCTTGCAGGAAGAAGAGCACATCCTGGTTTTGAACATGCACCACATTGTGACCGACGGTTGGTCGATGGGCGTATTTACCCGTGAGTTGGTCGCGCTTTATGAGGCATTTACAAAAGGCCACGCCTCGCCTCTACAAGAGCTGCCGATCCAGTTTCCCGATTTTGCGATTTGGCAACGTAGCTGGCTTCAGGGGGACGTTCTCGAACAGCAGCTTTCCTACTGGAGAAAACAATTGCGAGGGGCGCCGCCTGCGTTGGAATTGCCGACCGATCGACCTCGTCCGCAATTCCAGACCAGTCGAGGCAACCACAGGACTATGGCTTTGTCGAGCTCCATGAGCGACGCGTTGCGAATGCTCACCCAGCGCGAGGATTTCACTTTGTTCGAAACGTTGCTGGCGGCTTTTAAGATTTTGCTTAGTTGCTACAGCGGCCAGAATGATATCGTGGTGGGGTCGCCTTCGGCAAACAGAAATCGCAAGGAACTGGAAGGACTGATCGGCTACTTCGTCAACATGCTGCCTCTTCGCACCGACCTTTCAGGAAACCCTTCGTTTCAAGAGCTGCTCAGCCGGGTGCATGAAAGCACGATGGGTGCCTATGCTCACCCGGACTTGCCATTTGGCAAACTGGTGGAAGAGCTACGCATAGAAAGGGACCCGAGTCGTAACCCGGTTTTTCAAGTGGAGTTTATCCTTCTCACTTATGAGCACGCTCCGGCGATTTACGGTTACGGCTTTCGTTCTCCCATAAAACGTTCCTTAGAGGTGTCAGGTCTGACGTTAACTCCGGTAGAAGTTGAGAGCGGCGTGGCCAAGTTTGATCTGGTTGTGTTGCTCTGGGACATTCCGGAAGGGATCAGCGGCACATTTGAATACAACGCCGATCTGTTTGAGGATGCAACCATTGCGCGCATGATTGAGCTTTTCGAGGTCCTGTTAAAAAATATTATAGCTCAGCCAAACGCGGGGCTGCAGACACTCAAAGACTTGTTCGATGAAAAAGTTAAGGTCATATCAACACAAAACATGCAACAAGAACGCAAAAAAGCAAATTTTCAAAAGCTAAGAACCACCAAACGCAAAGCAACTATTGCAATTGAACGGGAGGATTGATATGAAGACCTTAAAATCGAAAACCCTGGGTGATAAGAAGATGCCAACGGCCCGTAGAAAAACGGTGGCCGCGTCGCAAGAAAGCTGGATTAAGACCGGCCACCTGCTACCCGATAAAGAAATTCCGTTTTTGGTTGAACCCGCCATGGACGGCTTGAACCTGGTAGAATGGGCCAAAAACAACAGGCCCTTTATCGAGGAGGTGCTGTTGCAGCACCGGGCGCTCCTTTTCCGCAACTTTAACGTGAAAAATGTGGACGAATTCGAGGCATTTGTGATGGCCACATCTGATGGCGACTTGTTGGAATATCGGGACCGTACCACGCCGAGACATTCCGAAGGGGGGCAGAGCGATAGAATTTATATCTCAACCATCTATCCATCTGAACAGACGATTAAGCCCCACAACGAGGGGACCTATTGGATGAAATGGGCCAGGAAACTCTACTTCTGTTGTTTGACGGCTCCTGAACAGGGGGGCGAGACGCCGATTCATGATGTGCGCAAGGTTTATGAGCGCATCGATCCTGAGATTCGCAACCGGTTCATCGAAAAACAGTGGATGCTGGTCCGCAACTTCAACGACGGATTCGGACTGACTTGGCAGGAAGTTTTCCAGACTGAGGATAAAAGTGAAGTTGAGGAGTACTGCCGCAATAATTCGATCAATTTTGAGTGGAAAGACGGTGACAGACTCAGAACCGAGTCGATTCGTCCTGCGGTCCGAAAACATCCTGAGACCGGAGAACCTGTATGGTTCAATCATGCGGCGTTTTATCACCACAGTTCTTTAGAGCCGTCCATGCGCGAGGCCCTGCTCGCTGAATTTTCCGAGAAAAATCTTCCTTATAATACTTGTTATGGCGACGGCATGCTCATCAGCCCGGAAGATGCAGAACATATTCGCCAAGCCTACGAGCAGGAAAAGGTCATGTTCCCCTGGCAGAAAGGAGACGTCCTGCTGCTGGATAATATGACGATTGCCCATGCGCGGGAACCTTACATTGGCGACCGACGGATTGTGGTTGCCATGACCGAGCCGGTCTATGCAAGCAATTAAATCCAAATAGAATTTCACGGAGACAAGCATGCAAAACATGAGCATCGAAGGATTTCGACTTTCACCACAACAAAAACATCTCTGGCAGTTGCAACACAGCGGTTACGATCCGGCATATCGCGTACAAGGGACGATTATGATCGAGGGAGAGATTAATCCAGAATTACTGACCGCCACTTTGGAAAATGTCGTGCATCGATACGAGATCCTCAATACGACCTTCCATCAGTTGGCCGGTCTTACCCTCCCGGTGCAAGTGATCAATGAGCGCAACGGCCTGCTCCTTGATGAACACAACTTAAGCGAACTGGGATCTAAAGAACAGCACGGAAAAATAGAGACGCTTTTCCGGGAAGCAAGCCGATCGCCGTTCGATCTCGTACAAGGTCCGCTGCTGAAAATCTCTCAGGTTATCTTGTCACCGAGCAAGCGTCTTTTGCATGTCAGTTTGCCGGCATTGTGCGCTGATGCGACGACGCTCAGGAACTTAGTTGGTGAAATTGGTCAGACTTATGATGCTCAGATGCACGGTGAACAAAAAACCGCTAATGAGGAGATCATGCAGTATGCTGATATCTCGGAATGGCAAAACGAGTTGCTCGAGTCCGAAGATGGCGAAAATGGCAAAGCGTACTGGCG
>JAABXR010000337.1:4855-11550 GCA_011776225.1 Phycisphaerae bacterium
CGGCAAACAGGGTTTTTCTCCGGAACGTCTAAGTTTGGAAGTGGATTCGGCCCACCTTCCCAAAATTGCCCAACTCACTGAGGATAAAGATATTTCAACCTCGGTATTTTTCCTGACCTGCTGGCAAGTGCTGTTTTGGCGGGTCACGGGACAATCCAATCTTGTCATTGGCGCCGCTTGCGATGGACGGACTTATGAAGAGCTGCAAGGAACTCTTGGCTTACTCGCAAAATATCTCCCGGTTGCCTGTCACCTCGAAGAGAATCTCCGATTCACCGATGTCCTTCAAAACGTGAATAAAACTGTTGATGAACATCTCGAATGGCAGGAATATTTTTCCTGGGAGGAAATCGCAGCAACAGATAGTGGCGTGGCTTTTTTCCCGGTCTGTTTCAGCTTCGAAGAGTTTCCCGAAGTTTCTTTAAAGGATATGTCGTTCTCTCTGGCTCAGCAATATGCTTATATTGACCGCTTTAAAGTCAAGCTCGCTTGCGTTCAACGTGATGATTCCTTGATTACCGAATTTCATTACGATTCTAATGTCTTTCGGACTGAAGATGTCGAACGGTTATCCGAGCAATTTCATGTGTTGCTAAAAAGCATCCTCGACAATCCGGAAACGACGGTCGGGGATTTCGACATCCTCAGTGATTCTGAACGGAAGCAGATTTTGGTCGAGTTTAATGATACCGGCAGCGATCACCCCGCAGACAAATGTATTCACCACTTGATCGCGGAACGCGTGGAGAAAACTCCGGATTCGACCGCCGTCATGTTTGAGAACGAAAAACTGTCTTATGCCAAACTTAACCAACGTGCCAATCAATTGGCGCATCATCTGCAAAAGGTCGGGGTTGGTCCAGAAACGCCGGTTGGTATTTACATCGAGCCCTCTTTGGAGCTGATGGTTGGCTTGTTAGGCATTCTGAAGTCCGGCGGCGCGTACGTTCCGCTCGATCCCGAATACCCAACCGAGCGGCTGGCCTCGATTTTAGAGGATACACAAGCGCCTGTGGTCTTGACTCAAAGTAGATTACAATCCGCTATTCCGAAAAACAACACCCGGGTGGTCTGTCTTGACGCGGACTGGCAAACGATTGCAGCCGAAAGCGACGCAAATCCATCGAGCGACGCGACTCCTGAAAACCTGGCATATATTATTTTTACTTCCGGCTCGACTGGCAAACCCAAAGGGGTACCGATTAGCCATCGAAATCTGGTTCATTCGACGTATGCCCGTTTAGTTTATTATAAAGAACCGGTCGGGCGTTTTCTGCTGCTATCATCTTTTTCCTTTGACAGCTCGATTGTCGGGCTTTTCTGGAGCCTGTGTTCGGGCGGGACACTGGTGTTGCCCGAGGCCGGTCTTCAGCGCGATCCGCAGCCGGTCGCCGAACTCATCGCCAGTCAGCAAATCACGCACATGTTGTGTTTGCCTTCGCTCTATTCGCTTATTTTGAGCGAGGCTGAGCCGAAAAAATTAAGCTCGCTCGATACGGTGATCGTAGCGGGAGAGGCGTGTACAAAAAATGTAGTGGATCGTCACAATGAGCTGTTTCCCGAGACCGGACTTTTCAACGAATACGGTCCGACTGAGGGAACAGTCTGGTGCACGGTGTTCGATTGCCGATCCAAGGAGCTGGAAACGCAAGTGCCGATCGGTCGTCCCATTGCCAATTCACAAATCTATCTGTTGAATGCTAATATGCGACCCGTTCCAATCGGTGTCCCAGGGGAACTCTATATCGGCGGAGTAGGCTTGACACGCGGCTATTTAAATCGACCGGAACTAACGGCCGACATACTTGTGCCAAATCCATTCGATGACGAGGTGGGCTCTCGGCTCTATAAGACCGGCGATTTAGCCCGTTATCTGCCGGAGGGGAATATTGAATTCCTCGGCAGAGCCGATCACCAGGTCAAGATTCGAGGTTATCGCATCGAACTCGGCGAAATCGAAGCAGTGCTAAGTCAACATTCCTCCGTGACACAAAGTGTCGTCGTTGCCAGCGAGTCTTCACAGCCGGAAACTCCCGCAAGCGGAGACAGGCGATTGGTTGCTTATGTTGTGCCCGGGCAAAACGAGCAGCCGAAGATTACGGAGCTGCGCAGTTTTATAAACGAACAACTGCCTGACTTTATGGTGCCCTCTGCGTTTGTTTTCCTGGAATCCTTACCGCTGACTCCCAATGGCAAAGTGGATCGGAACGCACTCCCCGAACCTGATCGTGCCCGGCCCGACTTGGAAGAAACCTTTGTCCCTCCTCGTAACCCGGTTGAGGAGGTGCTCTGCGGGATTTGGGCCGAAGTTCTCAATATCGAAAAAGCCGGTATCCAAGATAATTTCTTTGATTTAGGCGGTCATTCCATTCTGGTAACGCGTCTCGTTTCCCGTATTCGTGATTCCTTGCAGGTAGAGCTCCCGTTGCGTACGGTCTTTGAAACGCCTACGGTTGCCGCATTGTCCGACGCGCTTCTCAAAGATCCTGAAAAAAGATCAAAAGTTGAAAAGACCGCCGAATTGCTCGTAAAACTGGCAAATCTGTCTGACGAAGAAGCTGAAGCGATGCTGAATAAAAGGGCTTGATCATATAAAGGGCTCTATTGCCAGCACCATCGAAGTGCTTGAGGGGACCCTCACGCCGCAGTTAACAACGGAAACTGCTATCGAGGAACCGATGACGGCAAATATCCCCGACTTTTCAAGATCATCCGAATCCATTCCCTGATTAACTACACCGTTCCATTCTATTAGGAGAAGAAAACAATGCGACACGTTCTAACTTTGTCTATTACGATCATTACATCAACATTCCCGTGGCTACCTCCTAAGGACCCCCGTGTAGGAGTTGTGTATCCGCCGGTGAAATGGCTTCTTTTTGCTTGGCTTGTTACGGCGCTTTCTGCCTGTTCACAGGATGAAGTTTCGCTGCGGTTCACGGATGTGGCCGAGACCTCAGGCTTACAGTTCCGCCACAACTTCGGAGCAGAGAAGCCAAGAAATCTCTTGATGACAACCGGAAGTGGCTGCGCTCTTTTCGACTACGACAATGATGGCTGGCTGGACGCTTTCTTGGTGAACGCGACCAAACTTGACGAGAGTGGTTTGCCATTGGCAGAAGCAGCAACCCACCATGCTCTTTTCCACAACAAGGGCGACGGTACGTTCGAGAATGTGACAAAGGCCGCGCAAATTACCAGGGCCACCTATGGTCAGGGGTGCGCGGTGGCAGATTTTGACGGCGATGGTTTCACTGACCTTTACGTCACCAACTTTGGACCAAACCAATTGTACCGGAACCGAGGGGACGGAACCTTCCAGGATGTGACGGAGCGTTCTGGCACCGGCGATCCACGCTGGAGCACCGGCGCGGTCTTTTTCGACCACGACAACGATGGCGACCTTGATCTGTTCGTGGCAAATTATGTAAAGTTCCCTATTGAACACCACTCCTGGACAGAACCCAAGTTGCGAGGTCCACGCTTCTATGACGCCGAAGAGGATATGCTTTACAGAAACAACGGTGATGGCACTTTCACAGACGTAAGCTCCGAAGTAGGTTTGATAAGTGGAGGCAAGGGACTCGCGGTCGTGGCAGCCGACTTTGATAACGACGGCGATCAGGATCTCTTTATCGCCAATGACCGGACCCCTAATTTTTTGTACCAAAACAACGATGGGCAATTTACAGAAATCGGCCTGAAAGCCGGGATAGCCGTTGATCAGAAGGGTGTAGACACGGCCGGAATGGGTGTGGACATTGCGGACCTAAACGGTGACGGCAAACAGGATATCTATGTAACGAACTTTCACTATGAGTTGAACAACTTGTACGAAAACCTGGGGGATTTGCTTTTTGCAGACATGGCAGAGGCTATGTGCCTGGATGAGAATAACTGGATATCAACTGGTTGGGCCACACGTTTTGTGGATTTCAACAACGACGGTTACCTGGACTGTTTTGTAGCCAATGGGGGTATCTGGGCATACCGCAAACCCCTTGCGTATGGCGTTACTTATCCACAGAAGAATTTGATCTTTGTTGGAAACCAGGAAGGGTGTTTCAAGGACGTAGCCGGCGAATGTGGCAAGGACTTCCAAAAAAAACTCGTCAGCAGGGGCGCTGCTTTCGGAGATTACGACAACGACGGGGATATAGACATCCTGGTCTCAAATTGCGGAGGTCCGGCACAGCTTCTCCGGAACGATATCCCTGTGAGCGATCGTTGGCTCAGAATTCGCCTTAAAGGCCAGCCGCCCAATATCAACGGAATCGGAGCCAAGGTGATCACCCGACTTGGAAATCGTACCGTTTCGTCTGAAACCCGCTTCGCCGGGGCATACCTGGGTTCGAGTGATCCGACGCTCCATATTGGTCTAAGACCGGGAGAGAGCGAAGGCTCGGTCGAAGTCACCTGGCCTTCCGGAAAGACAACTACCCGAAAGGTTCGTGCGGGCACACTGACTCTCATTGAAGAACCGAGATATATTGCCTTGTCGAACCTCGAGAACACAAGCAAGAAGGACGAAGAAGCAAAGGCGAAAGTCCGTGACAATTTGAAGTAAATAGCGACCGAACCTTTCGCGATAAGAAGAGAAAGAGCGATTTGAGAGGTATAAAATGAAAAAGTTATTAAAGGCTGGTTTTTTGTTGCTTATTATCAACAGCGCTTATTTGGCCTCGTTTGCGTCCCCGGACATTTTTTACATGGCCAATGTGCTGTTTCATGTTATATTCGGTGTCGTAATCATCGTTCCCTTCCTGGTTTACGGATTTCGACTCCTGCAGAGAACCACATCAGAACTGGGGCAAGTGGGCCAGGTGGTAGGTTACGCCGCCTACTCGTTAATGATACTGAGTATGGGAGCGGGCCTCTATCTTATTATATTTGGTAATCTACGTCCCAACCGCTCGGTGCTGTACGCGCACATTGCTACAGCGGTTCCGGCGGTAGTGCTCATCCTTGTCTACTTAGGTCTGACCCTTTCAAAAACGAAAATAGGCCAGGAGCTGCGCTGGCTCTGGAAGTGGGGACTGGCTGTGCTCGCACTGGGTATTTTGCTTCCGACCGCTGTTCTGACCTGGAGCATCGCATTCCCCAATCCTAACAACTACATTGAGAACCCGGAGAGACCGCCTTCTTCCATGAATGAAGAGGGAATGTTTGGTAAAGACGGGCCGTTTTTTCCGTCTTCCGCTGAGACCAGTACCCGCGGGCTGATTCCGTCTACATTTTTTATGACATCCGACAATTGCGGTCAGTCAGGCTGTCACCCGGACATTTTTGAACAGTGGAATTCTTCCGCACACCATTTTTCCTCATTTAACAACCAGTGGTATCGCAAATCCATTGAGTACATGCAGGATGTGATCGGCATTCAACCTTCGAAATGGTGTGCAGGCTGTCATGACCCGGCGGTGCTTTTCAACGGCATGTTCGACCGACCGGTTCGAGAAATTGTCGATACCCCTGAAGCTCAGGCTGGTATCACCTGTAACGGCTGCCACGCCATTGTCAAGGTGAAAGACACCATGGGGAATGGTGGATACTACATTGAATACCCACCTCTACACGATTTGGCCGTGAGCAAGAATCCACTGGTGAAAGGGGTACATGATTTTTTAGTGAAAATGGATCCCGCACCGCACAAGCGCACATTTCTGAAGCCGTTTCATCGAGAGCAGACCGCCGAATTCTGCTCGGCCTGTCACAAAGTGCATCTGGATAAGCCTGTGAACAACTACCGCTGGTTCCGGGGATTCAATGAGTACGATAACTGGCAGGCGAGCGGAGTGTCAGGTCAGGGGGCGCGATCCTTCTATTATCCGCCCAAACCTCAGAAATGTGCGGATTGCCACATGCCTTTGACGCCTTCGAAGGATGCGGGGAATATTGATGGCTTTGTTCACAATCACCGATTCCCCGGTGCCAACACCGCCCTGCCCATAGCTAATCAGGATGAGGAGCAGCTCAAGCTGGTTACAGAGTTCTTGCAGGACAATCAACTTCGGATTGATATTTTTGCCATGACCGAGCCCGGCACCGAGTCGGCCGAATTTACGCAGGCTCCGATGAAAACGCCCGGTGAGCCACAGATTTCCAGTACATTTGGCATCGGCGAGGAGCAGGGGATGGCCGTGGGAGTTGGGGGGGTCACCAGCGAAGCTGTGAAGATCATCGCACCCCTGGACAACGCCAACGCCGTGGTACGGCGCGGCGATTCCGTTCGCCTGGATGTGGTGGTGCGCACGCTTAAAGTGGGGCACTTCTTCCCGGGCGGCACCGTGGACGCTTTTGATGTCTGGATCGAGCTGAAGGCCGTTGACGATCATGGAAAGACCGTTTTCTGGAGCGGCGCAGTTAGAGATAACGGTAAGGGTCCGGTTGAGCAAGGCGCCCATTTTTACAAGTCCTACTTGCTGGATGGACACGGCAATCCCATCAACAAGCGCAATGCCTGGGCGGCACGCTCCGTCATGTATGTGAATCTCATTCCGCCCGGAGCCGCGGACGTGGCGCATTATCGGCTGCACATTCCAGAAGATTGTGGTGATAAGATATTCATTACCGCCAAACTCAATTACCGAAAATTCATGTGGTGGAACACGCAATTTGCTTTTGCCGGGGTACGTGATCCCTCGGATACCGATTTTGCCCTGAGCCCTCATTATGATGATGGCCGCTGGCTTTTC
>JAABXR010000337.1:11582-18015 GCA_011776225.1 Phycisphaerae bacterium
CGGGTGCGGCCGGCCGGTGCGCCGGTTCCTGAGTTTGCCGAAACTCAGGAACCGTTAACCCGGGAGCGCTGGAATGACTACGGTATTGGATTGTTGCGTCAGGGCGATTTGAAAGGAGCTGAACGTGCCTTTCTCAAGGTCACGGAACTTGAACCAGACTATGCCGATGGCTGGGTAAATGTGGCGCGAGCGCGCTTGCAGGAGGGCAACATTGACGGCGCCGAAGATATGTTGAAGAAGGCTCTGGAGGTGGACGCAAACTTGGCAAAGACGCACTACTTTTACGCCCTGGCTTTGAAGAGTCGCGGTAAGTACGATGAGGCACTGGAACACCTGCGCAAAACCGCTGCCGCTTATCCACGAGACCGGGTGGTGCGCAATCAGATCGGGCGTATTCTGTTCTTGAAAAAGGACTATGAGAGCGCCATCAGCGAGCTGGAAAAGGTGCTGAAGATCGACCCGGAGGATTTGCAGGCGCACTACAATTTAATGCTATCCTATCGTGGTTTAGGGGATATGGAAAACGCCAGGAAAGAGCAGACCCTCTATTTGCGATTCAAGGCCGATGAATCGGCGCAGACCATCACGGGCGAGGTGCGCAGGGAGAACCCGGAGGCGAATAACGAACGCCAGCCGATTCACGAGCACGTTTCGGTTCCCTTGCCCTGGGAAGAAGAGGGCAAAACTGAGTATTCCTACGCTTCCGACAACGATTTGAATATAAAGTAAAGGAGGATCGATACTTGAAAGTACTAAGTTCTAATTTTATTGTTTTGGCGGCTGCGCTAGTCGCTGGATGTCTCTCTGTCTTGGCCGGTGAAAAAACCGAGAAAGAATCTGCGCAACCGTCAAACGACGTACAAATATCATTTGTCGATATCACCCAAAGCGCTGGTATTACTTTCGAACACTACAATGGCGCCTTCGGTAAGAAATATATGCCGGAGACCATGGGGGCAGGCTGTGCCATTTTCGACTTTAATAATGATAATCATCAGGACTTGCTGTTCATCAATGGAAAAGACTGGCCCGGTAGAGACTCCGAAAAGTCTCACGCGCCTGCTCTCTATAAAAACTTGCGTAACGGCAAATTTCAGGAGGTCACCAAAGGTGCTGGGTTGGCCAGGGAGATGTACGGTATGGGGTGCGGCATCGCCGACTACGATAACGACGGCTTTAATGATATTTACATGCTGAACCTGGGGAAGAATTACCTGTTCAAAAACAACGGCGACGGCACATTTACCGACGTGACCGATCGGGCGGGGCTGGGTCTGGAAGACTGGAGCAGCAGTTGCGCCTGGATTGATTATGACAAAGATGGGTTCCTGGACCTGTTTGTGGGCAACTACGTGGTGTGGTCCATCGAAAACGACATCTGGTGTACGCTTGATGGTGTGCACAAATCGTACTGTACCCCGGAATCGTATCAGGGGGTGTCGCCTCGACTTTACCGCAACAACGGTGATGGCACTTTTGCGGATGTCACGGAAAAAGCCGGGATTTACAATCCGGATGCCAAAACACTGGGGAATGTCGTTTTTGATTTCAACGAAGACGGCTGGCTGGATATCTCGGTGGCCAACGACACCCAACCGGATTATCTTTACCAGAACAATGGCGAAGGCGCTTTCGTTGAGGTGGGCGTCATGTCCGGCATGGCGTTCAGTGAGATGGGGAAGGCGCGGGCTGGCATGGGTATGGACGTGGCCGACTACGAAAATAGGGGCTTGCTTAGTCTGATTGTTGGGAATTTTTCTAATGAAATGGTCGGAGTGTACCACAACGAAGGCAATGGGCTTTTTACCGATTTTGCCCCGCGAACCAATATCGGGCTGGAGAGTCTGCCGTATCTCACTTTTGGACTGTTCTTTTTTGATTATGATCTGGATGGCTTTGAGGATATTTTTGGAGCCAATGGTCACGTGGAAGATCAGATTGCCACGGTGCAGAAGAGTATTACCTATGCACAGCGCCCGCTGCTTTTCAAAAATCGTGGCGACGGCACCTTCACCGAGGTTGGCCAGCGCATTGGTGGGCCGCTGACCCAGCCGGTGGTGGGACGCGGTGCGGCGTACGGCGATCTGGATAACGATGGCGACCTCGATGTGGTCATTACTACCAACAACGGCCGTCCTTACGTTTTGCGTAACGACGGCGGTGCCACCAACAACTGGATTCGCTTCAAATTGAAGGGTACGAAAAGCAACCGAGATGGCATCGGCGCCAAAGTAAAGGTGTATGTGAGCAATTCGGTTCAGTACAAGCTTCTGAAAGCCGGAAACAGCTACTGTTCCCAGAGCGAGCTGGTGCTTACCTTTGGATTGGGTGAGGCCAAGCAGGCGGATCTTGTGGAGGTGATCTGGCCAAGCGATCACAGGGAAAGCATTCGTAATTTAAAATCAGGTAAAACCTATCTCCTGGTGGAAGGACAGGGGGTGCAAGAATAGGGGACGTTTTACCGAGCGTTATATCGCAAATCTGTAATCTATTCCCAGGTCAATATACTAATTGGCTCCCTCGATATCACTATCATGAATATGAAAAGACTCGGTTTACCCATTAGCCTCCTTCTTTTCGTCGGCTGTGTTGATTGCAACAAAGAGGTAAATTCAAATATATTTATTGAGGTCAGCGAGCAGGTGAAATTGGATTTTCAACATGACCCCGGAGCGGACGGCAGCTATTTCATGCCCGAAAGCATCGGTTCGGGCTGTGCATTTCTGGATTACGATAACGACGGCGACCTGGATATTTACCTTGTGAATGGCGCCCGGCACAGCGGAAACAACGCATCTCAATCACCCTTGAGAAACCGCTTATTCCGCCAGGAACCCAATGGCACATTTTCGGATGTCACTGAAGTTTCCGGCTTGGGCGATCCGGGCTACGGAATGGGGGTTGCTGTTGGCGATATAGATAACGACGGCAACATCGATGTCTATATAACCAACTATGGTCTCGATGTCCTTTATCGCAATAACGGGAATGGTACCTTTACAAACATCACAAAAGAGGCCGGAATCAACAACCCTCATTGGGGCTGCTCTGCTGTGTTTTTTGATTATAATTTAGATGGCTATCTTGATTTGTTCGTGACCAACTATGTCGATTATGATCCCGCAGAGCGATGTATGGACCGGTCGGGGCGCCCGGATTACTGTGGCCCGGGCGGTTTTCCCGGCGTAGCCGACATCCTCTATCATAACAATGGCGATGGCACATTTTCTGATGTCTCTACAAAGTCCGGCATTGCCAAAGGCGTTTCAAAGGGGCTGGGCGTGGTCAGTGCAGATTTTAATAACGATCTTTTTCCAGATCTTTATGTGTCAAATGATGGGGAAGCGAATCAATTATGGATCAATCAACAGGATGGTACATTTCAGGATCTTGCACTGTTGTTAGGAGCCGCGCTTAATGCTGCAGGGCATGCAGAAGCAGGTATGGGGATTGCGTTGGGAGATATGGACAGTGATAATGATTTGGATTTGTTTATCACGCATGTGGGTTCCGAGAGCAACACTTTGTACCGGTCTGAGGGAGATTACGGGTTTCAAGATGAGAGTGGTGCTATGGGATTGGCGGGACCAAGCCTGCCCTACACCGGCTTTGGAACTGGTTTTTTTGATTTGGACCACGATGGTGACCTTGATCTGGCTGTTGCCAATGGTAGGATTAGCAGGGGCACGCTATTGAAAACAAATAATATCGGCTATTGGGATTATTACGCTGAACCAAATTTCTTATTTGAAAACGATGGCGAGGGGCGATTCCACTTGTTGGATAAAAACTCGTCGCCCTTTGCTTCCTTAATTGAAAATAGTCGAGGTTTGGCATTTGGCGATGTGGACAATGACGGGGACATCGATTTACTTTTAGCAAACTCAGGCGACCCGGCGCGACTGTTCCGCAACGATTTAGAGAAAAAAGGCAATTGGCTCATTGTTCGCGTCTTTGATTCCGATTTATGCCGAGATGCCGTTGGAGCCAGGGTTACGCTGCAGGTTTCTGGCAGACGGCTCAGTCGGTTTATCTCCCCAGGCTACAGTTTCCTATCCAGCAACGACCACCGAGCCCATTTTGGACTGGGTATGGACACCAGCATCGACAGAGTCGAGATTCAGTGGCCTGACGGATCTACTGAAACTTTTGCCGGGGTCAGGGCTAACCAGATTATCACACTTAAGAAAGGTCAGGGCAGCAAATCACGTTCTCTACAAACTGCAAAGTATGGAAATAGTTGACTGACTAAATGAATATATGAGTCGTGCTTCTAACATAATCCCATTCACGACGTACTGCCTGCTCGGCCTTTATATCACTACCCTCATCGGGTTCATCACTGCGGGTATGATACATACGGTGGAGCATGTAATCGCCGAAAGCAGGCTACCACAGGTGGAAAATTCTGCGTTTGGCAAGTTGCCTTTTCGGGAAGCTGGCTGCAAGACATCGGTAGATATCGCCTCAAATACGCGAAAAGCATGCCCTGGTTGCAGTAAACAGCAGAAGGGTAGTGCAGTGATGGTAAAGTATTATCGTGTCTTCAATTTTCACAGCTACCCTACTATGGCTGTTCTTCAAGTAAAGAAAGGTACAAGACGTTTCCTAACTCATTCAGATCAGAACGATCAGACCTCGTCACAACCACTTACTCCTCCTCCCAGACGTTTCTCTGTCTGAGCGTAATATTTTTGTTATTCGCTTATTTTAAATACCGGATAAGTCATCACATCTTGACCGGGAGCGAATAATTTTCGTTCTATAGTTTCTACTTTAACGACGTCTTGGAGGAAATCATGAAAAGAACTATAGCTCTTTCAATTGTGGTGGTTACTACCATACTCATAAGCAATCAAGCAGTTTTAAGCCAGGGTTGTGTGGCAGTTCGCCCTATGAGCTGCTCTGCTTCGGGATACGTTAATACTGTTGGAATCATTCAAGAGGGCCAATGGCAGCTTTCAAGTTCCTATCGCTATTTCAGATCATTTAGACATTTCAGAGGCGATCATGAGGAGAAGCACAGAGTAGAAGAGGGTACGGAGGTGATAAATGTTACTCATTCCGTCGATCTTGGGGTGACTTATGCTGTTAGCAACCGAGTCGGACTGACCCTGAATGTGCCAATCATTTACTATGATCGCTCATCACTCTATGAGCATTATGGGAACAGCCTATCATCCAATCCTGCGCAAACGCGCTTTCATACAGGTGCCTCCGGAATTGGTGACATGCGGTTTACGGCCGACTACTGGTTGTTTGACCCGGTAACCGCAGTAAGGGGAAATATCTCGATAGGTCTTGGCATCAAGATGCCGACGGGCGACGCCGACGTGCAGGATTTTTTTCACAAGCGGGCTGCTGACGGCAGTGACTCGTTAGCAGTAAGGCCTGTCGACCAGTCTATTCAACTGGGAGATGGTGGCTGGGGCCTTAATTTGCAAATTCAGGGTTTTCGGAGTCTTTTTGGAAATGCAGCGCTTTACTTCAACGGGTTCTACCTATTTAACCCAAGGAATGTGAACAATACGCTGAGAAGAGGGGCTCCGGTAAATACGAATTCGATTACCGCCTTTCATTCGGTTGCCGACCAGTACGCGGCCCGACTGGGAATCAGCTACACCGTGTTGCCGAAAACCGGCTTATCGGCCAGTCTCGGTGGTCGAATAGAAGGGATTCCCAGCGAAGATTTGATCGGCAAAAGCGAAGGTTACCGCAGACCCGGTTATATCATTTCCATTGAACCAGGAATATCCTACAACCGGAAAGCACTTAATTTCACATTGAGCGCTCCGATTGCCTTATACCGCAACAGAACGCAAAGCTATTCAGACAAACTGCGTACCAGAGAAACCGGCGTTTATAGAATCGGGGACGCGGCCTTTGCCGACTACCTGGTCAATCTTGTTATTTCCTACCAGTTCGGCAAAAAAGCCCATAGTTCGATGAGCATGCCGGAGAAAGTAACCATTCCTATTGAAAGTCTTAAGTAAAGTAATGTTATGGCAGGCTTGCGGGGCTCTGCTATTAAACCGAAGTTGCGTGATGCGGAGGCTGGCGTGCGGGGCAGGAATATCAAGTTGGCGGTAATTCGATGGCCTGGTTTTTAAAACAAACTTGCTCGCGGAGCGCCAACGCCGCACCCCGCTTGCGTAAAGAAAATATGAAAAAGCCCCGAAAGTCTTAACTGCATAAGAGAAATGGTGAAATCCTGAATGCAATTCAAATTTATAACTTGTATCCTCGTCGATATCACGGTAGTATTAGCTTTTTGTGGTTGTGAGAAGTGGCAAATACAGGATAAGAATAAAATCATGGGCATGCCCCCAGCCGTATCTTCTCAATTAGTACCATCTAAAAAAGGGCAAGACGATTCAGGAAATTGGTTTACCGACGTTACGGCTTCTGCAGGCATCCGTTTCCGCAACATTAA
>JAABXR010000340.1 GCA_011776225.1 Phycisphaerae bacterium
ACCTGATCCTAAAGCTAACGCCGCAAATCACCCGCAAAGGATGAATCCGCACCTAACTCGCTCAGTAAAAATGAAAATTACCGAACCGCAAAAACCAACTCAGGTTGCCTGCGCCCTTCGTCGGGTGAATTTGCTTGTTATGCACTTCACGGCCGGAGGCACTCTTTCAAGACTTGTTTAAAGGCACCGATGCCAAGAGCCAAAGATATCGAAACATGCGACAAGGCATCTGGCCTCTCGCCGGGAACTCGCGCCAGAAAAACGACAGCAGTTCACCGGTGCCAGCGGCTCCCAATCCTGCCATCAAGCCCGTCATTCAACAATGGTCCGCTGTGGCTTACCCAACTCGTGTACACGGAATACCAGGATCGTAGCACCTTCTTCCGTTGTAATGGCCGTATGGATCTGCTTCAACGGCACTTTTACTACATCTCCTTTCTTCCCTATCACGTCAGCCTTACCCTCTTGCCATAAAACGGCAGAGCCTTCGAGAACATAGGCGAACTCTTCTCCCGGGTGCCAATGCTTTGGCAAGGACGTGTGGGGCGGAATGGTAACGCGGCTTACCACCACTTCGGTACCTTCTACGCCTTCAAGCTGGCTCGTTAACAGGTCCTCCAGCTTCAACTCTTGACTGCCTGTGGCTTTGACAGGTCTTGAGGATTGGTCTTTCGTTGAGGGGGTGGAACAAGCCGCAAGACCGAAGAGGATGGCCATAAGAACTACTCCAATTCGTTTTTTCATTTTTGCTCCTTTGGGTTTAAATATTCTAAAATCAGTGCTTGATAAAAGCAAGGGTTGTGCCGAACAATGATAATCCAGACATATTTAGTTGTTATTTATGAATTTAAAATAAGAAACGTGTCAAGAAACCATGCAATGCTAATGAACATTTTCGGGCATTTTTGTACGAAATCGTTCATGTGTGAGTTGAAGTTTAACGGCGACGATCGAAATACGGGAGGCTCTTATAAACAGTTTGAGGAGAAAATCTGTATGCTAAAACCAAGAGTTCCGGCTCAAAACATTGCCGTAATGGCGGGATTCTTCCGTTTCTCTCAACAACTAAATACTTGCATCATCAACCAAAAGCTCTGCTGCCACGCCTAGACTCTTGACCTGTTGCGAAATTTCTTTTTTATAGATCGGGTTCATCACAACGATGACATCAGGCTGATACAATTGGAGGAATGACGGAGGCACGATTTTTTGTCCGGTGCCAGCTACAAACTTGCCTTGCTTGTGCGGATTAATGTCCACGGCGTATTCAATCTTGTTGCGGATTTTCAACGCATTCAAAAAAGTTACGCCTTTGGATCCGGAGCCCCAAATGACAGCTTTCTGCCCGGTCGTTTGTATCCTTCTCAGTCTTTTCAACCATGTTTGTTTTTTGCGTTCATAGTTTGCCCTGAACTCTCTCACATCGCCACTGATTTGTTGAAGCTTCTTGTTTTCTACAGGACGGGGTTCCTGTATATTTTTCCTTGCCACCGCTTCAAGAACGAGAAACTGTCCCTCGTAAGCTTTATCAACGTTCAGCACATCAAATCCGCAGGTGGAGAACAGGGCCGCCAATGACTCAGGGGTGAAATACAGACAATGTTCGTAGATGATGTCCCAAATGGCCATATCCCGCAGGGTAAACAAAGCATTTGGCACTTCAAAAAATACAATGGTCTCTCTTCGGCTGCCAAGGGTCCTTCTGACCGCTTCAAGAAAGGCTCTCGGATTTTCAAGATGCTCAAGCATATGGCGACAGCACAAAAAATCGCAGTCACAGTCAGCATATTGTTCGGAATAGTAATCTTGAATGAACGTGATTCGCTTCGCGGTCTCGCTTTGGGTTCTTTCTTGCTCATAGCTCGGATCGAAGCCGATGCCATGATTACCACCCATCTCGCACAGCATCGAGAGAAAATCACCCTTTCCGCAACCAATTTCGACAATGTGCTTTCCACGCAGATCGAATCTGTCAATCAGCTTTTTCGCGAGGTTCGTCGCGTAATCCTGAAAACGGGGCGAGAAATGCAGCGAATTTTCATATTCTCGCGAATATTGCACCAAAGTCGGATCAAATGCAGCATTGTTGATCATGCTGCAGTCATGACAAAAGGCCAATTTGATGTCCCCTCGTTCACAGCCCATAGCCTCCTCTTTCGAACGCCACAGCACATTGCAAAACACCGGAACATCGGTTAGTGCAAAAAAAACCTCGATATTTAAAGAATTGCAGGTTGGACAAGTGTAGGCAGATGTCATGGTCTTATTTAACCAAATAACAGAGTACTCAAACAGGCATGACTTCGGCAGCCACGCCCATTTTGTTCAACGACTGCTGAATTTCTTCGCAGTAAATGGGGTTCATGACGATGACCACATCCGGCCGGTATTCCTGCAAGAATTCCAGTGGGACAATTTCGTGACCCGTGCCCGCCATGTAGGTGTGATGTTTATATGGATTGATATCGACCACGAACTCTATTTCATCCCGGATACCAAGAGTGGTCAAAAACGCAACTCCCTTTGAACCCCCGCCCCAAAGGACTATGCGTTTGCCGTCTTTTTTGGACGCCTCGACATAATCTCTCCACTGATTGATCTTGTTTGCGACGGAACCGGAAAAATGCTCCACATTCTGTTTAAGCACCTCCAAATCCTTCTCCTGCTCTAAGAGAGTCGGCCCACTTCCGTCGCCGGGACGCGCCTCGATCATCAAATATTGATCGTCGTAATCGGTCCATAGATCATGCACGTCAAAGCCGCATTTGCGAAACAAGCGGGCAAGTGACCCGCGGCTGAAGTACGAACAGTGCTCGTAATAAATATCCCAGAATGCCGTCTCACCCAGAATGCGCATAATTTCAGGCACCTGGAAAAACACAGTCGTATTGAGCCGGTCGCCAATTGAGCGACGTACCATGCTCACGAAATCGGCCGTGTCCTGAATATGTTCAAGAGTCATTTTGCAGCAAATGAAATTACCTCGGTGATGAGCATATTCCTCAGAGTAAAAATCTTGAATAAACGTAATTCGATTATCAGCGGTTGATGGATTGCGTTCGCTCACGTAAGCCGGGTCAAAACCAAGTCCCCGATTGTCTCCGAGATTGCAAAGCAGTGCGAGAAATTCTCCCTTGCCACAGCCGATTTCGATGATGTTTTTTTTATGCAAATCATACCGATTGATCAGATCCGTGGCCAGTCGTCGATGAAAAGAATTAAATGTAGGTGAAAATCCCTGGGTTTCCTCATAGTCGGAGCTGTATTCATGCACCACGGGATCAAACGCTGCATTCGAAATAAATCCACAGGTGGGACAAAATGCTAGGACAATGTCACCCTTCGGATAATTGACCGCCGCTTCCCGGGAACGCATCAGCAGGACGCTGTGGACGGGTACGTTCTGAACCTCGTAAAACACCGACATCTTTGTAGCGCTACAACTTCGGCACGTGTATGTCTCAGGCATTTTAACAGACCGTTTCACAGATACATTTAATTTGATATTCAATTTCTCAAAATAATTTCCAGATGTCTCAGTTCTCTCTTTCTCAAGTACAACTATGCACAACATGACTTTTATGGGGACAGCTTCAGTAATTACCACAATATATGATAGACAATTTTCTTTTACCAGTCAAGGAAAGTTAATAACATCCGCCGCCTGTTGCGCATCTTGGTAGCTGGATTTGCCTTAACCACGCACATCGCAGCCCATTTCGCTTGACTTTTAGAAAGATTGGTGATAATCTTACCAATCAGCAACAGAGTATTTGCGTCCGTAGCTCAGTCGACAGCAACGGACTTCTAATCCTTTGGGAAAGCACGTAAGCTTCTAAAAAACAAGAACAGAGTTATTTCCGGTGGCAATTCCCATAAGTGGTTGTTTTCTTTCCTATATTTTTTCATAGTGTTTCATTATCGTTCGCACCGTGATTTGCCACCTATTTGCCACCTGACAGGTTCCGAATTCACAACAACGCAAACTTGAATAATATCTAACACCCCCTGATCGGTTATAAGGTCTCGGTAAAATCTGTGACTCCTGTAGAGGAAGAGGACGGCACCCAATGCTTGATTCCGGGTAGAAGCCACCACTTTTTGATAGTCGGCCAGATAATTTAGGAACTGCTTGATTTCCGGCTCGGCCATGTCTCGCGGATGCGTTTGTTGTGGAAGAGAACAAACTTGCATATCCAACGGATGTAGGATTTCTCCGTGCGGTAGCTATAGTTTTTGATTCGCAGCACTTCTCTGACTTCGTCCAGCAACTGGTGCTTCGGCATGCGCGCCTCCCATTTTTTTGTTGCTTTTAACAAACCGGTTACATAAATTATCACTCAGTCAGGAAACGGTATCGATTTCGAAGCCCGAGCTATTTACCGCCGTAAACGTGTCTGGTCCGCTTTCAAATGAATCAACAGATGTCTTCCTAGGAATGTGATTCTTTGTATATCTGACTATTTATTCACCTTTAAAATAGATGTTTTCGCCAGTAACTTATGCAAGTTTCTTTTTTGCTCCTGGAGTTTCTTTTTTTATGACCAGCATGTTCGATTCCCAAGAGAAAATGTCTTTGCGAGACCTGAAGCGCGTGATAAACCCATTATCCCCGGTCTTACCAAGACGGGTAATGTCTTGATATGATGAGAAAACTCGAGCCTGGGTAAGGGTTTATCTGGGCGATTCTTGCAGGTGGCGAATATGGCCCATCGAATAAAATCGTTTAGCGCGGTAATTCCGGTGGCATTTAAATTGAAAACTAATTGAACACGCACAGTGACTTAGAAGTTGGATAGAATGACATTGATTCTGCAGACGTTGGACAGACTGAACGACTATATTCCAAGATGTTCGGTTAAGAATGAGAATGTTTCTAAGTGGTCAGTAGGAATGCAAATAGAGCATTGTCTTTTGGGAACAAGGGGAATATGTAGTGCACTTGTTAATTCAAAACCATATACCGGAAAGATAAAGAAGGGCTTGTTGCGACGGATCATATTTTTAACCGGGACAATTCCCCGTGGACGTGGCAGAACCCCAGATGCCGCGATACCTAACGAACAAACAACTGAATCGGAGTTGCGTGAACTTTTAGCGGAAGCAAATCTAAATGTACAAAAAGCAGCCGAATCAGATTGCGATTGCTGGTGGGAACATTTTGCATTTGGTGTTATGAAAAGAGATGAGGCTTTGAAGTTTGTAGAGATTCATAACAAACACCATTTGAAAATTATTTCTGATATATTGTCAAACAACCAAACGAAGGAATAAACGGGCTGCTCACTTTTTTCGTCAGCGTCGAACTAGGGACGAGCAAAATCATGTCTATGAAAAAATACAATCAAAGAAGAACTTGTTGGAAATAGGCGTCTGAATGATACAGAAACCGGTTTTATGATAATAGGCATTTGTGGGCGCAGTTGGTTTGGTGCAGTTGGGCTGGCTGCTGACATTGGCTGGTGCTGACGTCTACGGCCATGCGCTTTCACAACTTTAGTGGAGTGGCTAATTTCCATTCTTTTAGTCAGGTTTAGTTGTTCAGCCCGGCGCAGCACAGCCACTCGTTAGGCCTGTAACTAAGCACTTATCTTCAAGTCAGATAACTAACTAAACAAATAATTCAAAATAAGAGGGTTGTCATGAAAGATCAAATCACAATTTGGGTGCTGGTCTTTTTCATTATGGGAGTTATGGCAGCATCCGTTGTGGCCCAGGATTGGGCTATCAAAGCCGATTACACGGAGAGTTGCAGCTGTAATCCAGCTTGTCCATGCCTTTTTGGTTCCCCATCAACACTTGGCTATTGCGAAGGTAATAACCTGATTGAAATAAAGGAAGGTCACTATGGCGACGTACGCCTTGACGGTATCTCTGTGGTAACAGCGTTTAGCCTTGGAAAATGGTTAAAGCTTTATGTAAGTGAGAACGCCACTGATGAACAAGCAAAGGCAGCAGTAGAGCTCTTGAAATTGGAACAGACGTTCGGCTTCATCTATTCGGGTCAGTCGGAGATCCTGTCTCAAGAGAAAGCGCCGGTGTCAATTGAAAAAACGTCTACAAACGTTAAATTCTCGGTACCAGCCTCCATGGTTGAAATCGAAATGATGAAAGGATGGGAAGGAAAACCCATCAAAATTCAAAATCTTGCAGTTCCTTTCATGAGAGATCACACCCAGTATAAATCGGTCACGACAAGCCACAAGAGCAAAGATAAAGAGTTCAAACATTCTGGCACAAATGGCCTTACTGCCAGAATTGAAGCCTCAGGCAAGATATAATTCATTTATCGATTGTCTACTAACGAGTAGAAGGTGTGGCTAACTCAGCCCTTTCAACGGATGGCGGGTAGCTACGGTGAATCCAGAATTTATTGCTTAAAGTCCTGGCAAACTCGAGTCAACTATTATGAAATTATGCTTAATACCAAAGGTAATTTTGGATTAAAAATGAGGCAATTGTTAACCATTAATAAGACCCAATCGGGTAGCGCAGGTTTCTCTTCCGCCCTACCCACAATCCCGACACTTCGGGACGGGTCTGCACGGGGCGTTTCACCCCGTTGGATAAAGAAAGTTCCTTGCATCACAAAGACTGCATTGATAGTATCCCACGGGGTGAATCGCAGGATGAATCAACATCAATGCGAAAATGTTCTTTCACATTTACAAGGCTGGCGGTTTGTCGCCGCGCCGCTTCGTGACTGGGCCCGGTCGGGCGTTAACGTCCGAAGTCGAGCGTGACAGTGCTCCTCCTTGACCGCGATGTTCGGCCCTTCACCATGTCTCGGCAATTAAACCGAGCGTTTGGCTACTATGGCCTCGGCTGACTTCTGCCTAACTTAGGCGAGCGACTCACCTCGCCAGCCGCTATGCCGAGCTGAGGGTTGCTATCCGGTTCGTGACTC
>JAABXR010000270.1:0-202 GCA_011776225.1 Phycisphaerae bacterium
ATGTATTTATCGTCATCCTGAGCTTGACTCAGGATCTCCCTTTGAGGATAAAGATTGATGATTCTGAATCAAGCCTGCCTGCGCTGAAGCTTCGGTAGACAGGTTCAGAATGACATATTTCAATTACTAGATGGCGCAAGCGTCTAGCTTGTGCTCCATTGGCCCACCAAACTACTATAAGCACGAGCGAGACGCTCGCGCT
>JAABXR010000270.1:305-908 GCA_011776225.1 Phycisphaerae bacterium
ATCGTTCGCACTCTGTCAGGTCACTAAAGCAAAATCAGTTCATCTCCAGGTCGGCCTTTTCTGCGCTGAAACCAACGCCTTCTTCTTTTACCTCACCCAGTGAGGTTTCCATTTCTGATCGGAGTTTTTGAATAGAAAGTCCGCTGGAAAGTGCACCGTTTTTTGCGATAGATATCCGCCCGGTCTCTTCAGAAACCACCACCACAAAAACGTTATTGGTCTCGCTGATACCCACGGCCGCCCGGTGGCGTGTTCCAAAAACGGACGAAATATTTGGGTTCTGCGAAATCGGGAGGTAGCAGCTGGCTGCAACAATTCGGTTATTACGGATGATAACTGCCCCGTCGTGAAGGGGTGTGTCTTTTTGGAAAATGGTTTGAAGGAGGGAGGCATTGACACGGGCATCCAGTTTAACGCCTACGTCTACCAAGTCCTGAAGGGAGGTGCTTCGTGCAAAAACAATCAGCGCGCCGGTTTTGGTTTGTGCCATATTCCGAACAGCATCAACCACTTCCGATATCATATCAACCGACCCGGTTCGGCCCAAAAATCTGTTGAACGAGGTATTCTGTCCGAGGTTGTACAGCAGCTTTCGAATTTCCG
>JAABXR010000270.1:980-1180 GCA_011776225.1 Phycisphaerae bacterium
GCAGCCCCACACCGGCATTTAACAGAATAATAAATAACAAACCAAGTGCAGCCTGGATGGCAAACGTCCCGCGTATCCACCGGTACAGGTAGTACAGAACAAGGGCAATAACCAGCGTTTCAAGCAGGTCTTTAATGCCAAATTCTATAAATCCAATCGGAATCAACTGTTATTATTTTAGTAGTGAGTATTGAGTATCA
>JAABXR010000270.1:1297-1467 GCA_011776225.1 Phycisphaerae bacterium
CCTAATAATTGTGGCTTACTACTCAATACTAGTCTTTAAGCGACTCAAATATCTTAACGGAGTCAACCGCTTCCTGCACATCGTGAACTCGTAAAATTTTTGCTCCTTGCAGCAGGCAATGGTAGTGCACGGCCAGCGTACCCGCCAATCTGCCGTCTGCCGGGCGATTA
>JAABXR010000219.1:0-180 GCA_011776225.1 Phycisphaerae bacterium
CCTCTTCATCTTGAGAAACCTCTTCGCCCTCGCGGGCAGCATCATCTGCGGTATCCGTATCTTCTTCAGTGGCACCCTGCCCCTGAAACTCATCAACCCGCTCTTCTTTGCTGCCTTCGTCTTTGAAAACGTCATCAATGTTCATAAAATCTGCTCCTTTTTCTCTTCGCCCGTTTACGC
>JAABXR010000219.1:258-515 GCA_011776225.1 Phycisphaerae bacterium
GGATCGCCCGCGCTTGCCAAAGATTGATTTTCCAAGAGTTTTTGGATATATTCTTGTTCGATCTTTAAAGTTTTAGCCGCTTTCTCTTGTAAATCGGCAGTTTCGCTTCTTTGGTTTGTGTTTTTAATGTTCTCTATCTGTTGGGCAATCGCGCGCTGCTCTTTCCAAGCGGCGTCTGCCATGTCTTTCTTAACCTCTGCGGCTGTTGCGCTGGCCTCTAAATCCTTTGCGCCGCCGGCGCTCTCAGACTGTGCGGC
>JAABXR010000219.1:549-1906 GCA_011776225.1 Phycisphaerae bacterium
TCGTCCTTACCACGCAACTGTGACAGCTGGATTAAATCTACGATATCCACCGCGCCAGTGCTGGCGAATTTTGCTAGCGTCTCAAACTGCTCTTCTTGGACAGTTATGCTGTCAGGCCCACGCTCAATCTTAATATCCACGACCAATTCCGCAACGTTGTTACGCAAACCAACGACCTGCGACAGCATAGCATCATTCTTTGCTACTAGTGCCTGATATGTCGCCGCCGCTTTTTTGCGCTCTAGAGGCGGCCGGTCTTCATCATTTATTGTCTCTTCCAGAAAATCCTGCACCGTGTAGGGCACATTAAAACCAACAAATCTCATGCTGTTCTGGTCGTCTGTCACACGTATCCATCTCTCTTCGTCCCAAAATTGCTTTATTCTGTGCCATACCTGCCTATAAACGCGTTTTTCCAAGCTATTAAGGCCGCCGAATAAGCCATTTATCTCAATTGTTCCCGCTGCTTGCAATTTTCCGATGGCCCTTCCTGACAAACCTTCGTTAGATCTCTCCCCAGCAAGTTGCGCATTGTAAGATACAGCGTCAAGCTCGCGCTTAGAGTCCTGATAAAGATCCAGCTGTCCTGCCTGCATGTCTGTGGTCGGGAGGATCTTAAAGGCATTTGCATCACCGTTGACGCTGATATGTCCGTCTGGCTTTTTGAGCTCTCGTTTCAACGACGCAACGTCTTTAATAGCCCCCTGTGTTGACATCGTCTGTCTTGAGTTGAGCAGGTGCAAAGACTTAGAACGCCGCGCATTAATTTCACGCTGTGGATCGACCCATGGCCTGACCTCGCCCGATCTCATATTATAGCGGTCGATATAGGCAGACGCTAGCTCGATAGGCTGTTCTGGTTTTCCATGCCCATCAAGATNNAAAAGGTCATCAGTAAAAATGCATTCGTGCCAAACACCCGCATGAACAAAATAATGCTGCGCGACTAAAATGCGTTTGTTTTTTCTATCCAGCCATTCATGGGCCCTATCTTTTTTTTCAAAAATTCCCATTGTCTTATTAAAAAGGCTGTCAATATCAGCATCTGGGAATTTTTCCTTAGCCTCGTCAATATCTAGCCATAGATACATACCGATATAGCGCACGTCTCGATGGTCTCTACGACGCGAGCTTGGGTCATAATATATCATGTCCCAAGGTATGCTATCTATCGTGATATCGTTGTCTTTATCGGGGTCTACCGCTATGATAAAACCGCCCGTTCCCTCGATAAAATATGAATCGGCCGCCGCCATTTTTTCTTGTTCAAACTCATTATTGTCCGCAACAAAGCGCAGGGCGTCAGTGATAGCATGTGCTGCCTCTTCATGTTTGGCCGTTCTGGGGTAGGCCTTTG
>JAABXR010000205.1:0-158 GCA_011776225.1 Phycisphaerae bacterium
CGCTGGCAGAGGGTACGAAGTGCTCAAATATTTTGCGCCCTATGTCTACCGGGTGGCCATCAGCAATAAGCGTTTGCTTAAACTGGAGAACGACTGCGTGACCTTTCGCTATAAAGACTACAAGACCAAAAACTGGCGTACCACAACTCTACCTGTTT
>JAABXR010000205.1:290-495 GCA_011776225.1 Phycisphaerae bacterium
CATTTTGGGTACGGTGCAATCCGAGCCTTCTGAGGAAGCGACTCCGGAACTCCTGAAACATCTGTGTCCCAAATGCGGCAAAGAAATGGTACTCATTGAAATAATTAGACCCGCAAGACGCATACCGCCATGAGCAAAACCAGCATGACCGGATAACGCTTAGTCAGATTTTAAAAAACCTGCACCGGGACAGGGGAGAGGTACG
>JAABXR010000205.1:605-1689 GCA_011776225.1 Phycisphaerae bacterium
ACGGGCTTGTTCAACAACGGATTGTGTGGCGGCTTTGTGCCCTCCGCTTACTCCTTCCGCTTTATTACGTTTCTACCGTTTGGCAAAGACCGTGCTTTTTAGCACCACGCGCCACACAAATCCTTAGTCGTTAGGTGCTATATTGGAATACTTTAATTCTCATTGATTAACTGTTTCAGAGCTCGAGTTGCGGTGCTCATCTTTGGGTCTATTTCGAGTGCTTTTTCATAGTTTTCAATTGCATGTTGCTTGTCACCCCGTTTCGTGTAGGCTTCACCGAGCCTTGCGTATGCAATTGCAGAGTTTGGATGAAGGACCAGGTTAAACCGGCAAATAGTAATCGCTTCTTCAATTCGATGAGATTCCAGAAAGTAAAATGCCGTACTGTTGATGTCAGATTCACTCGGAACATTTGGTGTGTTTTTAATCTCTTTTAGTTCACGATACTCCGCAACCGCTTCCTTTATCCCTTCGTTTAAAAGCTTGCGATAAAGTGACTCAGAAACCGGCGGCGGAGGCGGCTCCTCATCAAAGCCCAAGATTGTATTCCATATCTTGTTTCCAACCTGGCCTTGAGGAATGGGACGCATGTTCCCGAGGCCCACAATGAAATATTGATCATCGAGAAATCGTGCCATAAAGGATGCGAAACCTCCTGTACCACCAAAACCGTATGCAAATTTTCCTCGTCCCTCTACTCCATTTTTGACGTATGCACCAATTCCCCAGCCGTACCCCGAATTTTTAAGGTAGGACGTGAACATTAACTCTCTACTTTTCGAGGAGAGAATCGTGTCGTCATAAAGGGCCTGATCCCACCGATAGAGGTCATCCACGGTCGAATACATCCCACCCGCTCCTTTTGCATAGGATTGATCCTGTAAGGGCGCATTAACAAATTCTCCAGTCGCCAGCCTAGTGTAACCGGCGGCACGGTTTTCCAGAATAGGATTATGCTCAACAACACCCGTATTCTTCATACCTGCCCGATCAAGTATGCGTCTTTGCAACTCTTCTTTAAAAGTGTGCCCTGTAACCTCTTCGATCATGGCACCCAAAAGATTATAGCAACTGTTGCAATAAA
>JAABXR010000205.1:1784-2590 GCA_011776225.1 Phycisphaerae bacterium
TCTCATCGGGCCAATTATCCGGACCCCAGGGAATACCGGCAGTGTGGCTCAAAAGATGGTGTATGGTCACTTTATTGCCAATATCTTTGCGATAAGTTGAAAGATGCTTTGAGAGAGGGTCTTCGAGCTTGAGGCGGCCTTCCTCAACGAGCTGCAATACTATCGCTGCTGTGAATGCTTTTCCCAGTGATGCTATTGTAAATTTAGTTTCAGGCGTGTTTGGAATCCGCCATTCCATATTGGCGAAGCCAAAGGCTTTTCGATAGAGAACCTCGCCCTTCATTGCCACTAAAACCGCCCCCTGAAACATCCCATATTTATGATAGGCAGTTAGAATCTCGTCAATCTTGTTAGCGAGATTAGTTCCGTCCTGAGCTGCCACGGAATGCATGAGGCATATATTCGAGAGAAGTACTGCAACGACAAAAAAGTGTTTGAAATCCTTCATTAAATTTCCTCCTTTACGACGATACTTAATTTCATTCATTACCCAACAACATAACGTTGGTCTGAGCTGTGCGANNTCTTGTTAGCGAGACTACTTCTATTCTGAGCTGGTACGGATTGGATGAGAGATATATTCGAAAGAAGTACTGCAACGACAAAGAAATGTTTGAACTTCTTCATTAAATTTCCTCTTTTACGATTATGATACTTAATTCATTACAACATAACCTGCGCATAACCCGCGCTAACGCAGTACCTCCCAAAAGTCGCATTCAACCCGACGCGTTAGCGTCGGTGTTGATGCGCTTGTTATACCGCCAGGGCGTGTTTGGCTTATAGTGATCATTTACCACCGCCCT
>JAABXR010000318.1:0-674 GCA_011776225.1 Phycisphaerae bacterium
AAAAAGAGTTTAGTGATAGACGCACAAAAAATACTATTGAAGAAACGGCAGTTCTCTCAAGTGGTTATTATATGGTGTGTAAGAATAAAAAATAAGATATTAGATACGATGGAGCCGTTAATGAACAAATCGGAAATTCATATTATTGAGCGAACACTTGAAGAGCTTGTCGCCGGCAAGGACAAGCTCCGCGTCCTTGAGTGGGGAAGCGGCGGAAGCACGCTCCATTTCACTCGATTTATGCAAAACCACAATATTGATTACGAATGGGTCAGCCTTGAATACAACAAGAACTGGTACAAGAAAGTAAAAGATGCGGTTGCCCATGATTCAAATATTGAGATCGTGCTTTTCGACGNNNNGGATATCCCTATGGATGAATATGTTGTGTACCCGCGCACCTTGGGGAAGAAGTTTGATATGGTGCTTGTAGATGGCCGCAAACGCCGTCGATGCGTACTTGAAGCAAAGCACATCCTTGCTCCGGGTGGAGTTGTGTTTTTACATGATGCGCAACGACCGTACTATCATCCTGCCTTTTCTGAATTCCCAGATAGGAGATTTGCGAGTTTGTTTTTGTGGCGAGGGAAAAATGAAATTCCCTGTATAGGGAATAGGGTGCGTAATATATTTTCTACGTTCTTTTTTCGAACGCTGTACTTCATTTTCATTGC
>JAABXR010000318.1:707-1327 GCA_011776225.1 Phycisphaerae bacterium
GCGCAAACGTCGCGCTAAAGCGAAAGCTATCGCCAAGAACTCAGGCCTTTTCCTGTAAGCTTTTCAAGTGCTTGAATGTCCTTTCTATAGAACTCGTTTAAATACTGCCGTGTCTCGGCGTAGAGCTCTTTATCTTTGATCGGGTCAATACGCTCCTCCGGCCGTGTGTTTATTTTGCGTATAACATTGGCAAGTTTGTGNNAAGTTTGTGCAGTCCGACACGTTTTAGTGTCGGCACAAATTTTTTGAAGGGGCCTTTTACAATTCTTTGATGTAGTCCACGTGTTACTTTGTGAAACCACGGAAGGCGTACGCGTTTGGGAGAAGTAATGTTCTTTCGCGTATGCGCGCTTGGCGGCACAAAGGTGTCATCCACATCAAGAAAGCGATATACCTCTTGCATAAATGCGACAGGGTCTTTTTTGATATCTTTATATATCATTACCAAAATATTTTCTGCGGGGAAAAGGCCGTAAAACCGCTTTAAGTGTTTGTAGTAGAGGCCACGCTCAAGCTCTACATTGTTTTCTTGTGCGATCATCTTTCTCGTATCAAGCGCATCCTCCCGGCCGGTCGCGGCGCGGTAATATGCCGCTGAGGCGAAACGTTCTATGGGATCG
>JAABXR010000318.1:1411-1534 GCA_011776225.1 Phycisphaerae bacterium
AAAAAATTTGTCTCTTTGGGTTCAGAAGCGCAGATGTCAGGGTGCTCTTTCAGACACTGATATATCCAGCTTGATGCGGCCTTTGCCGCGCCGATTCCTACAAAATCAGCAGTGAATGTGCCA
>JAABXR010000095.1 GCA_011776225.1 Phycisphaerae bacterium
TCGTAAAAAACGGCAGTGCGGTTCCGGATTTCAACTTAGGATTTACCAGCACATTGAACTGGAAGGGCTTCACCCTTTACACCTTGCTGGATGCCCAAATCGGTGGCAACGTCTACAACAACACTGTGCAATGGGGTTTACGTGAGCTGAAAATGGGCGAGGCGGACCAGCGCGGCAAGCCGGACGAATTGAAGAAACCCGGCGCTTACTATGCTACCCTTTACAACGTGAACTCGTTTGCCACCAGTCACTTCGTGGAAGATGCGACCTACNNNNTTTGGTGGCCTCCTCAATAAAGTTACCGTTGGCCTTGCCGGTCGCAACTTATTTACCTTCACAGGCTATAAGGGCTTCGATCCCGAAGTAGGTTTGATCTACGAGGATCTCGGCTCGGCAGCGGTGTCGCGGTCCGATGAATTCGGTTATCCCAATTTCCGAACCTTTACTGGGCTATTTGAAATCGAATTTTAAGGTTTTCCAAAATAGAGATGGAACAGGCGGAATATCTTGACCAGGCTAAGACTATTCTGTCTGTTTCTGTCCCCTTTGAAGGCAGACAACAAAGGAGGAGAGTTATGAAACCAAAAGTGTTTAAACTGAATATTATCCTAACTGTTTTGGTTGGAGTCGGTCTGGTGTTTATTAGTTGCCAATCACTGGATACCGCCAGCCTGAACGAACCGGATACAGAGCGTGCTCTCGGAACCCCGGAGGATGTCGAGGCGCTCATCAAGGGTTCAATGCTGGCCTGGTTTCGGGCGCACAACCGTTGGGGCGTCGAGCATATGGGCGTCATGGCAGATGCACTCACCTGGTCATGGGGCAATTTTGGTGGCCAAGATATGTCCTCTGAACCCCGTATAGCTTATCCCAATAATACGAGCTATGTGTATCAATCGCATTTGGATTTACCCTGGCAACGTATGTTCTCTGCGCTTTCTGCAGCCAGCGACGGTTTACGACAAATACGCACCGGGGGACTGATAATTGAAAACGAAACCCGCACACATCGGGCTGAGGCCTTTGCTAAACTTGTACAAGGGCTTGCTACAGGTTATATTGCGTGCTTCTATGATCGTGCCTTCATCTTGGATGAAACCGTTAACATAGACGAAGTTGGACCAGCAATCACGTTGGACCAATATAGTCCGTATCAAGAGGTGATGGCTACCGCCATAGCTCAGTTAGAAGAGGCCATCGAACTTTTGGAGACCGGACCAGCCATTGAGACCGAAGAAGATTGGGTCAACGGTGTCATCATGACTAACGAAGACCTGGCCAAAGTGGCGCACTCCTACACAGCCCGCTATCTCGCCCAGGTCGCCCGGTCCCCGGAGGAACGTGCTGCTGTAGATTGGAATAAAGTTAAATCCCACGCTGAACGTGGCGTGACCGAAGCATTTGCACCTCAGGGCGACGGCACTTTTGGTGATTGGTGGCACTCTCAGCAGTGGTTCCACAACGATCGTGGGGCCAGTTGGGGACGCCTCGATTATAAGATGATCGGTGGCGCCGATGAATCGGATGGTTACCAGAATTGGCTCAACACCCCTGTGCAACAACGCACGGAATTTGACATGGTTACCGGCGACCAGCGCCTTTCTGGTATAACAATTAAAAACCACGCCGACGAAGATGTGGACGGTGGCATCTACGCCGGGAATTGGGGTGCCTCCCCGTTCCGCGCCAACCGCGGAACTTACCACTTCTCCAAATACGGGTACTACCGCTATGAGAACTTCGGCCTCAGCGGAAATCAAGGACCCATGCCGATCTTTCTGCCAGAAGAAAATGACTTCCTGATTGCAGAGGCTCTGCTCAGAATGGGGGATGCAGCAGGCGCAGCGGCATTAATCGATAAAACGCGCGTCACAAATGGCGGCTATTCTCCAGCAATGGAGGCCTCCGGCGGTAATATCGGGAACCCTGATGACCCCCGTAGTCCGTTAAACGGATCCAGCCTGTGGGCCATGCTAAAATACGAAAAACACCTCGAATGCCTGATGACAGGGGCCGGCTTAGAATATTTTGACAACAGAGGCTGGGGAGATCTGGTCACGGACACGCCGCTTCATGCTCCTGTTCCGGCTGAAGAGTTAGAAGTGCTGCGGGAGTCGGTCTACACATTCGGCGGCGGTGGTCCAGGCTCAGCTCCGAAATTGAGTGCAGGACCGCCCCCAAGAGTTCCAGATTAATTCAACAAACGCACACTTGGTAAAATTAAAAGGCCATCACAGCTAAGGTGATGGCCTTTTTCACATAAAAGAAAGGCTTTGGAACATTAGAAAAATCTTGTTCCCAAGCTCCAACAAGTGTTCTTAATTACCTCACTATTAACTGAGGTTTTACTTTCACACCAAAAAAAGGTTTGAAAATTGGTAAACAAGTTGTAACTTTTAAGTGACATATTACAGCACCACTATTTTAGCCATAAGGAAAAGGATGAGATATGCAAAAGTTGATTTCTTTAACCTTTGTAGTGGTTTTGTTGACGTTGTTCCTTGGTTGTGCAGGCTCATCAGCATCCTCTGGCGGGGGTTCTAAAATATACCGTGCTAACCTGGGCATTGCAACATTTAGCGGTCTCAGGGATCAAACCCAACGGCTATTGGTCAACAAGCACCATTACATCATTCAATACTTCGACGAATCAACCGACAGGTTCTACGTTGAAACGGAGTGGAAAGACCGCTCCCCTTTTGCCGACGAGGTACAACAAGGTGTGCTGCAAGCGAGATCGAGAGTGATTCTGGAAGGAAGGCCACGCATACACGCCGGACGATCCTCCAAGCTAAAAATAAAATTCCGCGGTGAAAATCTACTCCTGTTCTCCGATAGCGGCCAGTGGGAACGAGGACACATGAGCAAACAGGCCAGAGAGAACTTTAAGGAGTTGGCCAATGAATTGAAGCATCGGTTTAGTACTATGGTGCGAGAATTTTGAACAGGAGAATGTTTGGATCTTGAATGCGAATACACTCTCGACCATTGAGTGCTGGGGGGGGCATTTCGAGCTTGCAAAAAAAATTGCAAGAAGCTTTGGCGAATCTTTGCATCCGCGGTTTGAATAAAATAGCATAGGCATCTCTAAATTTGAGAAGTCTGGGTTTGAAGCCTCGCAATACCGAAGCACCAAGGTTGCTTTAATGTCGGAAGCACTATTTTACCCAAACTGGTCGGCATAGTGCCCTCCGAATAAAACAAGAGTATGTATAATAAAGCCATCATAACCGCTTTGTGTTTGGTCGTTGTTCCACTAGTAATAGTCAAACTGTGGCCCGACCGGACAACCCTTGAGTGGCATCAAGCCGATAACCATCGCTGGGCCGAACTGCCAAAACCGACGTTGAGCAAAACAGGCTTTGTCAAAATGTCTGAAAACAAGACCGGTATATCCTTTGTTAACAGCCTGACCAAGGCACAGATTGTTCACAACCGCCATCTCCTTAACGGCTCTGGTGTGGCCCTCGGCGACATCGATGATGACGGCTTCGTTGATGTTTATTTCTGCCGGCTTGATGGGCGCAACCTATTGTACAAAAACCTCGGCAATTGGAATTTTAAGGATATAACTGCCGAAGCCGGAGTCGGTTGCCCCAATCAGTTCTCCACGGGCGCCGCCCTTGCTGATATTGACGGGGATGCGGACTTAGACCTTTTGGTTACAGCTTTGGGCGGCCCAAATGCCTGCTTCCGTAATGACGGCTCTGGAAACTTCACCGATTTTACCGAGGAATCCGGCATATCCTCAAACACGGGTGCGACCACATTGGCCTTAGCCGACCTCGACAGCGACGGGGATTTAGACTTATACATTTCAAATTATAAGAAGAGAACGATTCGAGACTTATATCCGGTGCACCAACGAACCTTTGAAAAAACCGTGACAAAGGTCGGAGACACATACGTTGTCCTGCCCGAGTTTCAAGACCATTATACTGTGCGAGCTAACGGCAACGTACTCGAAAGGTTCGAATATGCCGAATCGGATATGCTTTTCCTAAACGACGGCAACGGACGCTTTTCGAAAGCTTCATTCACGGACGGCAGATTCTCGGATGAAGAAGGCAATCCGATTCGTGATGAATATACGGATTGGGGATTGTCTGTGCGTCTGCAAGACATGGACAGCGACGGGGATCCGGACATATACGTTTGCAACGACTTTGAAAGTCCGGATCGAATTTGGATAAACGATGGCAGTGGACACTTTCAGGCCATTTCCAAATTGGCCATTCGAAGCATCAGTGCGTCATCCATGGGCGTGGATTTTGGGGATATCAATCGAGATGGACACCTCGATTTTTTCCTCACAGAAATGTTGAGCCGTGACTACCGGCGCCGCAAGACGCAGATGGGCCCGGTTGCACCAAAACCGGCTTCTATAGGCAAAATTGACGACCGACCTCAATATATGAGGAACACCTTGTTTCTAAATCGCGGCGACCATACGTATGCCGAAATTGGCCGGTTTAGCAACCTAGAGGCTTCCGAATGGTCATGGACGCCCCTTTTTCTCGATGTCGATCTCGATGGTTTTGAAGACCTGTTGATCGTTACAGGACATTACTACGACGCAATGGATGTTGATACCCGCTATAAGCTAAAAACGATGTCCGCCGCCGCTTACAATAAGCTCGAAAGCGAGGTATTTGCTTATCCACGTCTGCAATTGCCCAATTTCATTTTTAAGAATCAGGGGGATTTGACCTTTGAAGAGGTAGGCAAAAATTGGGGCTTCGAGGATGTCGATATTTCACACGGTATGGCTCATGCCGACCTCGACAATGACGGCGATTTGGATATTGTGATAAACCGACTGGAAAAAGTTGCAGCAGTGTATCGTAACGAATGTTCGGCGCCAAGAATCGCAGTCCGCCTAAAAGGCCTGCCGCCAAATACACATGGAATTGGCGCAAAAATCAAAGTGCTCGGCGGACCCGTGGACCAAACTAAAGAAGTGATCGGCGGCGGCAGCTATCTCTCTCATTCCGATTATTTGCACAGCTTCGCGGCATTTAATAATGAGCACACGCTGACCATTGTAGTGAAATGGCAAAGTGGCAATGTCAGTCGCATAACCGATGTTCTACCTAATCGAGTTTACGAAGTCTCTGAGATGAACGCACGGGATACGCCAACAGCGAACTCACACTCTTCTCCAATTCCCACACCGATCTTCGAAGATGTTAGTCACCTCATTCAACATGTGCACCACGAGGAGCCCTTCCCGGACTTCAAAAAGCAGCCGTTACTACCCAGACGCTTGAGTCAGTTAGGGCCGGGAGCAGCCTGGTTTGATTACGATAACGACAGCGACACGGATTTGTTCATAGGTAGCGGCCGCAATGGTTATCTCGCCGCTTTTAGAAATGAAGGGAAAGATGGCTTTTCACGAATCACACATCCCCTGCTAAAGAGAAGGACACAACAGGATCAAACCGCGGTTATTGGGTGGTTCAAAGGGAACAATAAAACATCCATACTAGTGGGTTGCACCAATTATGAAAGCTCCGCTCGAGACAAATCGTTTATTATGGCCTATGAATTTGTTAAAGGTAGGATGAGTTCTTCCTCAAAACTGATGACTAACAACTCAAGCATCGGTCCTACAGCAATGGCCGATTACGACGGTGATGGCGATCTTGATTTTTTTGTTGGCGGAAGGAATGTGCCAGCAGCTTACCCGGAACCGCCCTCTTCTATGCTGTTTCGAAATGAAAATGGAGCCTTTAAACCAGATGAGCACAATAACGATGGACTTCAAGAAATTGGAATGGTTTCAGGAGCCATCTTTAGCGATATCGACGGTGACGGCGATCCCGACCTGGTTTTAGCCCTGGACTGGGGCCCAATTACCATTCTTCGTAATGATGAAGGACGCTTTAGCGAGATCACGGACGATGTGGGGTTAGCAAGCTACACCGGTTGGTGGAATGGCGTCACCACAGGCGATCTGGATGAAGACGGCAAACTTGACATCATCGCTACCAACTGGGGTCTAAACACTAAACACAGGGCGACACCAAAACATCCACTCCGAATTTACTCTGACGATTTCGATAATAACGGAACGCCGGATATCGTTGAAGCCTATTTTGACACCTCGGACAATAGATTGGTACCCAGGCGCGGATATGGGGCGTTGTCTAAAGCCATTCCCTATGTAGGCTACCAAATAAGAACCTTTCATGATTTCAGCAAGGCCGGGCTGACGGAGATTTTTGGTTACAGATTGAAAAAAAGCCGCCAATTACGGGTCAACACTCTGGCCCACATGGTTTTCTTGAATCGTCACAAGGCGTTCGAAGCCGTGCCCATGCCACAGGCCGCACAAATCGCACCGGCTTTCTACGTGGGCGTAGCCGATTTTGATGGCGATGGCAACGAAGATGTGTTTATTACTCAGAATTTTTTTGCCACAAATGTCGAGACACACCGCTACGACGCAGGCAGAGCACTTTGGCTGAAGGGAGATGGCACTGGCCGACTCCAATCTGTGCCGGGAGACATTTCCGGAATCAAAGTGTACGGAGAGCAGCGAGGTGCAGCATTCGCCGATTACGACAACGACGCGCGCGTAGATTTGTTGATTACACAAAACGGCGCGGCCAGTAAACTTTACCGAAATGCCAAAGCCAGGGCAGGAATAAAGGTACGTTTAATTGGCCCGGAACAAAATCCTAAAAGTGTTGGTGCAATTGTTAGATTAAAATATGGCACACATTATGGACCCGCTAGAGAGATCCACGCGGGTTCCGGCTACTGGTCCCAGGATTCTTTAGTGCCTGTCATGGGCAGCGCAGAGAATCCAACTCACGTCCGGGTCCGTTGGCCTGACGGTCGGATTACCGAATCCGAAATACAACCCACTGCTACGAAGGTTAAGATTAGCTGGTACAGTGCCAGCGCATCAAATCTTCAGCAGTAAATAGTCGCCCGAATTCGCAAAATGAGGCTGACCACGAAAGCCATTTTTTGAATTGTGCCTTTGGTCCAGGACTGAGTTTTCAGTATTAAGAAAAAACCCATTAAGGTTTCCAATTAAGGAGGTGATATCATGTTAGCAAGAATTTCTCGAATTAGTAGATTCTGGTTGTTGGTAACGGCAGTGATGATGCTTTTCTCATTCTTGGTTGTATCCTGTGAAGAGGCTCCAGAGGGTCCGATACCGATAGAGGAAGAAAACCCCCGGGACGATGACGACGGCAAGAAAGAAGCCGAAAAACGAAGTGAAATGCTCGGAAACATCTGGGAAGCCAATCTAATCTGTGCGTAATCTTCGGTTCAGAAATAGAATACGCTGTTCCGCGTATTTTTTGGGGGACAGACCAAGTCCTTTCGTTAAAGTAGGGAGAGCGTCTCCCGAACAGAGGTTTGCGATTTACAACAAATTGACCGAAAACTATCCATTGCAGAGTTGTCATTGCGAACGAACGATAGCGAAGCAATCTCAATAAAATCAAGAGATTGCTTCGGTCGTTTCTCGCTTTAGGAAACGCTGATTTTCGAAAGAGTGAAAGGGGCAGCGAGTGGCCTCATCAACACCCGGAGCGTCCAAGCCACTGGGGGATCGGATTAACCGTTTCCGACATTTTAAACAACAAATTTTGTTGTGCAAGGTTTCAGGAAACGGTGTGTTTTGGAGTACGGCGACTGTGTCGCCGTTGCACGGGCGAAAGCCTTTGGCGTGCTCATAAAATGATATGATA
>JAABXR010000065.1 GCA_011776225.1 Phycisphaerae bacterium
AGAATTTTGAGTAACGATAACCTTGTTAAGCAAACCGACATTTTGCTCGAAGTTCACCCTGTGAGATGTATTAAACTATCTCACAGGGTGAACCAAACTATATTTTCACAGCCCCTTAATCCTGCAAGCAGATCGTCAGCGGCATCAAAAGCCGGAAATCTGTGTTTACAGATTCCAGCAGGTCCATTATGGTTTTAGTGAATGGACCGGGTATCTCATTACTCACTTCGATCCAGACTTCATCATAAAGGAGAAAATAAATCCTTGCCGGTAGATTTTCCTTGATCAGATGTTCGTGAACCGAGAGAATCGCATGATTAAAAACGTCACTGGCAGAGCCCTGGATTAACCGGTTTAGCGCTTTTCCGCCCAGGTTGGTTTCGTTCTTCGGAAGATCGATCCGGGTTCCGGCAATAGTTTCCACAGCCTCCTCAATATACACCGTTTGCAGTAATTCCTGACGCAGCTCTTCAATAGCCTGCCAGAGATCCGTTTGAAAGGGATTTAACTGTTTCGCAAATCTGCTACCACCACCGTTAATGACCGCATTTAACCAGGATTTGGCGGCCTCACGATTCCGGCCATCAATCGCCAGGTATATATCATCAGGGGGAACATCTTCCAGACTAATCAGGAAGCGCTGTAGCAAAAAATGAAGCAGCAGGGTCGGTTCCATGGCCCGATAATCGAATTTTAGCAATCGCGCGTCCGACGAAGCCTGAATTCGATGGTCGCGTTCCTCTTTGGCCCAGGTTTGCAGAGCAGGGTCGCGATAAGTTATCCGGTTGGTAATGCTTCCGATTTGTATTTTCGGATAGATTATCTTGCCGTCGACCAGAATGCCCCACCTTTCCAATTGATGGATCAGCTTTTCAAGGGGCGACATATTCAACTGCTTTATTTCATCAAAATCTTGCCGTGATTCCTTTTTTGCAGCTGACCCGGTAGAAATGATTTCCGCAACAAATTCCCGGGTGTCTTCTATGGCATCAAGTTGTTGCAAGGCAAAGACACATTGTCTGCGATGATAGTCAGAATTCTTTTCTGCTTGCATCCCTTCGCTCAATATGCTTATCACTGTCTGACGAAAGTCTTCGTCACACCCTAACTCAATTAAGGCCTGATAATCGCCGGCGGCATAATGCAGCAGGACCATTTCTGCCGTTGTCTGACAGTCCTGGAAGGAAAGCTGCCCCGGCACTCGCGAACGAAACCGGGACGACGGGTCCTTACAGGCTTCGAACATCAGCTTGCGGGCGACCGGGTTTTCCGCCATCTTTCCAACCAGTATGGAAAAGTTTTGCAGGGCATAATCGTATNNTGACGCCATGGCGGTCGATCAGAAATGCCGCTTCCCGGCGAATATACCAGTCACGATGATAAAGCAGTGATTTGACCACCCGGAAATCACGGGGGTGCTTCTCACTGTCAAGGGCGGTTTCTAACTCCGCCAAAAGCTCCAGTCGGCGCTGATGTTCGGTAGCGGTCTCGATTTTATGAATGATCTCTTTGAAGGCCCGTCCTCCTCTATCAAAAATAACTTTCCGAATAATTTTCATCCACCGGCTGCATCCCTAATACCTCTCTTAATGACGTGTCCCATTCCAAATTCGGTGTAATCTCCAGGGCAGTTTGCATTTCCCGGCGGGCAAGATCCTGTTGATCGTTTTGTAAGTGATAAAACACCAGCGCATAATGCGCCTCCGCGTAGTCGGCCCCATACACTTTCTGTTTGTAACGAATGGCGCTTTGAAAATAATGGAACGCTTCAATCAACTTCCCGCCGTTCAGGTTGATTTGACCTAACCTGAGGTAGATTTTGTGTTTTCCCTTTCGATCTCGCTTTAATGCCTGGTGCAGGTCTCTCACCGCCAGGCCGATCTTATCAATGGCCAAATAGGTCTCAGCGCGATTGGCAAAAATGAAAGGTAATTTGCGAATCTTCAAAGCGCGTGAATACTGCTGTAACGCTTCGGGATAATCCCCCAGTTGATGGTAAACCCGGCCGGTTTGATCCAATACATAGGGTTGGGGGTGCTGGGGATCCAGCGCCTGCTTTAAATACCGTAAGGCTTCTTCTTCGCGGTTTAAGGCTGCCAGGATTTTTCCAAGTGCGTAAAATTTGAATTCCAATGCAACGAAATGTTTGGTGTCTTGATTGAGGAGTTTTTGAATCAGGGCAAGCGCCTCATCATATCTTCTTTTCCGGTAATACGATTTTGCCAGAAGAAATTGCGCTTTGACAAGCGTTTTGCGGTTTCGTCGCCGCCAGTCTTCATCAGTGTGGCTTTGATATATGTCCAGAAGCTTTTGCAACAGGGGAATGCTCTCCCGGGGCTTTTGAAACTCAAAATAAGCGTAAGCCAGGCGGTAGAGAC
>JAABXR010000052.1:0-2885 GCA_011776225.1 Phycisphaerae bacterium
TCGCAAAGGTTGGGTTTGCCGTTGTGAACCGACTCGTCAACACGATGCGATCATCGATAGTGATAAAATAGGCATCTGCGGTCAACGAGATTTTCGCATGAGGCCGGGCCGTAAACCCACCGCTCAGATTGACGGAAGTCTCTTCCTGCAATCTCGGAATACCGAACGCTCGGGTAATCGAATCGAAGTTGTGCGCATTGAGAACCTGGGCCGGTACCAGCTCATTATTTTCATTGAAAACGAACTGGGTGCTGACCTTGTTAAACCAGACCTGATGCAGCGATGGCGCGCGAAATCCTGTACTGGCTGCACCACGTAAGGCAAAATCTTCGACGACCTCCAGGCGGGCAGCTATCTTCCCCGTGACTCGGTCACCGAAGTCATTGTAATTCTCAAATCGACCTCCAATATCGACGAGAAATTGCTCGGTGATTTCCGCTTCGATACCGCCATAAACACTAATGCTGTTGCGGAAACGATTCAACTCGTTGGAAGGTTGAAAGCCAGGAAAGACTTGAGAACCTGCCGCTTTCGGAGCACCGAACGCAGTCGTATCAAAATCCACCCCGGGTCGGTCGCCGCCGTTACCCAGCTGCCATGACGCCGCTTCACCTGCCACCTGTTTGTAGTTTTCAATTCTGAATTCGCCGCCGAATGCAATATTTAAATTATGCAAGGCGCCTTTGGTATCGACCGGGCGGACGAGATCGAGATTTCCGGTTGTCTGATTAAATTCAAGTCTGCCGGCATCAAAAGTAGTTGGGCTGGCTGCCCCCAGGGACGCATTTACCGTATTCTCGATATTAAACTGAAAACTGTTGCCGCCGTGGGTGACGCTCAAATCGATATTCCAGCCGCCCCGGTTACCACGTAAGCCGCCGGAAAAGGATTTATCGACAATTTCCGTATGAATCTCCGGCAAGAAACCCAGCGGGAAAATCTCAAAAACTACCTGTGATTCCTGACGTGGCTGACGATAAAATCCTGAAGCAAATCCCTTGCGATGTGAGACTCCGCCGAAGCCATATAATTCCGCATTTTCGGATAAATGATAAGCAGAGTTAAAAAATGCCATTCCCACAGTTGCTTTGCCCTGTCCGATTATCATTGAAAAATCTTCTCGGCTCAATCCCATATTGGCGAGGGTTATGTCATCTGCAGCGGCATCATCCGAAAAAATCGGCCCGGTATAAATTCCGGAACGATTAGTACGACCTCTGTCATAAAACGTGCCAGTCACATTAAAAAAACCGCGTTCGCCGATACTGAAACCATAGTTTGCGTCCACAGAAACCTGATCACCATCCCCTTCACCTGTAGTGCCGGCTAGAGTATTGATTTGAATATCTCGGGTCTGCTCTTTCAGGACGATGTTGATAACACCTGCGATCGCATCGGAACCATACAGCGCGGAAGCTCCGTCTCGTAAGACCTCGATGCGCTCAATGGCATTTTTGGGGATAGAATTTAAATCAACGCCGACCGTTCCACGACCAAATGTGCCGTTCACATGTACCAAAGCGCTTGAATGGCGGCGTTTGCCGTTGATCAAAACCAAAACTTGATCCGGACCGAGACCGCGTAAGCTAGCTGGATTGATATGATCGGTTCCGTCAGAAATTGTTTGATGCGACGCGTTGAAAGAAGGCGCCTGATAGGTTAAGGCCTGATTGATTTCAAGCTGTGGGGACTTCCGTAAATCGGCCGCCGCGATGATATCCACCGGCACCGGGGTTTCGACGGCAGTACGTGCTGTGCGGGAACCCACGACCACCAGACTTTCACCGAATTGAACCGCACTTTCTTTTAAAACAAAGTTGGCTGTGACGGTTTCTCCCGACGCTACTCTAACCTGCTGTACCTTAGATTCGTAACCGATAAAACTCGCCCGGATCTCGTAAGCACCTGGTTCCATTTTAAAACTGTAGGTACCATCTATTTGCACACTACCGCCGCGCATTGTACCTACGATACTGACATTGGCTCCGGGCATGGGCTCCGAGTCTTCAGCCGTTAAAACGGTTCCTTTAATTGTCCCGAGCTCTTGGGCAGATAACGGTAACATCAAAAGAAAAACAGTCAACAAAGAAATCATCGTACTGCTCAGCAAGAGTTTCCAACTCTTTTCCATGACACCCTCCATACTTTGTAAATGGTAACCGGTTAAACTATAAATTTACTAAGTGATCACATCACCTCCTTAACCGCTTTAATTCTTTGTTACTTTTTGATAACTGGTAAAGTAGAGGATTTTGAACGCAAGATAAGTTACTCATGTAGGATATTTAAAATGTAACAAAACTTGACGGTTAAAATCAAGTATTAAGCACACTTTAATTATGAAAACTGTGAAATGAAAATGGCTTGTCTTTTAGCCATTATTTTTTGGGATAAGCAAAAAAGGAATGCTGCATGTAACGTTTGATGGTCAACGGACTGACTAAAAACACCGAATAACCCTTGCTATGCAGGTAGGTGGCAGACACAGGATAGGCAGGTTTAATCTGTAACAGCAAACGACATCTGCCAGACAGGGCGAAACCGGAATCCGGCAGATCTTGGACTATCTGAGCAGACAATCAAAAGGTTGTGGCGTTCAAATCATGTCTCTGAAATAGGGTTTCATTCTGTGGAGCCCCAGCCAACTTGCTTCAAAATCAATGGAGCCAAGATTGGTTCTGCAATTATGCACGGCATGAAGGCACGCGACAGTTCTTCTTCTGAAAAATAAGTATAAAGATATAATTCCCATAAGCCTGAATCGAAGCCAGTTGATTGAAACTGTTGTACGAAATTGCCATCTATATCGATAAAATGAGGCATCAACTCGTTGATTATTGATTTTGCGGGAATAAAGGCACTATCTCTAACTAATATAGAAAAAA
>JAABXR010000052.1:2971-6098 GCA_011776225.1 Phycisphaerae bacterium
GCAAGAAATTCGCCACCAGCAAGCGGTTATTTTGTTTTAACATACCAAATAGGATTTTGGTTAACAAGCGTACAGCTTTATCGCTCAAGCAATCGTACAAACCGGCGGAGTAAATCAAGTCGAAGCTTCCGAGTTCGAATTTTCTGCAAATCAAATCTTTGATTGTGCCTTGCACGGGTTCGATTTTTTTGTTGTCGTACTCCGAGTCCAGCATAGCCAAGCTGTCCCGATCCTGGTCAAATGCAACGAATATGGTCCTCAGCGGACTGCGCGAACGTAGAGGTTGTAGCCCACATGGGTGCCGTAGCAACTACCGTTGTAGAAACCGACCACCCAGGCACGAGAGGCGCTCCATTTGTCTGCGGTCCAAATCTCGTTTTGTCTCTTGTCAAAAACCGGGTCAATATACAAGCCGGCGTCGTTCTTTTTTGGCTCCACCAAGGACATCGCTTCCTCAAGGGTCGGCAGGTGCCAGTCAGTGAAGCCAGCGAACTCCCGGTCGTTTAGGACCTGGATATATCGCTGTGCCTGGTCGAAGTCCCTCCGCCCAGACCCACCGCGATCCCAGGTTAGGTCGGTGGCCGCATCGTAGACCACGCTGTCTCTCCCAAGCACCTCAAGGTCAAACTGGTTGTCTGTCCCCGTGCCCTCAGGGTTTAGTCTGTGGTCATAATAGTTGTTGGTCTTTATCATCCGATACTGTTTCAAAACCTTGGCATACCCCGAACTATCCAAATAGCCAAAAGCGAATGCGGCTAAAATTCTCACCCTGGATTTAAGGCTATCAATCATCGCAGTGATTCTTTTTTTCTCGATATTGAGGCTGTCCAGGGCCGCCTGGGCCACCTCTGCTTTCATCTGCACTAGCCGGCTTTCATCCTGTTTAATGTCTCTCAGGAAAAGCTGGTCAATCGCCGAATACAGGGCAACGACAGTCAAAGCCACGACCGTGATTTGCGCCAAGGACTTTCCGGAATACCACTTCGCGGGGTCCTGCTTGCGCACCAGAGCGGTTTCTTCTTTGAGTTTTTCTAGTTCCGCCTCTTTAATTGCAAGCTCTGCTTTTTTGAGCTCGTCGTCAAGGGGTTTCTTTGCCATTTTCTATTTTGGAGTTGGTCTTAAAAACCGAGGCGCTCAACTTAGCCGATAAGCCGGTGTCGTCTGTCGCCTCTGACTGGCGTACGCCAGACTTAAGCAAATAAGCCTTGAGGATCGGTTAAGTCAAATAAAACACCGGGAAGTTAAGAAGGATTTAGACAAAAAGCAACCCGCTGTGTTTGGTACAGCGGGCAAATTTTCAATTTTAATTGACGCCTAAAGCCTCATCCAGCTAACGGCAGATCATCTTCGCTTTCTGCTTCAGTGTCTGGCGGAGGTTCCTCGCCTGGTTTAGCATCAAGCATGGTAAAACGTTCAGCAACCAACTTCAGTGGTGTATCTTGTCTCGCCGTTTTTATCCTGCCACTGCCTGGTTCTAAGCGAGCCTTCGACATAGATTTTACTGCTCTTGTTTAAATACTTCGCTGCCACTTCAGCAGTTTTGCCCCATAACACCACCCGGTGCCAGTCCACGCTTTCCCGGGTGTTGCCGACCTCATCTTGATAAACTCTGTTGGTGGCCAGTGACAGGGTCACGACTGAGGCCTGGTTTTTAGTGGTCTTTAATTCCGGCTCTTGTCCAAGGTTGCCGACTATGATAACTTTGTTGACAGTTGCTTTGGCTGTGGCCATGATGACACCTCCGTTTTAAGGTTAAAAAACAAAAAGAGAATTCATAGTAAACCTTACCACGGAGCCGGTGCAGGGTCAAAGATGTTATTCTAACAGACTGTGCAGGCGGTCGCCTCTAACCGGCGTGCGCCAGACTGAAGCAAATAAACTCTGGGGATTGGTTAACCTGCTCTGCAAACCCGTGCTGATTCACCGCGCAGGTTATGCCAATCGGGCGTATTCTAACTATGAGAATTAGAACTGACTGATATGCGAAGAATTAGTCTACAGACCGTTGTATCGTTGGCCGAGATTGTCACCGCGCTAGCGGTAGTACTCTCTCTCGTCTATGCCGCGAACGAATTCAGACGTTCGCGAAACCTTACTCGGACGGATCTGCAGACCATCGTCTATGACAGAATGTTGGAAATGGATCGCCTCCTTATCGAGAATGAGGAGATTGCCGACATCTTGGTCGGGTGACTAATAATCCGGAAAGCCTCACGGCAGCAGACACGGCGCGATTCCTGGCATACGAGCACATCTTCTACCACAGCTGGGAGTTGGCGTGGACCGCCCATAACGAAGGCATTCTAAAGGAGGGCGCGTGGAAGGACTGGAATACCTGGTTCGTTGCTGAGGCGAGGCGAAGGCCACCTCCAGGTTGGATCGGCAACCGGAAGAACCATGGTGACGGCTTTATTCAATACGTCGAAGACCACCTAAAACGCGACTAGACCGGTATAGCCTACAGCGCCAGTGTAAGCGCCACCTTCTCAAAGGAGCATATCCATAGGTGAATACCACCACGGCTAACGTCGAGGCAAAGATCAAAGCCATGTAAAAGTGCGCATATGCATCTATGATGAGCAGTTCGGTTACGCTTTGCGGCACGGCAGCACCGTGCATGAAGATCGCGAACAAGGCTGCGACCAGGCCGACAGCAGTCAACAAGGCTGCAAGCAAAGGATGTCCTTAAACGCGACTGCCAACAGCACCACAAGGGCTGTCACTGCGATGATGAGAATGGGCAGCAATGTTATTAGCTCAGTTTGGCTCACTGTCACCCTCCCTCCAGATAGATTCGAAATCAGCCTTCCGCATCTTTCCCACGATGCCATGACGTGTCGCATCATGACCGTTTCTCGCTATTTCAGCATGCTATTGAATAGCCTGCAGGGCCGGACGGGCCGTGTTCAGTACCGGTTGCGGCGCCAGACCCAGCCAGACCAATGTCACGATCATGGCGTCAAATGTGATAAGATGTCTCAATGACAAATCTGGAATTTGCCATGATTCACGTGGCTCACGGTGAAAGCTGCGCTGGATAATCCACAATGAGTAGATGGTCGATGCCACGAGGCCAATGGTGGCAAGAATGGTGAGCAGCTTGCTGGCCTCAAAGGCGCCCACCAGC
>JAABXR010000395.1 GCA_011776225.1 Phycisphaerae bacterium
CGCATTTTCCGCAAAACATAATGTCGGATCCGTTTGTGAAGTCGCACCGGGGGCATTCCCAGGGTTCTAGGGGGTTGGATTTTTCATCCTCATCTAAGAGACCGTGGAACCTAAGGATTTTTTCCTCAATATCGGCTCCGGACATGTGGACGTACGTGGCAGGCATATCGGATCCCGGTACCCATCCCAGCATGATTTCCATATCTCGTTCGGTGTATCCTTCTTTGGCGAGTTCGGTGGCGCGGCTGTGTCTGAAGAGGTGGGGGTACACGTTTTTCCCGATGTCTGTGCGGTCCGCAATTTTGTTTAAGAGGCCTCGGCATCCGGAGTTACTGAGTTGGGTGCCGTAGGATCTGGAGGCGAGGCTGATGAAGAGGGGAGCGTTTTTGTCGTCTTGATCGGGGTGGTGCTGTATCCAGTCTCGTAGGTAGGGTTCGGATTCAACGAGGCGGATGCGGCGGGTTCCGGTTTTGTTATCCGCGTCGGGGTTGAGTCGCATAATGGCTCCGTATTTATCGAAATCGATGCTTCGCAGTTTGAGGCCGAGGAATTCGCTTAGCCGGGCGCCGGACTCGTAGAGGACGGCGATGATGGCTTTGTCNNGATGATGGCTTTGTCTCGGGGGTGGTCACATTTTTTAATCATTTTTTTTACGTCGTTGCGGTTGAGCAGGACATCGGGGTCTTTCCGGTTTCCGTTGGTGCTTCCGGTGGTTTGAAGCCATTTGATGCAGTCGGGGTACTCTTTGAGGTCCGGGTCGCCTTTGTGGTGGAGGTAAAAGTTTTTGGTGTGGACCTTCATTTTGGTGACGGTGGAGAAGGCGTAGCCGTCGCTGAGGTGGGCGATGAATCGGACGAGGTCTTCTTTATCGTAGTCTGTCACTGATTTTTCCGGTATAAAGTTTGCAAGTTTCAGTAGTGTGTTTGTTGTGCTGTTGATGGAACTCCATTTTCGGCCGTTGGCCCGTTTCTCTATTGTGTAGGTGTCTATGGCTTCTCTTGATTCCGGGTTCTCGATTTTTTGGAGGCGTCGTTGCACTCGGTTTTTGTAGTCTTGGGGCATGATGTTCCATCACCTCCTACGAGTATAAAGATTTGCCGCTAATCGATAAGTACTTCGGGTACTCTTATTTTTATGGGGTTTTGAGGTATTTTTGGGTTTGTTTCTAATTTTTTGGGTAGTTTATACTTATGTTTTGTTGTTATATAGTTTTTGATTTTTTTGTATGCGTAAAATTGAATTTTTAAATTGGGTTTTTTGGGTGTGTTTTTATCCGTTTGGAGCATTAAGTTTATTTGGATATGTTTTAATGTTATCCGTTTGGATAGAAATGCTTTATTTATTTAATAGTGATGTAGGTGTGGTGATCACTAGATGGGTATGAGATATACAGTAGCTCGGACGGGAGGAGGTGCATCTCCTGGATACGGTCAAATGGTGTCTCCTGGAGCACCGAGACCCGGTACGGACTACTTTAATTCCCGCACTGGAGAGACCGAGACAGTTGCGGCTGCGGAAAACCAAATCAGGCAGCCGAACTACACCCGTGGTGCTGCGAATGTCGTGACCTCTCCTCGCCTCAGAGGTCTCCAAGGGTGCGTCAGGGAAGCGATGTCTGGACAATCCTTTACTGGCCGTAAAGGTGTACTAAAGGAGCTGAATAACGTCTCCAAAAGCTGTAAGCAACAGCTGGACACGGAAGGCGTTCCCGGCGGTATCCCAGAGCAGTTCCGGTCGACCTTCGAGGGATAAGCGCGTAGCAGTTCAGGAGCGGTGGTAATCTGAGTCCCAATCTTTGTACCTCCCACCGCTCCTGACATCATATTTTTTTATTCAGTTAAGGAAATTATTGNNTGTTAAAATAAAAAGGGTTTCTTGAATAGCCAACGGTAAGCAAGATATGGAACTCCTATTGGCCAGAAAAAAACAACGAGGAAATACCACCGAGGTAGTAAGGGTGTTTGTATTTCCTTTTCTGGATTCTTCAATTCCTCTATATTTTTTTTAATCCATCTGTTGTACCATAGGACCCATGGAATGCCGACAGGAAAAAGCATTACAATAATAATCAAATCG
>JAABXR010000186.1:0-2852 GCA_011776225.1 Phycisphaerae bacterium
AGCTCCGGCTAGCAGCACATCAACCCAGCCATCGTTATCGTAGTCCAGAACCACGACATCGTTGCAAGCACCGGAAACCTGCTCGTGCAGTATATCCTTTTTCTCAAAGCGTTTGCCATGGATGTTTTTGTAATAGGCTATGTCCGTCTTTGAACAAAGCATAAGATCGACAAAACCATCGTTGTTAAAATCGGCAACGCCCCCGGCCCTGACTCCTTTTACCGAAGACAGCCCCCATGCAGCAGTCGCCTCAGCGACCCTTCCCTGGCGTAGGTTCATATACAATTCCGGAGCCGTATCTCGATTTAAAATGATGAAATCGGTATCACCGTCATCGTCAAAATCGGCAAAAAGGGCATCCACGCTGCGATTCGGAGAACCAACCAAGCCCGAGACTTGTGTCACATCATCAAATGTCCCATCGAGATTATTTCTATAGATTTTATTTGATGAGCCCCAATTGCATAACAACAGGTCTAAATCTCCTTCATGGTCGTAGTCAAAAAATAGCGCGTTGACTCCAATATCATGATCACCCAGCCTGTTGGCATCGGTTACATCGACAAATCTGACGCCATCGCTTTGTAAAAGTATGTTTGGATCAGAGTTTACCAGATACAAATCCAGCCATTTGTCATTGTTATAATCAACAAATACAGCAGCATAGCTTCGGGTTTGCTTCATTCCCAATAGGGCAGTCACGTCCTCAAATTTCCCCGAATTGTTTCGAAATAATTTGTTACCCCCCCTGTATCTGCAAACAAAAAGATCAGGATCTCCATCGTTATCAACATCAGCAAAAGATAAATTGCCCCGGGGCGGCAGACCGTCTTTAAGCCTTGTCTCTTGATTTTGGACCGATACGTCTACCTCCAAACCTGCGTCTTTTGTTACCATTACAAATTGCACCGGAATTGAGGGTGGAAATTCGATTTTTTTCTTCAAATAAAAACCCTCACCGAAATCCAAAACCGGCAAACCCACCACATTGGTTTGTAGCTCGCCTATGCTTTGCTGGTATCTGGGACTTCGTTTTTCTAAGTTTTCAAAAATCATAAGTTTGGTGACAGCTTTCTTCGAATCCTTTTGATTTAAATGTTCAAAGGCTTGTCCCAGATAGTCAAGACTTCCTTGATCAAAATTCCAGACAGGGGATTTAAGTTTCTCTAAAACAGAGTAAGCCTCCTCAAATAGCCCTTTCTCCGCTAGTAGACTGGCCCATTTAATAATGATTACCAGATTGTTCGGAGCCAACGTGTACAATCTTTCAAGCTGTAGTTGCGCCAATTCCAGCGACTCGGGCCGATTTCCCTGGGTTGACAGCAAACGATATAGTTTATACAGCGCCTCCAGATTTTCCGGTGCGTATTTAACGGCTTTCTGCACCACCTCTATGGCTTTCTCTGGCTGACGCCGTTTCTGGTAGATCTCCGCTTTTAAAAGATAAACGTCCGCATTGTCGGGATCGAATTTCAGGGCCTTATCAATAAAAATTTCAGCAGAATCCGGCTTATTTGAACGCAAATAGGCCAAACCACAATTGGCGTATCCCAGCGCCTGGTCGGAGGCTAACGCCATAACCTTTTCAAACTCCCTGAGCGCGGCTCGAGGCTTTTCCTCCTCCAAATAGGCAATACCGAGGTTTTTGTGGGTGATCGCGGCTTCAAAGTCTGTCGGCGGTGAACCATTCTGTTGCTTACAGCCATTCGACAACAGAGCCGATATCCACCCGATCACAAGTATGAGGCGCATAGTTTTGTATAATATCATAATATCATTTAGTTCGATTCGTTATGATTCAATAAATAGTGATGAATTAAAATAAGGCTCATGATGTTAAACTACAGGTATAATGTACCGGCGGCGCGACTCGCTGGGTCAGATTCATGCGGTGCATCCTTTGTTTCCGTTTTTCACTGCATTGACTGCAATTTGAGAATTTTTCAATATCCCAGTAGATCGGCAAATGTGCGTCCCTGCTGCAGGCTGATCCCATATTCGAGTACTTCTTCGAGGGATTCGATTCTCGGTGGGGAAAATAACCCAAGCTGAAGCAGGCCGTCGAGCGCCCCATTTCCGGCGCGAGTGGGGATGATCACACAACATTCGGTGCCGGCATCAAAAGCAAAATCTATGGACCGTTTGGCCCACATAACACCTTCACTTTCGTTGAGAAATGGGGGTTTCAGGAGGATAAAAGCGCGAACCAATATATCGTTTTGGGTAAGATATTGGGTGGCACAGGTGAAATCCTCCAGTGTCATTCGTTTGTTAAGTTTCTTGAGCACATCGGGGTGAGCGGTCTCCAAACCCAATGCGACCTGCAATTGAGGCTGAAGCAAATCGCGAAAATATAAACAACGTTCATCAATGAGTCGTGGGTGACATTCTATAATCACCGCTTTGAAGGAATCTAACAACTTTGCTATCTTTGGAATATCTTCTGGAGAAATTGCCTGTTCGTCGAAAAAATTACCGCTTCGTAGAGCAACGGCATGCAGCCGGTCGGCACTCCTTTGTAAGTGCAATCGCTGCCATCTTTTTCCGTGCGCGGGTAATGATCCGGATCGAATTTCACATAGTTAGACACGTAAAGATCCAGGTCACCATCGTTGTCGACATCGCCAAAGGCAGCGGCGCAACCCCAGCGTTCATCTCCTACACCAGCCTTATCAGTGACATCTGAGAAAGTGCCGTCGCCGTTATTGTGGTAAAGGATATTGGGTCCCCAGTTTGTAATATAGAGGTCGATGAAGCCATCGCCATCGTAATCAGCGGTGGCGCACCCCATACTCCAGTGGTTGCCGCGCACACCAGCCATCTCCGTGACATCGGTGAAGGTACCATCGCCG
>JAABXR010000186.1:2906-3199 GCA_011776225.1 Phycisphaerae bacterium
CCATCGCCGTTGTAGTCCAGAAAAGCGGCACCCTGGCCGTTCTGGTCGATGATGGGAAGTTGACCGGAATCACCATTAATGTTGCGGAAACGGATGCCTGCAGAAGCCGTAACGTCGGTAAACCAATTTCCTGAATCGTCTTGCACTTTTTTAGATGGTACTAATTGAGAAGACACGGCTGGGGGCATGCCCATGATTTTATTCTTGTCCTGTATTTGCCACTTCTCACAACACAAAAAGCTAATACTACCGTGATATCGACGAGGATACAAGTTATAAATTTCAATTGCATT
>JAABXR010000380.1 GCA_011776225.1 Phycisphaerae bacterium
CCCTCTCTTGGCCAAGAGAGGGGGATTTAGGGGGTGAGTTCGAAAAAAGTTTCGCTGTAGTGATACTGTCTGAACGAAAAGTCCTCAAATCTAAAGAAATCATGGTTCGACTCCGCTCACCATGAAGAAATTTAGCTTCATCCTGAGCGAAGTCGAAGGATGTTGGTTGAGCAATATCGACTTTTCGTTTAACCACTAAATATCTAACTAAATTCCATGATATTTATTAAAAAAAATAAGAAAAAACAGATTCATATATTAAAGCAATTTCATTATCCCACCTTAAAGAATTTAAAAGGTAGCTAACAAACAAAAGGGCATCAAAAAGGATTCTAAATGCTCTAAACAGCGCGAAGATGCTTCATCGCAATTGCGGCCAAAAAGCAAGAACTTCTTTATGGCCACAGGCGTATCAGCCGGGGGTTTGGAGGCTCTGGACTCATGCTTTAGAAATGTGCCAGAAGGAAGATGGCGGGACGGCCTTTATTGTCGTGTAAAACAGCGATAGAATGAAGAAACATAAAAATAAAAAAGATTCAGAATTCAACGAACTGTGCGAGCGAGCTAAAAAACGGGTGAAGGAACACAGCGATGAGATTCAAGAACCGGCCGCTATAGATGAAGCGAAGCTGATTCAGGAGCTGCAGACTTATCAGACAGAGTTGGAAATTCAAAACGAAGACCTTCGCCATACCCAACAGGAACTGGAAGCATCACGCACCAAGTATTATGAACTTTACGACTTTGCTCCTGTCGGCTATTTGGTTTTTGATCAACAAGGCGTGATCAAAGAAGCGAATCTTACCGGAGCTAATTTGTTAGGCGTTCAAAGACGCTTTCTGATTAATACCCCGTTTTTGGTTTTTGTTATGCCAAAGTCGCGCGATGAGTTTTATACGCACCTGCACAAAGTATTCAAAACCGGTAAGAAAGAAAGATGTGAACTGCAACTTCAAAGAAAAGACCACGGTCAGTTAGAAGTTTTACTTGAGAGCATAACCCGGCAAGATGATGAACCAAACGTCGGCAGATGTTTATCTGCCGTAAGCGACATTAGCGAACGCAAGCGGACGGAACAGGCCTTGCGTGAAAGTGAGGAAAGGCTCTCCGTCATTCTAAAGTCTACCATGGATGCCATCATCACCATTGACGACGCTCACCGCATCGTTCTTTTTAATGAAGCGGCGGAAAAAGTATTTCGCTGCTCTGCTGCTGAGATGATCGGTCAACCAATACACAAATACCTCTGTAAAAACCTGCAAAGGTTGATCACAAATTATATGAAAGTCCCTAGTGGGCGTAAAAAAAGCAAGCAATATATGTTATCGCCAAAAGGGCTTACAGCGCGTCGTGCTGACGGAGAACAATTTCCCTTTGAAGCCACAATCTCGCATGTTGAAGTATCCCGACAGAGCCTCTACACGATTATCTTGCGGGATATCAATGACCACAAGCGTGCGAAGGCAGAACTCAAGAAATTGCGGCTCGAGAAGATTTATCTGCGGGAAGAAATTGACAGTGAGTATAATTTTGGAGAAATTGTAGGCGCCTCAAACGCCATGAAAAAGGTGTTTAAGAACATAGAAAAAGTAGCTGCCACGGATTCAATTGTGCTTCTGACGGGTGAAACCGGAACGGGAAAAGAACTGATTGCCAGAGCCATCCATAATTTAAGCAGTTGGGAAAGGAACGTCCTGATAAAAGTAAATTGTGGCGCCTTACCGGCTAATTTAGTCGAAAGTGAACTTTTCGGACATGAAAGGGGCGCTTTTACAGGAGCTACCGAGAAAAGGAAAGGCCGATTTGAGCTTGCTAATGGCGGCACCATATTTCTGGACGAAGTAGGTGAGCTGCCTTTGGATACCCAGGCCAAACTCCTACGAGTTTTAGAGCAGCAAGAATTTGAACGAGTTGGCGGCACACAAACATTAAAGGTGAATGTCAGAGTCATTGCCGCCACCAATCGCAATCTGGGAGAAGCGGTCAAGCAGGGCGCTTTTCGCTCTGCTCTGTTTTACCGCTTGAATATCTTTCCCATATCTATCCCACCTCTTCGAGAGCGCATGGACGACATTCCGCTTTTAACCAACCATTTTATCAAAAAATTTTCCAGCAGACTGGGCAAACGCATAGAGAGCATTAACCCCAAAGCCATGGAAAAGCTCATGAATTACGATTGGCCAGGAAATGTACGTGAGTTGGCCAACATTCTGGAGCGAGCCGTGATTCTCTGCGAGGACAACGTCTTAAAACCCGAGCATATTAGCATTTCAGCTCAACACTCGGCTACAAAAGTTGAATTGTCAACGCTCGAAGACGCGGAACGTGAGCACATTCTGAAGGCCCTGGAAAAAACCGGGGGTCTTGTGGGGGGCCCGAAAGGCGCTGCGGAGTTGCTGGGTCTTAAACGGACCACGTTATTGACCAAAATGAAAAAACTGGGCATTGGTTAATAATCGTCGAAATAATGACAGATGAACGGCTCCAGATATGCAATTCCAAGCAAACTGGATTCAGTTTTAAGAGTTTGTAAAAAAGCCACTTAGTTAACAAACTAAGCGGTTTTTTTATTCTGGCACGGATTTGGTAAGAGTTACGGCAAATCCCTTGCCCAATTATCAAGCTCTCAATAGACGTCTGGGACCATTCGGCTAATCATTAAATGGTAAACCGCAGCATAAAAACTTGAGATGGTGAGAGGCTCGATGATGAAACATAGTATCAAACATTCCGACAGCCAAAAGGCTGCACAGAAACGTCAAGCTTTTGAAACGCATCTCTTCCCATTGATGGATCGACTCTACTCCACAGCCTTATCAATGACCAAGGACCCACTGGATGCGGAAGACCTGGTTCAGACTACCTATTTAAAAGCTCATCGTCATTTCGGTCAATTTAAGCAAGGCAGCAACTTCCGCGCCTGGATGTATCGTATCCTAACCAACAACTTTATCAATGAGTATAGGAAAAAGAAGCAAAAGCCGACCCAGGTAGACTTCGAAAAGACCGTTGCACGATGGGCCAACGACAATACCAGAGAGGTCGATAGCGACTCTGCATCCGATTTGCATATGGAGTATCGGGAGCTATTTGATGATTCCATTACCGCTGCTTTAGATAAATTGCCAGAACATTATCGCATACCGGTCTTGTTGTGTGATATGAATGAATTAAAATATAGGGAGATAGCCGAAATTCTTCATTGCCCCATTGGTACTGTCATGTCGCGCATTAGACGCGGTCGCCAAAAGCTGGCAAGTTCTCTGAAAGATTATGCTGCAGCGAACGGTTATGTAAAAACGTCCAATTGATAGGTTCATACAAGCCATCCCATTGCTTTAAGTCTCGGAAACGCCAGCGCAATCGAGACGCTTGTGCTACGATTGGTATTTTCTAAGCGAGAGCTTATCCAACACGCCGGGATAAACACCGGCGCCCCAAAATCTAAGGAAGGTAGATTGATGACCAAAGACATAACTGACATCAGGCTCACAGAGCTTTCGCCACTGCTGAAATTCGTGTTTACGCTCTTTCTGGTCATGATCGGGGTTTCTTATATGGTTTCCATGTTCAATCTCTATTTAACCTATCATCTCACTGATGGGGACCCCGGCCTGACAATCGAGGATCTAAGACGCTCTTTTTACGGCAATCGAAATCAGACTTTACTCGCTTCCAAAATTGACGGTGGGAGCATGGAGCAGTACCTACCGTCTCCCGGCGCAAAAGAAGCAATTCTGTCGTGGATACAAGATGGAACACCGAAAACAGGTTTTAAAGAAGTAGAACATATTTTTGAAAACCGCTGTGTGAGATGTCACAACCCAAACGGACTCATGTGGAAAAGACCGCTCACAACTTTTGAATTGGTAAAAGAGGTCACGGTCGTCGATCGAGGAGAACCTGTCTCCCTCTGGGCGCGGGTGGCTCACACGCATTTGATGTCCCTTGCGGTTGTATTTTTTGGCCTAAGTATCATTTTCTCCCTCTGTGGTGCAGGACAAAAAATGAAAACCTTTCTTATGCCGCTACCTTTCTTAGCTCTATTTGTCGATTTTGGGTCTCGTGCCCTGATCAAATATATTCCGGCATTTGTTTACGTTATGGCCGGTGCAGGCGCTCTTATGGGACTTTCCATGGCCGTGCTGATTGTAGCGCCCCTTTATGAAATGTGGATCCGGGGAAACAAGGTGAAACCTGAGTCGTAAAACGTGTCCTCGCGTGATCCGCCAAAAACAGATAGACTTCAGAAAACGGACGTAACAGCGAGCAAAGCCGAGCCTGAAAAATTCATAACCACAAAGGCTCAAAGATACAAAGTTTCACAAGATATTAAAAAATAAGCTATTATGACAAAAAACACTCACCAAAGCAAAAACATCGATAAGACTCAGTTGGAATTGAACTTTCTTTATAATCTAAGAATCTTAGTTAGTGGCCTGGTGTCTTGATGGCAAAAATTTATGAATAATCCAGGTGACAGAAAATTAGAACTTTATAGTCGGCGAATTTGCAAGTTTAATAATTTTGGACGAATTTGAATAAAATGGGGTAGCCAATTGTTTCCAAAAATGCACTTGGAAAGTGGGTCTCACATTTTTGGTCATTCATAAAAAAAGTCTGTTGATCTGTTTTTATTCATGTTACCTCTGACCCAGGAAATTCTAGGGAGATAAATATGTCGAAATTGAAGGAATTAGCTAACTTAGGTCAATCCATCTGGTACGATTACATCCGTCGATCCTTTATCACATCAGGTGAGTTTGAAGAACTCATTGATGAGGGATTGCGCGGGGTAACTTCCAATCCCACCATTTTTGAGAAAGCCATCGCCGGCAGCGCCGATTACGACGAAGAGCTTCAACATCTCGTCAGCGCCGGCAAATCCGTGGATGAAATTTACGAGGCCCTTGTTTTAGATGACATCGGTTGCGCCGCGGATCTGCTGCGACCTGTGTACGATTCCACCGACGGCCTCGATGGCTATGTCAGCCTGGAGGTAAGTCCGAAATTGGCTCACCAATGCCACCATTTCAGAAGCCAAGCGACTGTTTGCAACTTTGCATCGGCCCAACGTGATGATCAAAGTGCCGGCCACACTGGCAGGTCTGCCAGCGATTAGCGAATTAATCTCGAAAGGCATCAATGTGAATGTCACGCTGATCTTCGATCTTGAAAATTACCGGGCGGTGGCCGGAGCTTACCTGGATGGATTGGAAAAACTATTGGCCAATGGTGGTGAGCTTAAAAGGTGTCCTCGGTGGCCTCCTTTTTTGTCAGCCGAGTGGACACGGCTGTAGAGCAGGCTCTTGAAGAAAGGGGCAATGAAGACTTGACGGGCAAAATCGCCATTGACTGATGCAAAGTATAACCGAGAAACGCGATCAGCTTCTGGAAGGGCAAAAAGACCACAAGGCCTCCCTGGGCAAATATCAAGATGCCGTTGACCGTGCCCTCCATGAATTGCGTGACAATCAGATTATGTCGCGCATCTGGGCGCACGACCACACGGTGTGGAAAGATGATCCCGATGAAATCAGCAACCGGTTGGGTTGGCTCCACAGCCCGGAAGTGATGCCGGAGAATGTGTCAAAAATCGAGGCTTTGGTGAAGGAGGTGCGCGCGGATGGCTACACGCACGCGCTGCTGTTGGGCATGGGCGGCTCCAGCCTCGCGCCCGAAGTGTTCCGATTCACGTTTGGCGTCAAAGAAGGCTATTTAGATCTGGCGGTGCTGGACAGTACCGACCCCGGAGCCGTTCTCGATTATACCAAAAAGTTAAATCCTGAAAAGTCGCTCTTTATCGTGTCCACCAAATCGGGCGGTACGGTAGAAACGCTTTCGTTCTTCAAATATTTTTACAACCGGGTGACCCAAGCAGTGGGAGCTGACAACGCCGGCAAACACTTTATCGCTATAACCGATCCAGGTAGCAAACTGGAAGACCTGGCACAATCTTATAATTTTCGAAAAACTTTCCTCAATGATCCAAACATTGGTAGCCGCTATTCTGCCCTTTCTTACTTCGGCTTGGTGCCGGCAGGCTTGATCGGAATGGACTTGGAAAAGCTCCTGGATCGAGCCGCCACCATGGTCTGTAATTGTGAAGGATGCAATTGTCCCATAGAAGGCGACAACTCTGGTGCATGGC
>JAABXR010000220.1 GCA_011776225.1 Phycisphaerae bacterium
CCAATCACTGTGATAGAAGTCTCTCTCGGAAATCATGCTCTGCGCTTTTTCCCAAGATAGATATGCAGCCGAAGCTTTGAACTGGTTAACAGACCAAAAAACGGTCGCAACAGTTGCCGCCATGGCGACTGCCCCAATAAGGCGTCTTGCTAAAGCGGGAAATCCCGGCCTTTCAACCTCTTTTGGCTTTGTCGTGGTTCTTACAAGGCCATACAGAAAGTTTCCTGTCTCGACAAACCACTCTCTGGTGATGGCTATGGTCGCCGTTATAACAAGAACCGGGCTCAGGTACAACAAGAACTTCAATATCGGAGAGGCCGCACTTTGCAGGCCGATACCGAGCACTCTTATGACGAGAACCATGGGCAGCACATACAAAACAAACGATTTGATCACATTCAGGCTTTGGTACGCCCAATTGACAAACTTGGAGGGATGGTCAACAGCCAAATCTCCTATAATGTAGTGGAACGAAGGAATCCGTATTTTTTCGATTAACGAAGCGTCTGTGCCCGCCCCGGCATAGAGAGTGGTGTAGGTTTCAATAAACTCAGTTCTTAGATAATCAAGATAAATCAGATACGTAATGAGCATCAAATAAATGGCCGCCAGGAACAATGAGCCATATTTTAAAATGCCGCCTCTGAATAGTCGCACACCGAAAAAGGGCACCCAGGCTCAATCGCAGTTGCCGGTTCGTCCGGCCTGACCCTAATACTATNNTTTCAAGATTCCGCCTCTGAAGAGTCTTACGCCAAAAAAGGGAACGGAAGGCTCAATCGCAGTTGCGGGTTCGTCCGGCCTGACCCTAATACTATCCGCTTCCTGCGAATTAGCCCGCTCAGCCGCGATGACCTTCTTTTGACTCGCTCGCCGCTTATCTGTGAAGATATCCGGATCGAAGGTTAAAGCCGAAATGACCAGCATTAAGGTAAAGAAGGTGACGAATAAGCGCCTGACAATTCTGCCTGTTTCGATCAGATTTTGCCAGAGCTTATCGACCACGTCGGCATCAAGCTGCTCTTTTGACCAGTTGCCCAAACTTCCCTATCCTCGAAATCATTCAAGTTTCTTGAAAACAACAGCTAATTAATTAGGAATAAGAACTTGCCTGTCTTGAGAACATGGATTATTTCATCATTGTATCAAAATCGGTAAGTAACGCTCTAAGAATATAAATTCCGTCTTTTCCCAACTTT
>JAABXR010000064.1:0-316 GCA_011776225.1 Phycisphaerae bacterium
TTAAGTTTTACAGCAATAGAACGAAAATTTATCAGCGAGTTATTAATAGCTTTTCAAGGTCTCTACGTTGGTTTTTCTGCCGAAGGTTATGCCGCTCATTTTCGTACAGCACTCCTTACTTCACTTACTGATATAGCAGTTGCCCGTTTTCTTCGCGGAGATGGGAAGGGAGCATTCTGGCCAGTTCAAAGCTTGATTCAATTACTTAAAAACCTATCCTACCAACGTTATGAAGGAACGCCTGCGACGACGGGTTTCCTGATCTATCGAAATAAGCTTGATGATTTTTTTAAATCACTCAAGGACACAAGGTACG
>JAABXR010000064.1:407-643 GCA_011776225.1 Phycisphaerae bacterium
GAGCCCTTTTTGTTGGTGATATTCGGATGAATATCAAAGGGACAATACGCTCAAACAGCCCTGTTGCTAATGACAACATTGAACGACTCGCTAATCGTGAGACGCTCTCATTGTTAAATAAAGCGGGAAAGGGTTCTTTTGCTGTCTTTGTCAATAAATACTCAGAGGTCGAGGTGGTTCTCGACAATGACAAGTTTTTTCTATGGCGAAAAGGTTATTGGGGAATATTCGACCCC
>JAABXR010000064.1:746-1068 GCA_011776225.1 Phycisphaerae bacterium
ATACGTGGAACCAAAATAGGCACATTGAAACGTTCTGGAGAATTAAGTCGTATCCTTTCATCCGATGGCTTAACGGTTATAAATCGCAAGGGCGAATTGCTCGACACCGGGGTAATTATAGACACATCAAAAGTCAAGGATTTGGTTACTGGAGGCGGGCGGACTACAGCGGCGATAGCTGCCTCCTATTTTGGTAGTGTGGTAAAAGTTTCAGAAGATGGTCCGATTGATCTTTATCGAAATGGGCATAGCTTTTACCGCTTTGGATAAAGGTTCTGTCAATTATGTAACCATCCCCTAAAATAGTCCCAGCAATAGTGGG
>JAABXR010000064.1:1133-1758 GCA_011776225.1 Phycisphaerae bacterium
TTACAGCGTCGCACCCGGGCTTTATTTGACTTTCTGACTGATATCTGATGAACGCTAAAGCACTCACTTGGCCGCGAAATCTGATCTGCATGCGCCCTTCCTCTTTGGACGTGCTACCAATCGCCGCCGCTATCTACGACCGCACATGCCGCACCGATTTCGAGGCGCCAGGCTTCTGCGTTGTCAACGCTGGCCAGGCAATCGACTCTGTTGCCTTCCGCCAGCTGATGGTCGATCTCAAGCGGGCAATGGCTGCGATCCACGAATCGAAAACCGATAAGACATTGGTCTACCTGTCTGCCATGCGATTCGATCAACAAGTAACAACACGCCCTCATCTTGATGGTGGCCCGGACGAATGCTTCCTGATGCTGGGGTACGAACCCAGCGATGTAGATTCCGAACTTGAAATCTCGGATTACGCAAAATGTGCTTTTGACCTTGGCATTGCTCCCGAAGATTTCATGGCCCGGCACAATCCGATGTTTGAACCTGGCGAAGAGCTGTTGCGACCTTATACCATACGCATTCCGTGCTTCTCGCCGAGTGACTTTCAAATTATCTGTGTCAACAATTCATTCGCACCGTTTTCACTGGATCAACCGATGTGGCAGGGCACGCTCCA
>JAABXR010000140.1:0-146 GCA_011776225.1 Phycisphaerae bacterium
ATCCATTTGGGGCATGCGGTGATATTTCGGAAACTCCGGCAACTACAAGAACTCGGCTGCAAGGTGGTATTTTTGGTGGGGGATTTTACCGCCCAAATCGGCGATCCTGCCGGCAGAAGCAAGGTGCGCCCGGAACTGAGCCAGGC
>JAABXR010000140.1:230-811 GCA_011776225.1 Phycisphaerae bacterium
GTATTTTCGTGGATCAGGAACTCCGATTGGTTTATAGCGATCACCGACTTAAGCGTACCGAATGCGGTGAAATATCGCGACGAGAAAAACGGGCAAGAAGTAACCTTCCCTCCGGAGTCATTTTACGCAAAGGCGGCCAAATACAACGAAAGCCGCATGCAAGTGAAAGATCTTGGAAAAAGCGAAGTTCACAATATTACCCTCCGCACGTTTTTGTCGGTATTGCGTAAAATTACCCACGGGCAGCTTGTTCAACGGGATATGTTCGAAGAACGTATCAAAAAAGGAGAAGAGTTATACATGCACGAAATGATCTATCCCATCCTACAGGGGGTTGATTCGCATGTGCTTAGCAAGATATACGGCAGCTGTGATCTGGAGGTCGGCGGAAGCGACCAAACGTTCAATATGTTGATGGGGCGAACGGTCATGAGGATGGGAGAACAGCCGCCGCAGGCGGTGTTGTCGTTCAAACTTCTTGAAGGAACCGACGGGAAAGAAAAGATGAGCAAGAGCCTCGAAAACTACATTGGGATTACCGAGCCCCCGCATGAGATATACGGGAAGGCGATGTCGATCCC
>JAABXR010000140.1:871-1060 GCA_011776225.1 Phycisphaerae bacterium
ACCGAAATTGCCGCCGCATCCGGGAAACTCCTTGCCGAAGCTCTTGTTGAACAAAAAATTGTTGCATCAAAATCCGAATTTCGGCGTCTGGTTAAAGAGGGGGCAGTTCGGGAATTCTCAGAAGGGGAATGGCATACCCTTGATGATCCGGATATGGCAATAACCGGCACGCAAACATTTAAGATAGGG
>JAABXR010000140.1:1166-1365 GCA_011776225.1 Phycisphaerae bacterium
CCGCAAAGTCTTTCTCAAGCTCTTCTTGCGAACGAATCTCATTATCTCCCATAACGATTTTGCCAAAAGAACATTATGCTGGTAATTGCACCTTGCAGAAGGCGCTTCTGTGCATTCTCATACTTGTATCAAAATACCTTTACCCCGGCAACAAAATAAAAAGTTGTGCTGTGGATAACGGTGTGGATAGTCAATGGAT
>JAABXR010000206.1 GCA_011776225.1 Phycisphaerae bacterium
GATCCGAAAAGCACGGCCGGTTTCAATCGGCTCGTATATTAAGTTGTATTTTATTTTGTGATTTAATTCCAATAAGGAGTTGTGTAACAACTATATTTAATTCCATTTAATTTTGCAAGTTCTTTGAAAACTTCCTACTGGCAAATGTTTGTCAATTTTATCTAATTCGACGAAAAACGAATTAGACCATGGTAACAACCCAGAGCAAGCTCTGCGACGTCTGCCACGCTGCCTTTGAACCAGACCCACGTGTCGGCGACCGGCAGCGAGTCTGCAAGCAATTACGCTGCCAGCGCGAGCGCAAACGCCGGACGCAGCAGCGCTGGCTGGCCGCCAATCCCGATTACTTCAAAGGACAGTATTGGCGTTTGAAAGAGTGGTTGCAAACGCACCCGGACTATCTCAAAAACTATCGCGCCAGAAGAAACGCTGCACCCTATGAACCTTGCGATGATATACAAGACGAGTTAACCACGAACCAAAACAAGGTGTTAGCAACCGTGCGCGATATCGTTGATATACAAGACGAGATAACTTCAAGAATAACCACTGCTAAACGCCACTTGCACCGGATGCTGGCAGTGATATACAAGACGAGTGAAGCCACTGTTATCACTTGGGTTAACGGGCCTTGATATACAAGACAAGTTAGGATGTTTGCCGCAAATTGCTTTCTTTCCATCGACTGAGTAAACTGGAAAGGAGCAAGCCATGATATCAAGAGAACCCATTAACCCCAATCGCATTCGGCGCATCACCGGCTCCTTTAGCTGGCTGGACCACCGACTGCTCCACGATGGCTTTCTGACCGCTATGTCGCCACAAGAGATGCTTTTGTATTTTTTCTTAGTTCTGGTAGGCGACAAAAACGGCATCAGCTTCTACAGCTACGATAAGATTTGTGCCTTACTGAAGCTGGAGCTAGATGCTTTCATTCAGGCTCGCGACCGTCTCGTGGCTCGTTCTTTAATCGCCTGTGAGGCCGGCCGCTATCAGGTGCTCGATTTGCCGAAAAAGCCGGTTATAATTGAGCGCCCACCGCCGGCAAAAGAACCGCTACGTTTTGGCGCTCCCTACCAATTGGCTGAGATATTTAAACAATTGGCAAACAAATAAAATAAATTGCCATCTCAGGGCCTGAGAGAGAACGTTCGTAGTCGGCTGGGCTATCAAGCTCACGCGTTCAGACTGTTACTCTCGCCCTATTACCAAAATTTGGATGAAGTATCAGAGGCCCTCTGCAGAGGAAGCCTGAATCTATAACGAGCTTAAAGGGTAATAGTGTGAGGAGAGTATCCTCTCATGGTCATCTAAAATACCCGAAAGAGCCTGCCTTGAGCGCAGTCGAAAGGAGAACAAGCCATGCATTATGAAGAACTCTTTGTCGGCATCGATGTCAGTAAGTACAAACACGATGTTGCCGTCATGACAGCCGACGAAAAACGCCTCGGCAAAACGTTCAGCATCGCAGAATCGGCTGCAGGCTTCAATCAGCTCGTGGCAAAATTGCTGCACCTCAGGGAAAGATATGGTACCAAACGGTTTTACATTGGCCTGGAAGCCACCGGCGATTACTGGAAAAATCTGTATCATTGTCTCAGAAACCAGTCTGAAGCGTGGCATGTCACCGTGATTAACCCGTTTCAAACCAAGCACTTTGCCAAAAGTGAACTCAGACGCGCCAAAACCGACCCGGTGGATGCCCAGGACATCGCCCGCTTTATGGCGCAGAAGCGGCCACGCGCAACAGCCTGCCGCAACATGATTTCTGACGCCATCAAAGACCTGGATAAGCAGATTTATTACTACCAGAAGCTGCGCACCATGGCCATGAGCAAACTTCGCATCGAGCTGGCGAAAGTGGCGCCTGAACTCGAACAGGCAACCAGGGTGATTGCTGGCAGCCAGATTCTGGCTCTGCTCGCAAGCTATCCCACTGCCGAAGCCATTGCTCTGGCCTCCGAGTCCGAGTTACGCCAGGTACGGTATAGCCCAAGAGAGTATCGCCTGCCACAAAAATTTGTCAAAGAACTCAAAATGTTATGCGAAAACAGCATCGCTTACAAAAAAGGAGTCGGTTCCGGTTATGTCGTGCAGTCATTGGTACGCCAAATTCTTGAATGTCAGAAGGAGGTAAAACTCCTGAAAACAAATATTAAAGAGCTTTACTTATGCATCAACGAATCTGAAAGTCTTCTTGCCACTATTCACAGCATCGGCAAAGAAACGGCCATTGTGCTGGAAGCCTACATCGGCGATGTCCAGCGTTTTCCCTCGGCCAAACAGATGGTGGCCTATTTCGGCATGAATCCGGTGGTTAGCCAATCCGGCAAGTCTAGGGGCACCTCGCGTTTGGAGAAAAAAGGCAGTGGCCTGGTGCGTCACAAGCTGTTTATGGCGGTTCTAAACATGATTCGCACAAAAGCCGAACCCATCTACAGCTATTACAAACGCCTAGTCGATGCCGGCAAACCAAAACTCGTGGCCATCTGCGCTTGCATGCGTAAACTACTGGTGATTATCTACACCATGCTCAAAAAGCAACAACCCTTTGACCCAAAGAAAAATGAAAATGGTTAAAATTTTACTTGACAATTTCGATAGTATCTGAATGCAGTGTTAGGCAGAGTAA
>JAABXR010000357.1:0-1147 GCA_011776225.1 Phycisphaerae bacterium
ACTGAGGTGTACTTACTGACCGAAACTGCAGAAAGTTTTTTTGCCGCGATGGGCTTTGAAAGGATTTCCAGAGATCTGGTTGATGAGCAAGTCAAAACCTCGGAAGAATTTCGATCCGTTTGTCCTACCACGGCGGCTTGTATGCGGTTGAAATTACAGTAACATTTTAACAAATGTGTTTCCTCTCAACCCATCACTTTTTTTACCATCGACTTAACCGCTCCCTCGTATTTCTTTACTACGAGGACGGAAGTTGGTGAGAAGCGCGCTACTTTTTCGGGGATTTCACCGAAGAGCATTTTTCGAAAGAGCGGCTCTTTGGCTGCCCCGATGACAACCAAATCATAGTTGCGGCTGGCACTGGCTATACCCCCTGCAACAGTCTTCGATTCGATAATCTGCTTTTCATACTTGATGGACTTGTCAATGTGCTCCAGTGTTTCATCAATTCGTTGTTCACCGATTTTTTTTTGTTCACGGGATGCATTCTCTGGAACAAAGTATCCGGCGGTAACCGACAGGTCGTGATCTTTGGCGATAGCACCCAAAATGGTAGTTGCCAGATAGGCGTTGGGTCCGCCGGCAGTCGGTAATAAGCAACGTCTGAATTCCTGCCGCTCACCAATTTTCAGAAGCAATAGGTCACAGGGAGCCAGGCGAATAATGCGGTCGGCAATTTCACCGAAGATACGATCTCTGGCGTTGGTAAATCCTTTCCAGCCCATTACCAGAGCATTGGCTCGATGTCGATTAGCCGCGGCAAGAATGCCGTCAGAGATATGATGGGCGATCACCAGGTCAGTTTCTAAAGTTGTACCTCCCTCTGCAGCAACTTTTTTTGCCTGAGTAAGCAAGGATTCTTTATGGTGCGTAAAGCGCATACCCTCATGGATTGGAATCTGAGTCGGCACTTGAACGATAGAAACCGCAACGACCGGAAGTTTGCGCTGCTTGGCAATGGGAATAGCAAAATCCAACAGTGTCTTAACGGTATCCGGATTGTGTAAAGCTACCAGGACAGATGGTTCTGTTTCAAGTTCAATTTGTGGTTGACCGGGCAACAATACCTGAGGTTCAATAACTGCGGCCCGCTTCTCGAAGATAGCGTAATAAAGAAACAAACCCACAGCAATCCATCCGAGAGTAA
>JAABXR010000357.1:1171-1707 GCA_011776225.1 Phycisphaerae bacterium
TCTGCGCAAAGCAATGGCGGCAAGATTCACAAAAGCAAAAGTAAGCAGAAAGATGAGGCTGGCTGCCGAACCGACTGCTTCAATGGGCAGGGTTAAAGCCATACCCAATAAAATAGCTCCGGTAATCAAAATTGCGATGTGAGGTGTTCGGCGTTGGGGATGTATGAAAGACATTCGTTTGGGGAGCCATAAATCCCGTCCCATGGAAAAAGCTACTCTGGATGCTGCCATGACCGTAGCGTTCAACGCCGATGTGGTGGAAAGCAGACCACCGAACACAATAACTGCTACTCCGATAGCCGGCATGAAACCTTCGGCAGCGCGAACAATGGCAGTTTCTTTGAATTTTCCCAATACCTGCCAAGCTGTCGAATCACTCGGATCGATGGCTCCCAGGGAGACAAATAGAATCAACAGGTAGATGAGAACGGTAATACCGAGGGCAATGAACGTGGCGCAGGGAATGTTTTTCTCCGGCTGCTTGATTTCTTCCGCTACGGTTGCGATCAGGTCATATCCTTCAAAGGCGATGAATG
>JAABXR010000357.1:1782-2799 GCA_011776225.1 Phycisphaerae bacterium
TGAAAATCATCAGGATGATTATTTTGGACAGCGTGAGCACATTTTCAGTTTTACCTGTCACCGCTGCGCCGCGCATATTCAGCCAGATAAAAATCAGTCCGACCAATAAAGTAATGAGTAAGGAAGCAGGATTATCACCGACAAATCCTAACACCGCGCTTGTAAAACCAGGCGTATATTTATGGAAGAATTCCCAGAAGTAACCGGCAAAACCGAGAGCATACAGACTGCAGGCGACGGTATAGGCAAACCATAGCATCCATCCTGCCACAAAGCCGGCAGCGCCCGGGAAAGCCATCCGCACAAATGAATATCCCCCGCCTGCCCGTGGGATTGCAGAAGCAAGTTCTGCATAGGCAAATGCGGTAAGGAGTGTCACAGCGCCATTCAGCGCAAACGAAAATATGGAGGCAGGACCGGCTTCACCGGCGGCAATTCCGGTGAGGACAAAAATGCCTGCCCCAATCATGGCGCCGACACCGATCATGGTGGCATCAAAAAGACCAAGATCGCGAGCAAATGTGGTTTGATTCTGATTGGGATTCTTCTGAGCGTTCGCCATTATTTCCTTAGATTACATCAGAGCTTGTTTCTGATCGATTCATCATTATAGTGTTGTGCTCCACAATCGAAACGCAGTGAAAATACATTAGAAAAGGTTCAGAATAAAGAAAAATAAAAAGGAAGGAGAATCATCAGCCTGATTGTTAAGGGGATGCATAGTCGTACGGCTATTTATAATTTTTGCCTATACCAATCCAAAGTCCTACGAATCGCTTCAGCATGGGGAGTGGTTTCAAATTCAAAGGTGTTCATAAATTTGGAGTGATCGACCACATAATCATTCTCCCATTGGTACATCATTTCTTTTAGTTCGCGCATGATTGGGCTGAATATTCCAAGAACGCTGACGAAAAATTTAGATGCAGAACGAATCTTCAATTTCGTACCGGCAGCCCCTGAAACTAAATTTAGGAATTGACGGGTAGTCAATGTTTCCGCACTGGGGATATGCCA
>JAABXR010000357.1:2863-3107 GCA_011776225.1 Phycisphaerae bacterium
TATGTTTGGCATCAGGATTGCCCAAAACCATTGCGGTTCCTCCTTTTAGCGCCGGAATAAAAACCCGCTCTCCCATGACAGCATTTACAGCATGAGGTCCATAGTAATCGGAGGCACGACCGATGGTGGCCCTTATTCTCCCTGATTTATATGCTTCCATCACTGTGTTAGCCAATTGGATACGGAGTTGCCCTTTGCGTTCCATTGATGCATAAGGCAAATCTTCCTTAATCGGTTCATCCAC
>JAABXR010000085.1:0-1493 GCA_011776225.1 Phycisphaerae bacterium
TGCGCTATTCATCAATTTTAATTCTCGGAACTTACCGCAGTGATGAGATTCCTCGCGGGCATCGAATGCGCTGGTTGCGGAACGAGCTCAGAAGACGACGGCAGCTAAATGAAATTCCCATCGAGCCGTTAGATGAGGAAGCCTCGACCTTGCTTATGCAAAGGGTTCTCGACGGTGACCCTTCTCCCGCACTGGTGAGAGTGATTTTCGAGAAGACTCGGGGGCTCCCGCTTTTTGTAGAAGAGTTGACCAACGCCCTCCATGCCCAAAGGCTGCTTCGTCCCGGTAATCAGGGTCTTGAATTAATTCCGGGCAAGGATTTTCCCATTCCGGAAAGTATCAGGGACGCCATCCTGATCCGCCTGGATGGCTTGTCCGATGAGGCGCGAAATCAGCTTGAAGTAGCGGCCATTGCCGGGATGGAGTTCGATCTGGAACTGGTCGCTCAGCTTTCCGGCGAAGAGACCGGCCTTGATGAACTGATGGATCGTAACCTGATTATTGAAACAGAATCTGGCATTGGAGCATTTCGTCATGCCTTGACCCGGGAAGCGGTGCAAAGCGAAATATTGTGGTCCAGACGGCGGAAGTTAAATCGAGACATCGCCACTTATTTGGAGTCGGTAGCAGCCTCCCCGGAGCGTATCGCGGAGCACTGGTTAGCAGCAAATGAGCTGGTTAAAGCCCGTGACGCACTGTTGTCTTCGGCGGAGCGGTCCTGTCATCTTCATGCTTACCGGGATGCAGCCAAAGCAGCACAACGAGCGCTGGATATTTGGCCGGAAGGCGAGGAAGAAGAACAGCGTCTATCAGCGCTGGAACAATTTGCCCATTGCGCTCAGGTTAGCGGACAGCTTTCCGAGGCAGTGCGGGCGTTGCGAGAAGTACTGGAAAGTTCGAGAATAAGGGAAGATCATTCTCGGCACGGCGAGGCTGGTCGAACGCTCGCCACCATCCACGGATTGCAGGGCGCCTGGGAGCAATCCTTAGCGGCGCGAAAAGAGGCTGCTGAAGCTTTCGAACAAGCCAACTTATCGGGCGAGGCGGCTGGAGAATGGTTGGCAGTCGCCGCTCGTTACACCGGTTTGTATCACCTGGAGACAGCGATAGAGTATTGTGATCGGACCATCGAGCTTGCTAACAACGTGGAGCGCTGGGACATTAAGGCCCGCGCGCTGGCTTTAAAGGGAAATGTTCTCTCCATCCAGGGCAACTCTGAAGCAGGAATTGAGACAGCACATGAGGGGTTATCACTGGCGCTAAAACACAACTCAACCGATGCGGCTGCCGAAGTGTATCGTAGATTGGGCAGCACCCTCGAATACGCTTCTGAATTCACCGCTTCGCGGGAAGTTTATTTTACCGCCTACAATTATTGTCACAATCACGGCGCTGAGCTGGAAGCCCAATTGTGTCTGGGATGTATGTCTTATGTGTTGTTCAGAACCGGTGACTGGAAGCAGTGCATTGAAATCTGTAAAGAAGTGATTAAT
>JAABXR010000085.1:1549-1967 GCA_011776225.1 Phycisphaerae bacterium
GCGTTGACCCTGGCACAACGCTATGGTTCGGTTGTTCTGGAATTAATTTGTTCCTGGGGATTCGCCCAGGTTTACGAATTTGACGGCGAGGACGAAAGCGCTGAAAGTTATTACCGTCAAATAATGGATTTCCAGGAAAAGTCACAGGACACCCACGATACCTTACCGGCACTCTGCTCCGCTACCACATTTTTTGCTAATCGTAAACAGGANNTTCAGAACCGGTGACTGGAAGCAGTGCATTGAAATCTGTAAAGAAGTGATTAATGATCAAAACCCGGCTGATGGATCGCGTTCCATTGCGTTATGCGTTTTGGGATTGCTCCGCAGTTACCGCGGGGAAACACGTCAGGCCAAGAAACACCTTCAGGAAGCGTTGACCCTGGCACAACGCTATGGTTCGGTTGTTCTGGAATTA
>JAABXR010000085.1:2117-3439 GCA_011776225.1 Phycisphaerae bacterium
ACGATACCTTACCGGCACTCTGCTCCGCTACCACATTTTTTGCTAATCGTAAACAGGAGAGAGAAACCTCCCTGTGCGTGAAAGCTTTGTCCTCCGTGGCAGCAATTAGCGCCAATAATGAGGCAATGGGCGCCCTGGCTTATGCACTCGGCGAAACGGCATTACTAAATCGCAATCCCGATGAAGCCAGCCACCAGTTTTTGCAGGCCATCAGCCATTTTGAAAAGCTGCAGATTCCGGTGGAATTAATTAAGGCTGAATTTCGCGCCGGTGTGGCATTTGCAGCAATGGGGTCCACTGAAGATGCGGTGCGCCACCTAAGAAATGGCTATCGCCTGGCGCGTAATCTGGGGATTCGTCCGCTGGCATCTCAAATCGCTGAGAAACTGGAGGCACTGGGTAAGGCAGCGGAAGAGCGGCGAAACGCTGAAGCGCCGGAACGAGTTCACCGGGGCGGGCTGACCAGTCGCCAGGTGGAAATTGCCCGATTAATTGCAGAGGGATTGACTAACAAGGAGATTGCCAACAAATTATTCCTTAGCCCCCGCACTGTGGAAATGCACGTCGCAAATATGCTCAATCGACTGGATTGTCGAAGCCGCTCCGAAGCAGTACGAAAAGCCGGCGAGATGGGGTTGTTGGAATAATTGAGCCTGCATTAGACATAGACCTTCCAGGTTTTGAAAACCTGGAAGGTCTGATCGAAATGAGAAATGTTGCATAATACAAAATAGGCAGTTAATTTTTAGTATAAATTGTGTTAGAAATTATTCGGGAGACGCAATGCAAAAACGAAAAACTATTTATGATTCACCGCTGGATGCCATTGTGGCCTTAGCCAAAAGATTGAGCATCTATGAAGAAAAGTATAACAGAGCTTCCGAAGACTTTTTCGATAATTTTAACAAAGGCTTATTATACGATGATAGAATTGACTTTATAGAAGGGTCCAATGACTATCAGCATTTCCTCTCCCTTAAATCTGAATTTGAGAATCGACTAACGCATGTTACATGACAAAATCGCAAATTATTTAGAAAGTTGATGTAGCTGTACACTAGCTAAAAGCCTGCTACATCGAAAAATATGAAGAGGAAATTCTTTCTCCCCATCGCGTCAATCTTCATAGGGACAACGAACTTTTTTTCGTTTTGACAATTCACCCCATTTCCCTGAGCTGGAAACCTTTCCGCNNAACCTTTCCGCGCCATAAACACCTACCGGAAAATGTCGTCTCAACAAAAAAGCCTTCATTAAAGAAGTAAAGAGTTTGTTAGCCCGGTAACTACCGTACTCCCACCCCTCCAATACCGTACTAAATC
>JAABXR010000184.1:0-568 GCA_011776225.1 Phycisphaerae bacterium
ATCGGCTCTGGCGTCCTTGCAAAATTCTGTTATAGTTCACCACCCCGTTACTGTCGTAGCAACAAAGCCGGTGTTTGCCCCTCACAGCAGCATTGGCCGCACGGCTGAAAAATTAATGAGTGCTCGTTAAATCAGAGCGTTACCGACACTGTCTCTAAAAATGCTTGTAAAGCGGAGGCGGGTTGGGTAGTATTCGCGCTCTTTAAATTGACGGGCAGACCTCGGATTAGAGTGTTCTAGGGCAGATTCAATGAAAACGTTTAGTGCAAAACCAGAATCGGTAGAACGTGACTGGTACGTTGTGGATGCAACCGACAAGACTTTGGGCCGTCTGGCGNNGTGACTACATTGTTGTAGTCAATGCTGAAAAAGTGCGTGTTACCGGAAACAAGCGCACAGATAAGATGTATTATCGTCACACCGGCTTCCCCGGCGGCATCAAAGAAATCAACTTTGATAAGCTGATGGTGCGTAAGCCTGAAATGGCGATTGAGAAAGCTGTAAAAGGCATGATGCCCAGCAATCCGTTGGGTCGTGCGATGCTGAGCAAGCTGAAAGTATATGCTGG
>JAABXR010000184.1:660-810 GCA_011776225.1 Phycisphaerae bacterium
AATGGTCGCGCGTTGGATCAATACTTCGGTCGTGAAACCGCCCGTATGATCGTTCGTCAGCCGCTGGATTTGGTGGAAGTTACTGATAAGTTTGACGTTTATGTCACCGTTAAAGGCGGTGGCGGCAGCGGTCAGGCTGGTGCGATTCGT
>JAABXR010000184.1:885-1145 GCA_011776225.1 Phycisphaerae bacterium
AAAGCGTTAAGAAATTCCTTACGTTTTGTGCACTTAAAGCGCCTGGGGTTTTGCCCCGGGCGCTTTGCGTTTGTCCCGACACAGCGCCCATCCGGCCAAACCTTTCCTTGTAACTCCACTGCAATTTCATTACTATTTGCGCGTTTAAAATTATGGGTAGGGGTTGGTGTGCCTTTCTCTTGCAAGGTCGATTGGCCTCTTAACGTTTATCGGGGAGAGAAACTGAATGAGTACTGAAGGCGTAAATGAGGGGCGGCGAC
>JAABXR010000255.1:0-220 GCA_011776225.1 Phycisphaerae bacterium
TTTTTTTAACCAGAAACTGGATTCCTTCTTCAGGCGCTCATGACAAGCGACCAAACCGGAAATGACAGCGAACAAAAAATGGGCCCGCTGAAACAGCGGGCCCATTGTACATGCATTCAACTGTAAATCAAATTCGAATTAGAACTTGACGTACAGACCAGCGATACCCTGGAGTACATCAGTTTCATCATCAGCACCACCAGCTGTAGACGCATCTTCC
>JAABXR010000255.1:372-537 GCA_011776225.1 Phycisphaerae bacterium
CATCTTCAATCTCAAACGGGTCAGGATCGACAACAAAGTCAGTAGTGTTGAAGCCGTAGGTATACGGGCTGAAGTCGGCGAAGGTGTAGTCGACGAGGTTCCAGGAGTCGTTCATGTGAGTAACCTGAGTTTCGTCAGCCTTGTCGTTACCCGGAGCATAAGTCA
>JAABXR010000255.1:553-1123 GCA_011776225.1 Phycisphaerae bacterium
TGAAGTACTCAATAGCACCCTTGAAGCCTACAGCACCGAAGTTGGTGGCGAAGTCAAGTCCAAGACCGAAACGGTCGCCATCACCATTTACGAAACGGTAGGTAGCCATCGGAGTCAGGGTCAGATCGCCCGACTTGATGGTGTACATAACACCGCTCAGTGAAGATTCTTTTGCATCAACAGTCGGACCGCCACCTGCGATGGTTGTAGAAGCCTTTGCAAAATCATCATTGCCTTCGTCACGGTCAGAAACCTTGACATGCTGGAACTTCATGGCACCTTTCTTAACCGAGAAACCGGCACCGACAACGTCGAGCATATTTCCGGTCATGCCCTGGCGGAAGTACATCTGGCCAGCGGCAACGGTGTAGCCAGCCTTTTCAAACTGCAGGTAGGCCTTGTCGAACTGGACGTCGCCACGACGCTGGGCGTACTGGGTAGCTACACCACTATTCGGGTTGAAACCCCAGGCAGTTGCATCAGAAGAGTTCTCGCCACTTTCAACCGCGTCCATGCGGAAGTTGACGCTGACGCCATCGGCAACGGCAATCTTGCCGCCGATACGCATAC
>JAABXR010000255.1:1157-1500 GCA_011776225.1 Phycisphaerae bacterium
TTTAGTGGTGCCATCATCTTCCTCAAAATCATAGCCGAAGCCACGAACCTGCATCGAGCCAGCAAGGCTCAGGCGGTCTTCCGCCATTACCGGGGCTGCCATACCAACGGCAACCAGAAGTGCAACTAATGCGAATACAAACTTTTTCATACTCTTTTGCCTCCTAATAAAAATTAATCTTACTTCCTCCATCCATTGGAGAACTGGTCGGCGCCNNTCAATCAACTTCCGGGAACTCCCGCATCACCTGATTGCCTTGCCATCAAATCTTGTATCCGTCACCTCCTTTCCGAAAGCCTGGCTGCGGGTTAACATCCCAGCGGCACCTTCTTTCGAAAACAGC
>JAABXR010000255.1:1552-1829 GCA_011776225.1 Phycisphaerae bacterium
CATTTCAACAAAACCGTTACAATACAAAAATGGTGCCAAAAACCTCTCGATATCGGCCAACCATATGTAAGTTAAGTGTTTGACTTTATTTAAGGAAGTTGTTGTGTCCCCATAACAGTGAATTTGCGAATAAAAGTGTTTCATTATCAACACAGTGTAGCCGAAAAGCCACGCATTTTTCACTATATTTCAAACGCGCTGAAACAGTCATTCGGTCAGCGCAACACCCTCCAGTACGGCAGAACAGCTCTTAAACGGAAGATTCTACCGAAAAGCC
>JAABXR010000373.1 GCA_011776225.1 Phycisphaerae bacterium
CATATTTATTGATGACGGAAATAATTATAACATTTTTCTGCAGTGGATGCAAGGGCAGTGGTTGAATAGGTTGGTCTGATGCACTCTCAAAGTTTTGGTGGCATTCGAAGGCAAGGTGCCCTGAAACCCTTGCACCACTGAGAAACACGTTAGAAAATAAGTGCGACGGCAGAAAATTTACGGGAGCATAAGAATAATGGCGGGGTTATGAGCACCAGTCCAAGTATCGGGTTAGAGGTCGACGTCCCGAGGCGTCAGGACTTGCCTTAGGCAGTAATCCTGTTTTCAGGAGCGCCGTTCACCTCATTGTGACATAGCCCCGCCTTTCGATCTTTGTAGAAAGTCAAAATGATTCGCCCAGAAGAAATCTTTAATAGTGACGACGAACTTGATGATGAGTTTGAGGATTGGGAAGGGGACGCTTATTATCTGGAAAAAGAAGACTATGTGGGTTTACTAAAATATCGCAAGGAATATGCTCAACGAAGACCAGATGATTTGTATGCACAGATTAGACTTGGAGAAGCGTACAATCTGGTCGGTGACTACCAAGCGGCGATTGACTTTTGCAGTAAATTCCATCGACGATATCCAAAAATACCAGACTTTCAGCACGTAATTCTGGATGCCCTTTTGCTACTAATCGTACCGAAAATGATTTCAACTGGACGAGGAGGCCAACCATAATCAGGCTGACATCAGCGGTCTTAGATTGGTGCTATGATTATCTTCAGCCAAAGCGTAAGCCGCGTTCTATTGATGAGCTTTATATAGAGTTTATTCCTAAGGGCTACCTTTGCTTCTCTGAAGAGGATCTGTTCAACGCCTTAAGAAAAGACAGTCGATTCATAGTCGAGGCCCGCGATAACGGTTGGCTATTTGCAAAAGTGAAGGTAGCGAGAACAACAAGAAGATAATCTCATAAGGCTTGAGGGTGACATCCTCAGTGATAAAACAAGTGGATGGTATTTTTCTAACACTGCGTTATGTATGAAGCAACCCACTTTGCTGGAAGTGTGTCTTATTTAGATAATCATCTAAGGAGGCACACATATGAAATTATTATTGAAAGCACCAAGAAAAACTGTGATGTCTAAAAAGATTCTCGTCCTCATCCTCGGATTGTTCATCGGCGTTGGCGCCGCAGACGCCCAGCTGGCCCCCTCGCCGCTGTGGAATGATCTGGAACCAGGACCTTATCAGGTCGGCTTCGAGGTACAATTCGTTCTCGACAATTCGCGTTCATTCTATCCCCCCGAATTCCCGCAAAGAGAAGATCAAGGCCGTCCCATTCGCATCCTTGTGTGGTATCCAGGGAAAAGGGATGCCGCGGCGGCTCCGCTGCGCTTTGGCGATTACATCGACATCGATGCGCCTGATGCTCGCTTTGCTGCCTATAACGATTCGGTGCGTCTGCATGACCACAGGCGTATCAGAGGGCAGGTTCGGCACGCCAATTCAGACTCCATAACAAATGTATTGACCGCGACCACCACGGCGGCTTTTCAGAACCTGGAACCTGCCGAAGGCCTATTTCCCCTCATCTTGCACTCGACAGGAATCGGGAGCTGGCAGCCGGAAAACACTGTGCTCTACGAATATCTGGCAAGCCACGGTTATGTTGTAGCGACCGTCCCTCAATACGGCCCGCGGGTCGACCAGCGTGGCATGCCCTACTCCCAACAGGGAGCCGACATCCAGCGCCGGGATGTCGAGACAGCGCTTGCTGAGTTAATTCACCGACCATTTGTCGATGCGCATAGCATAGGACTAACCGGGCACAGCTTTGGCGGGCTAGTGGCCCTGTGGTTGGCGAGCCGCAACCAAAACATCGGCGCGGTGGCGAGCCTGGACGGTTCTATTCTCATTGAACGCGGGGTCGAACTCTTGCGCACCATCGACTGGGAACCGGAAGACGTACGCATTCCGATTCTCAACCTGTATACGTTGGCACAAGGCCTGCGCGACCGCAGCATCGTGGATTCGCTACGTCATGCCGGCCGCTATCACGTCATCTATCGGAATGGAAGCCACTTCGATTTCCAAAACTGGCCCTTGCATGTAACACTGGCGAACTCAGACGATCCGCGCGCCCGGCGCCGACGCTCCCATGAAGAAGGTCGAGACATCTATCTGTCCGTCGTTCAACTGACGCGGCATTTCTTTGATGCTGTGCTGAAGGGCAAAGCCGAAAGTCTGGCCTACGTGCGTGGGGAGAAGCCCGTGCTCCGCGCCCTAGAGACGACCTCGTTTGACTTCCAGGCTGGGATGAAGTCGCCCTAGAAAATAAAGGTGGCCTATGCCAAATCCTTCTAGTGCCAATACTGCCTTGGTTCCCATCGTCTGTGTAGCTTGTATCTGGTTAACGAATTGAAGAAAGAGTTCCAAAAAACAAAATTCTGTAGTTCACCCGGGACGGTTTACATCATCCTCCAGCATATTCGCAATCGGGCTAGATTTTCTCTCAATCAAAAAAACAAGATGATTAGATGATTAGAAACAAAACAGTTTCGCCAAGCGCACTGCATTCTTTCGTTTCTATGAAGAGTTAAATGACTTCCTAGCTGAAAAACGACGCAAGAAGACTTTTCGCTTTGTCGGGAGAGAGCACAGCAAAACTCTATAAGTTTATAATAAGTGGTGACAAAAGGCTATTGGAGGTATCAGGTTTTT
>JAABXR010000024.1:0-210 GCA_011776225.1 Phycisphaerae bacterium
TGTCAAGTAGAATGTGGTTCTGCATCGGGCATGGCTGCTGCCGGGATTGTCCAATTAATGGGAGGAACCGTAAAACAAGCCATTGACGCAGCATCATCCGCCATTCAAAATATGATTGGTCTGGTTTGCGATCCGGTTGCCGACCGTGTTGAAGTACCTTGCCTTGGGAAAAATATTAGTGCTGCAATGAATGCGATTTCTTCAGCAACT
>JAABXR010000024.1:357-1952 GCA_011776225.1 Phycisphaerae bacterium
GTTCAAATGGCGATAACTATTTAATTTTGATGATAATGGCATCATTCGCCATCTTATTCAAAAAAGTTAGATTAAGTGCATTAGAACATTGCGTTTCAAGCTGCCGGAGACAGTGTAGTGCTTTTACAACATGCTTTGTGGCCCGCAGCTTAAATGCGGGCGTTACACCGTCAAATGGTAAGAACGTATCATAAATTTGGATGCCGCCACTTACTCTTGAATATTCGTTGGCATAGTGAAATGCCAGAATATTTTTATTTACTTTGATGGGGTTTTGCCTACCTTTTTAATGAAAAAATATAAAGAAGCAGGAGAACCGATGTCTGAAAGAGTTATAAATATTTCATTTCCGGTGAAAAGAAAATATTCTTCTATCAGTTAAGCAGTCGAAAGATGAATTTTCGAAGGAAATATTATTTTTTGCAGCATTAGTACTTTATCGAAAAAGGAAACTATCGCTTGGTAAAGCAGCGGAATTAGCCGGTTACAAAATCGCCAAAAATTCGGGATTAAACGTAATCAGAATATTGTCGGTTTTATTGAAGGCAAAGGATAAAGGGATCATCGAAGAAATAAAACCCTTATTGGATGAGATGATTTTGAGAGGTAGATGGTATTCTAAAAAAGTGTATGAAAGTTTCTTGAAGAAAATTGGAGAATTATAATTCGTCAAGAAACTTGTGAATTATACAAAGGATATGCTTTGCCGTAACAAGTTTAAACAGCACGCTTAATCATATAAGTTTGGTAGTCGATGCCTTCGGTCGCGTGATCGTTACGGTTGGGCTCTATCATTAAATACAGCGAGGATTGAGATGAGACTAATCATCTTCGGATCAACAGGCAGCATAGGCCGTCAGCTTGTCAAGCAAGCCCTTGAGCAGGGGCACACGGTAACCGCGTTTGCACGCGATCCCGTGAGAGTCGACATCAAGCACGCCAATCTGCAGGTGATTCAGGGGGATGTATTGGATCCAACATCGGTAGAGAAGGCGGTGAGAGGGCACGACGCCGTGCTGTGTTCGCTCGGAGCAGGGAGGAAGGGCATGGTTCGGTCCGAAGGAACACGAAACATTATTCGTGCAATGGAGAAGGCAGGCGTCCGACGTTTTATCTGCCAATCGACTCTCGGCGTGGGAGAGAGCCGGGGCAACCTGAACTTTGTCTGGAAACACCTCATGTTTGGACTGCTCCTGCGTCCGGCGTATGCAGATCATGTAAGTCAAGAAAACCATGTTAAGAGAAGCCACCTGGATTGGACTATCGTCCGTCCGGGTGCCTTCACTGATGGAGAGCGCACCGGCCAGTACCGACACGGTTTTCCAGGCACCGACAAGACAACGAAACTCAAAATATCTCGCGCCGATGTTGCCGACTTCATGTTAAAGCAGTTGATGGATAATACGTATCTTCATCAGTCACCAGGGCTATCATACTAAATGAAATGTTGCAACGCGCTATGTCGCTGTCCGATAAGTCGCTGCGGGAGAACATGCTGATGATTTGTCATCTGCAGATCTCGATGAGGATGGTTTTATTGATTTAGCTTAGGATAAACATTGATGGGACGGGAAAAGAACAGGTGCTACGTTTGG
>JAABXR010000180.1:0-228 GCA_011776225.1 Phycisphaerae bacterium
TGACCGAGCTGACGATTAGCAGCCCGGACCCAAACAGCGGAGGCAGATATCCGGTGGAAATAACAGCTTCATCGTCAACGGTCACTAAATCGTTGTATGTCTATCTAAACCTTAAACCACCCGCTCCGGATGTTGGGCCGAACTTGCTGACACCGACGGATGGGATGACCGATACGGTTTTGACCCCTGTTTTTAGCTGGGAACCATACAGTTCACAATTGTATACAT
>JAABXR010000180.1:331-1184 GCA_011776225.1 Phycisphaerae bacterium
GTAACTTCAATAACATTGTTTATTCGACAGTTGTATTACAAACAAGTCACCAAAAACCAACTCCTCTGGACGGGGATACGCAGTATTACTGGCGAGTGACGGCGTCGAATCAGTGTGGTGTGGGCGTGCCGTCAACGGTTTATACCTTCACAACAATGTCTGATGGTGGGACACCACCGCCACCCCCAACCCCTGAGTTCAGAGTATTCGTACCGTTGTATATGATGGACCCAAATTAAGACTCGTTACCAAGGGCTTATATCGTTAACATAGACCCGTTACACAGGTATGAATAAAGTGCCGGTTAAACAAGAAATTGAATTGACCGGCACTTTTTTAGGGGGATTAACGGCCGTTCAGAGCAGTCTTCGAAGTTATGAGGGAGAGAATGGGTTGTGATAAGATTGGGGATTGAGTCAGAAGGAAGGCTCGGACTACGATTTTACCACGTAAGCGTTCAGATGCTACACTGCGTTCAGCACGTGCTTTTGTTTTTTTCGCACTATAGACTTGGGTTGATAGAAACCAAAAAAACAAAAGTCTATAGAGGGTCTGAACGGTTACACAACTACTAGAAGCATTGGAGGAAAAATGCAAACCAAAGAACGAATTATTATTGCCGGGGCGGCGGGCCGTGATTTCCACGATTTTAATACGGTTTTCCGAGACAATCCGAATTATGAGGTAGTGGCTTTCACGGCAACCCAAATCCCGAATATTGAAGGGCGGCAATATCCGGCCGAACTTGCCGGCGGCTTATATCCGGAAGGCATTCCCATTTACCCAGAAGCGCAGCTAAGTGACCTGATTCGAGAACATGGTATCAATCAGGTCATTTTTTCGTATTCAGATG
>JAABXR010000162.1 GCA_011776225.1 Phycisphaerae bacterium
ACCCTCAGTCCTTCCAGTTTCGCCAGCGACGTGATAATATCTTCGGTTATGCCGTCGCTGAAGAACTCATTTTCTTCGTCTCGGTTCATGTTCACGAATGGGAGAACTGCAATTGACGGCACTAATTTTTCTTTTTCCTTTGTTGCCCCTGCTTCGAGTTTTCGCTGCAGTGAACGCAACTCTACCAGCATGTCGTCTACATGTTGATAGCGCTCGTCTGGTTCTTTGGCTAGGGCTTTCTGTAGAATCTGGTTAAATTCAGTCGGGATTTCCGGTCGCAAAACTGTTGCTGGTTCCGGCTGCTCGTGCAAGATCGAATAAATGATCGCGGCTTCATAGTCAGCTCTGAAAGGTAGCACACCAGTTAACATCTCGTAAATAACTATACCCAAGGACCAGATGTCGGTCCGACGGTCCACTTTGTTTCCGGTCGTCTGTTCGGGAGACATGTAACCAGCGGTTCCCAGTGTCGTCCCCTCCTTAGTCAGCTTTGTAGCGACCGCTAAAAACCGCGCAAGTCCAAAATCCATGATTTTGGCGTCACCCTTTAAGGTCACCATGATATTGGCGCTTTTAATGTCTCGATGAATAATCCCCTTGTCATGTGCCTCCGATAGGCCATGAGCTACCTGGATAGCAATTTTCGTTGTGTTATCCAGATTCATCGGTCCAGTCTTGATTTTTTTCTGCAAGGTTTGTCCATCAAGATACTCCATCGAAATAAAAGACTGCTTATCAATTTTGTCGATTTCATAGATGGTACAGATGTTCGGGTGATTCAAAGCGGCTGCCGCCTGAGCCTCTTTAACAAATCGTTTCTGCGCCTCAGGATTTTGCATTAGATATTTAGGCAAGAATTTTAGGGCAACTTGACGCTTGAGCGTGGTATCCTCTGCTTTGTAAACGACACCCATGCCGCCCTCGTCGAGTTTTTCGAGGATTTTGTAATGGGAAATCTTTTGGCCGATCATGTTAATTCATGAGTTCGTACGTAATTCACATAGAGTATAACACGGGCCTCAGCGGCAAAGGGCTTAAGAGCACTTAACCTGCTGTTTCAAAAGAGCTTCGAGAGAGCACAAAACCAACCCATAAAGCAGGCGCCCTTTGTCCGCTGAAGGCATTGCCCTGAGATTATCTTATTGAGTTGTTGTTTTGGTGCTTCGAAAAATCCCTATAGTTGTTCCTGCAAACATATAGCCATCTGAAGAAAATGCTAAAGAAGCAACTTTTTTATCTGTCAAACCCTCATTTAATTGTTCCCAGGTTTCCCCTTTGTCGGTCGAAAAGTAAATTCCTTCTGGTTCAATACAACCATAGATAGCGGCATGGAAACCGACCACGGCGAATAAATATCCATTGGGATGGCTCATTAGCACTTCAATGCAAGGTTTTACCAAGCCTGTTTGTGTCCAAGTAAAACCTTCGTCCATTGAACGAAAGATCCCATTCTGATCGGTACTGGCATAGAGAGTGCCATCAATGTCCGTCGTAAGTTTCAACACAATTGTATCAGATAAGCCTTCATTTAGCTTAAGCCAGGAGTTGCCCTCATCGTTCGAGCGAAAGACACCACGGGAAGTTGCTGCATAGATCTCACCCTCGGGGGTGATTTCAAGGTCTAGAGCAGTAATTGTGGGTATGTTAATCTGTGTCCAATTCTGACCGTTATCTGTTGACCGAAACATTCCTGCACTGGTCTCATCACTTTCAACACTTGCGATAAAGACATGACCTGATGAATTGAAAGCAATATCTCTGATGTTAAGTGATTTTGGCAAAATTTTCTCACTCCACGTATTGCCAGTATCCGTCGAGGTTATGAATCTACTGTTTTGACCGTTGTAAGTCGCAGCGAGAATAACTCCGTCTTGCCTAATCGCCAACACTCGAACATACTCATCTTTCAAGCCAGCGTTGAGGCGGTTCCAATTGTCGCCATTGTCCATGGAACGAAAAATTCCAGAATCGAAGCCCACGTTTGCCGCAAAAATACTCCCTGCTGGATGGGGTGCAAGAACCGTAATAAGGGTAGAATCAAAGCTGGTCAACTTCCAAAAAGTTTCATCATTCTGGTTGCTGAAGTCTTGAATCTTGTCGTCACCGCAGGCACTGAGTATGCTCAGAGCGAGTATTTGCAAAAATAACAGTGTCCTAATGCTTATCATAGTATACCAACATTTACCAGCTAACTTATAATTGAATGACCCAAATGCAATGTTACAACACGACTATTGAAGGTTTA
>JAABXR010000287.1:0-4528 GCA_011776225.1 Phycisphaerae bacterium
CAGAAATAATAACGACACAGTTGGTTGAAGGCGTATTTGGAATCGTCCAAAGGTAGGAACCATCGTTTGCCGTGGAACTTACGACCTCGAGATGGCTGGCATTGCCATCGATGGAATATTCAATGTGCACTGGATCCGTGAAATCGGTGCTGGTCCATTGGATTTCTTGTTGCGAACCCACGGGCCAGATTTCGTTGCCATTGGGAGCAATAACCATAATCGCCGGTGCTGCTCCTGGCGCCATCACCGCAAACTCAGACAGGTGATCCACTGAACCGCAAATAATATGGGCACCGACATTATGGGCAGTCGTAATGTTATTCCATTGGCCGGGTGTTTCTTCGTAAACTTGTAAGGTAAGCTCCGCAAGCTGCTCAGTGGACAGGGTCCCGGGATTATATTCAATACATACCTCTACACTGGTGGTAAAACCTGCCGTTGTCGTGATATCGTAATATACGGGTTCTGTGAGCGGGACGACGGCAAGTCCCTCAGGCGGAAGCGTGCCGCTTGTCTTTACGTCCAACGAAGTGGTGCCGCCGCTAATAACGTTGTCAAAGGTGACTTCAACACCACTGCCGAGGGGAACCTGAATGTTGCTGCCGGGCGGCGTGTTAGTCTGCGCAGTTGAAGAAATCGTGAAACTGGCGTCACTTTCGTCGGAAGGATTTCCGTCAACGGCGTCTGAAATCCTGACCAGACAATTTGAAGACGGAGTATCAGGAATAATCCATTGGTAGGATGCGGTATTAGGCGCGGACTGCACGATCGTTGAATAGCTGCTGCCGCCATCGGTGGAATACTCGATCTTGACGGGATCGCTAAACAGATGATTGTGCCAGACTATGAAGCGCGGAGAGCCAACCTCCCAGTTTTCACCGCCATTAGGCACGTCTACGGTAATCGATTCCGTTCCTGTGATGGTAAAGTCGGCATCACTGGCATCGGAAGGGTTGCCATCGGCTGCATCTGAAATTCGCACCCGGCATTGTGTAGATGGGGTGTTGGGAACATTCCAGGTGTGAGAACCGGTGTTTGCCGTACTCGCAGTAATGGTTGTATAATTCGATCCTCCATCGGTCGAGTATTCAATTTTTACCGCGCCGTTAAAAAGATGATTGTGCCATACAATATAGTGCGGTGTCCCGGCCTCCCAGGATTCGCCGCCATTGGGCACATCAACGAAAATGGCTTCATTGGCGGCAATCGTAAAATTGGCATCACTAACGTCGGAGGGCATGCCACTTGCAGCATCGGATACTCTAACTCGACATTGAGTTGAAGGAGTATTGGGAACATTCCAAGTGTAAGAACCGCTATTGGCGGTGCTAGCAACAATGGTAGAATAAGATGATCCTCCGTTGGTCGAGTACTCAATTTTAACAGGCGCATTATAATTTTGGGTATGCCAGACAATAATATGGGGTGTTTCTGCCTCCCAAACTTCGCCACCATTGGGAACGTCCACTATGATGTTTGAAGCGGTTCCTGTTGCCGCAGAAACATTATCCAGCAACCAGCTACCTTTAGGAGCACATTCTCCGTTGCTAGGATCGCCCGGTCCGGTAAGTCGAATACGCAGATGTTTAACTTTATATTTTGGGTCCGATAAAAATGCAGGCTTCCAGTCAAAATGATAATTAACGCCGACGTTATTAATTGGATGAAAAACAAAATTCGTTCCATTATGTTCAGCAAATAGTTTCTCCTTGTTGTTATCAGATGTGTCAATCACCTTCATCTGCAACTGGGCAAAGTAGAAATTTGGTGGATTCCAGCAAGGGCTGCCTAAGGTGCGCTTTAGATCAATGCTATATCCCGCAATATTTTGCCAATTTGAATTGGAGGAGAGATCCGGTGATTCCAAATAAATATCATAGGACTTCACAGTTGAAATGCCAATGAGCAGCGGCGACGCAGAAGCAGCAAGTTGATTATTCTGATTCGAAAGTACAAAAGACGTGAACGGCGTTATCTTGTTTTGTGTGGATGTTTCATACATTTGATCTAACGTCCAATTTTGTGTAGTACCGGTGTTAAAATCAAATGTTTGGGCTGATGTTGAAGTACATACCCCCATTACAAAACACAAAACCGCTCCCAGAAATAAAATACTACTTTTCATTGTCCTTTCTCCTATTTTTCAGTTTAAAAGTGACCTTCATAAAATTCAGAAGTTTTTATATTTGGAATAAATCTAATTCTGCCATTATGCCAGAAGTTTGGTTCTGCTCTCGCTTCCTGCACTGCATGCAAGCTTAAATCGATGTTGCTGGAGATACGGAGCCCTATGCCAGTTCCGCTCCAGTTGGAACCCCAATGGTTATGGATTGCTGTGGCGAAGTCCAATGCCTCCTTGCCAGCGAGCTTATCCGTATCGGCGGGCTTTAGCGCGAAGCCCACGCTGGCAATGGGCTTTCGTGGGGTCATCTCCGGGTCATTTCCTACTTTCACGGCCAGATAGCGCTCGCCGCCGCTGAACAGGTCGGCCGAAAAGGGGGAGATACTCCCCAATAAAGTGCTGAAATAGCCGTTGGTAACCGTCACGGATTGCGTTTCCGTCCACAGCGGAGTGCCTCCTGTAGCAGTGGAGTAGATCACAAAAGTGATGGATTGTAGTCCGGAGATCGGATTGCCGCTGGCATCCTGTAAGATGCCCTGGTAATTGATGAGCGGGGGTATTTGTGCTTTAAGGGCAAAAGCGAAAATCAATATCGCCCCTAATGCCAATCCGGAAAAGAAAGGTGATCGGTTCATATCACATTCCCTCCGCAACCTAAGATTTGGCCGCCATCTCGAAGATGACGGCCAAATCATGCTATTTCATGAACACGGCCTTTTTGACTGCTGAGAAAGAGACATCGTTTGCCTCACTGACGGTTCCGCCTGACAGGTGACCCAGGCCGGTCATGCCAAGCGCAAACACCCAGAGGAAAGCTTCTGTGTTGGCCGATGCGCCGGTGCCGACGATCACGCCACCGCTTGCTGCGATGCCATTGCCCTGGCTGTTGAACTGTCCGCCGAGCAGGTCTCCCAGCCCCACCATCGGGCCTGGATCCACCCAGCGAAACGCCTCCACATTGCTGCCGCCGGAATTGGTGGAATTGCTCCAGCCGGTTACAACCGAACCATCCTCGGAAACGGCCATGGCGTAACTGTTGTTGCCGCCCGGCAGAAAACCCAACGGTTTCATACCGCCGGACGAAGTCCAACGGAAGGCCTGCGGACCACCAGAGTTGCTAACTCCCACAACAACCTTGCCATCGGCAGAGACGTCCATAGCCAGAACTGGCCACGGTCCCGCCCGGTAAATCGCCTAAACCCTGAAAGCTCTGGGCAAATACAACAGGAGAAAACACGATTGAAGTCACCAACGTGATCGCCAAAACACGTCTCATGATTCTCATGACACCCTCCTCTTTCCAAAGTGCAACAGAAAAAGTCTAATTTCATCGACAGTCACAAGACCAAAACTCCCACACATTTTTCTAACCCGCAACCACTATGCAGGAGATAATGACCTTTATTTTTAGTACGTTTTGGCTTTGATAATTACATAAAAATTTTCTAACGCTAGATTGAAGGGTTCCTGACCGCGATTTGTTCAGTTAGGATCAAGCACGAGGAGGGGGTAAGTTGAAGCAGCAAGTGCCTCAATAGCGCCTTCCTGGACAAGCCCCTGAATTTGATACACCGGGCCTGGACGCCCTGAGTTGCTCTTTCATTATATTTGCCTGCTCATATCTTCAGTGGGCGACTCGTCTCCAAGAAAACTTTTCTATTGCATTTGGGGCTTGAAGCCGTTATCTTTTTGTAAAATAAAAGAAAAATTGTGCATTCCGGGGGAATTCATTCGTATTCTAAAGGAACGAGATTGTGACGGGCACCACGAATAACAATGCTGTTGATGAAGATAGCCTCTGGATTCACAAATACGTAGACTCAAAAGATACTCAATATCTGGGTCACCTTTATGAAAAGTATAAACGAAAGATTTTCATGCTTTGCGTTAAAATGGTTAAAAATACCGAAGAAGCAAAGGACCTAACCAGTGAAACATTTATCAAAGCCTTTGACCATATCACGGAATTCAGGTGCGGTTCCCCTTTTCCACCGTGGTTATCTCGCATTGCCACGAACTTGTGTATCGACCACTTACGCCATGGCAGCCGAGTTAAATTCCAACAAATTTATAGTTACGAAACCGAAGCGCACACAATCGATCCAAGGCCATTGGGTAATCAAAACCACTTAAGGCACAGAATTCTACAAGTGTTGAAGCAGCTAAAACCACCACAAAGACGGTGCTTCTGCCTGTTTTATATTCATAGACTGTCTTACCAGGAGGTGGCTGACCTTACAGGTTATTCCTTTGACCAGGTGCGTTCTCATATTCAAAATGGTCGTAGAAAATTCAAAATCCTTATGGAGGATTCATGAAAGCAGACAAATCATTTATAACTAAATATGGGAAGTTGTTGAGCGGCATGAAAGCCGATTTTCAAGAAACCTGTCCAGAATCAGAGTT
>JAABXR010000287.1:4548-5262 GCA_011776225.1 Phycisphaerae bacterium
ATTTTTGTCCACTCTGCCAAGGAGTTTTGCAACGCCTGGCGGCTGCGGAAAAAATGGAAGATCGTGAGGTAACCGTACCGGAAAACTGGCAGGAAATGGCCAAAGAAATGGATGCCCGCGTGTATGCCCATTTGGATTCTATGAAATCTGAAACTTCAAAAGCCTTACAGGAGCAAAGCATTGCAGCCAAATTAAAAAGCATGCTGGAAAAAGCTTTCCATTTAGTCTTCACTCCAAAATTGGCCTATGTGGCTCTGGTCGTTTCTATGGGTCTGGGGGCAATTTATGGTTATGCTTTCTTAAATAGATCCAGGTACTTCGGTGTCGCAGTCATTGAAGCAGAGAAGATTGGCATGTTGCGGGGCGAAAACATTCAGTCCGAATCTCTCCGCAGGGGGCTGCAATTTTTTGAACAGGAAAAGTATGACCAGGCCATTGAGCCCCTGGGTAGTTATTTAGAAAACGAGCCCAACCCTTATCAAGCCAATTATTTTCTCGGCCTGGCCTATCTATTGGATGCCAGGGTTCATCTTTTAGGGGTGCCTTATCGTTTCAATCCCAATAAGGTCAGCCAAGGGATAAAGTACCTGGAAAAAGCTCGTTCCGTGGCAGGAGAGAACGCATTTTATCGAGAAGATTGCTTATGGTATTTAGCGAAAGCTTATTTGATGTTGGACGAGTTAGAGAAAGCGCGCAAACCACTGAAACAGTTGT
>JAABXR010000287.1:5398-5639 GCA_011776225.1 Phycisphaerae bacterium
AAAGATAAAGAGTCAGAGAAATTCAAAAAAGTTGAACAAGATCTCACTATTTGAAAGCTTATTCGAAAACTCACTGCAACTAATACTCTTGTTTTATCTATCCGGGAGAGAATCCAACAGGTAGAGGATATTTGGGTTACAATAGCTACAGAAGCTCAGGCTATTGAATTAACAGAAGATGAGAAAAGATAATTGGTTTCTAGTCTAGTCATAAGAAAGGATTGAATACAGCGGCAAAATT
>JAABXR010000378.1 GCA_011776225.1 Phycisphaerae bacterium
TTTCTCTGTTAGAAGCCTGACTAAATTGTCGGGAACAATTTTGGGCGTCAGCTCTGCTGTAAGCGTTCATTCCAACCCGTTATTGCCACCAGTAAAAACATCAGATCGCAACGGGTTATCAGTAAAATGCTCTTTCCATAATCGCGGCGTTAATTGCTCGACCTTATTGGCAGGGTGACGATCAATTCTCTGCAGCACATCGACAAGATAATCATACGGATTTACGTCGTGTAGTCGGCAAGTGGCAAGCAGGCTTTGGATTATGCCAATATGTTCTGCGCCTATCTCTGTCCAAGCAAAGAGCCAGTTTTTCCTTCCCATCGGAATAACACGAAGCGCTCTTTCCAAGTGGTTTGTGTCTGGCTGTAGGTTGCCATCTGAGAGGTAAACTCGTAGAGCGTGTTCACGGTTATGCGCGTACATCAGTGCCTTGCTGAGCGGATCACTGTTTACCAGGTCTACTCGCTGCCTTTGTTCAAATACCCAGGCAAAAAAAGCATCCACTACCGGTTTTGCATACGTTTGCCGGTAGTCTATTGTCTGTTTTTCATTAAGACCTTGATCTTTAATGGTTCGCTCTACGTCATATAGTTTGCCAATGAAAGCTAATGCCGTACCGCTGGATTGAGGTTCGGCTTTTTGGGCTTGCTCAAAGTAACGCCTCGTGTGTACCCAACATTGCGCATGCGTTACCTGCTCCGATGCTTGAGCGTAACGTTCATAGGCACTATAACCATCGCTCAGGATGGTGCCCTGATAGCCATCGAGCTGTTTCCACAGGTGTTGTTGAGCGCGTGATCCAGAAAAGGTAAAACAGATCTCGTCGTTATCACCGTAAAAGGGCCAAAAATAGCCTTGTTTGAGTTTGCCCTTCTTTTCTCGACCCGCTTTGATTGGTGTTTCATCAATGGCCAGTATGCGACTGAGCAAGATATGATCTAATTGGCTTTGGTATATCGGTTTTAACAACTCAACAGCACGTTGAACCCAATTTGTCAGCGAACTGCGGGCGATTTTAATGCCTGAGGCTTCAATGCGTTGGTGCTGACGATGCAAAGGGAGATGATATAAGAATTTATCAACCAACAGACCGGCCAGTAGGCTTACATCAGCAATGCTTTTTTCCAGTACGTTTGCTGGAGCTGCCGCTGTTGTTATCTTCTGTGTGGTTTTTTCTTTAATGACGGGTTGTATGTACTTGAGGATAACGTAGCTACTGGGTTTCTGTGCGAGTCGGCACGTCACCTTTTCGTCTATGATTTCATAACGATCACTGCCTGCGCCTTCTAATTCTGGTGCGGCTACTCGGATTTCCTCAACGGGTACGGTATCGTCAAAGCGCAACCCGCTATCATTTTGCGCATTGTCCAACGCATTCTTTTTCGCGGTACCTCGCTGATACGTTACTGTCTTTTTTTCTTCATGCTGCTTTGGAGGTGCGGGTAAATCAGTAAGTAGATCGGCGATGGTCGTTTGATAGGGATTGTCTTCTAAGCGATGCTTTTCGCTTTTGGTGCCAAATAGCTGCCGCTTAAACCAATCCAGCTGGTGATTCAGCTCATTAATTTTTTGGTCTTTTTCACGCAATAACGCCTCAGACTTTTCAGGGGAAAGGTCCGTATAGTCGGCAGTTCTTTTACTCGGCGTGGGCGACATTTTCATGCTACCCATTATACCGATTTTCTATGCGTTCTTGGTGATTGTAACGCTTATATTTGCGTACTTTTTGCGTGTCGATTCCATTTAATATCATTTGCAGCTCTGTCCAGCTAAGCATGAGCTTGTCATCCCTATTACTATTAAAATGAAAACGCCCTTGCTCGAGCTTTTTCATCCAAATGCAATAACCACTGTTATCAAAATACAGGACTTTGACTGTCGTACGTCGACGGTTGATAAATACAAAGAAATGGCCGCTTAGCGGATTCTCTGCCAGCGTATTTTTAACCAAAGCACTCAAACCATTGAATGACTTTCGCATATCTGTGGGCTGGGTACACAGCCAAATCTTTGTGCTTGCTTCTGGGTAAAACATGATTAGGATGACCGAATGCGCAATACGGTTTCCGCTCCTAGCTGTAACTCTATGTCCCAACCTGCGGATGATTTATCCAATCCGGGCGTCATATTGATAAATGAGGAATCCTCTAAATCGGTGATCGGCGATTGATTACGCTTCTCTTTTCGCTTGTTGCGCCACTTATACAGGCCACTGGAAGCAATTCCGTGCTGCTTGCAAAACGCTTCCTGTGTCATATCACTGGACTCGTATTCATCTACAATCTTTGCCCATTGGGCGGCGGTTCGGTATGTGCGCTTGCCTTTCGGCTGGTTTTGACTGTTATTAGTTGATGCTGTCATCCAAATGCTCCGTCAGTACGTTTGAGTACAGAGTACTGTGGAGCTTCGACGTGGGGAATAACGGCTTAGAATGAACGGTTACTTTGATCCTGCAATACTC
>JAABXR010000093.1 GCA_011776225.1 Phycisphaerae bacterium
TAGGCAAGTATGTTATAACAAAAAGCCCCGATGTCGGGGCTTTTTGTTTTGGCATAAGGTTATTTATAAGTAGAAGTCTATTCTACATCAAACTCAATACCTTGAGCTAATGGCATTTCATCGCTCCAATTGATGGTGTTAGTTTGTCGGCGCATATATGCTTTCCAGGCATCAGATCCGGATTCACGTCCACCGCCCGTTTCTTTTTCGCCGCCAAATGCACCACCGATTTCGGCACCGCTGGTTCCTACATTAATGTTGGCAATACCACAATCTGAGCCACGGGCACTCAAGAACGTTTCAGCTTCTCTCATATTTAAGGTAAACATGGATGAGCTAAGTCCCTGTTTAACACCATTGTGCTTGGCGATGGCTTCGTCGAGATCACTGTATTTAATCAAGTAAAGGATAGGTGCAAAAGTCTCTTCCTGTACAATATCGTAGTCGTTTTCAGCAATTACGATAGCGGGATTCACATAATGCCCTCCGTTAAGCTTCTTCTTTTCCAGCATTTCTCCGCCGTAAACGACTTCGCCGCCGGCTTCTTGAACTTCCTCAAGAGCTTGCTGCATACTTTCAGCTGCTTGCTTATCAATAAGAGGTCCCACCAGTGTATCTTCATCCAGGGGATTCCCAATATTTACATCTTTATAAATTTCAACCAGACGATCTTTTAGCTCATCAAAAACGTCTTCATGAACAATAAGGCGTCGGGTAGAAGTACAGCGTTGGCCACAGGTTCCTACCGATCCAAAGACGGTTGCTCGAGCGGCCATTTCAAGATCGGCATTTTCGGAAACAATAATTGCGTTGTTGCCGCCAAGTTCCAGAATGGTTTTGCCAAGGCGTGCACCAACGGTTTTGGCCACTTCTTTGCCCATCCGAATAGAACCGGTTGCTGAAATTAGGGGAATACGCTCATCCTCTGTCATCCATTCGCCAACTTCACGTCCACCTGTAATGAGGTTGAAAATTCCTTCGGGAAGGTCATTACGTTTTAACACTTTGGCAATAATATTTTGAACGGCTATACCGCAAAGAGGGGTCTTTTCGGATCCTTTCCAGATCATCACATTGCCGCAGATAGCAGCGATCATAGCATTCCAGCTGTAGACAGCCACAGGAAAATTAAAAGCTGAGATAATACCGGTAATGCCCAACGGGTGCCACTGTTCATACATGCGGTGTTTGGGGCGTTCCGACTGCATCGTTTTACCGTATAACATACGAGATTGTCCTACTGCAAAGTCACAAATGTCGATCATTTCCTGAACTTCGCCAAGCCCCTCTTGGTAGATCTTCCCCATTTCGTAGGTAACCAAGCGGCCGA
>JAABXR010000155.1:0-2232 GCA_011776225.1 Phycisphaerae bacterium
ATCAATGGTAAATCCGGCTGGTATAAGCGTTGAGATAAAAGGATTTCTTCTGTGAAGTTTAGTTGCCAAATCCGATTTGTCAAAATTGAGATTATCATCCCCAAACCTCTACCCAACAACAAACTCTTGCTGAAACCAAAAGAATATCCTATCATATAAAACAAAAACCCTGGGAAGTGTTTCAGACTTCCCAGGGCTTTCAGTGTTGATGTCCATTCAGCCGACTCTTGGGGGCGTCGTTGTCCTCGCTTCCTAAGTTCAGCATTGCCAGTTGCTTAAGCAAGGCTTCCAAGTCAGGGCCGGATAGATGCCATTGCGCATAACCCGCAATAGTACAAGCGTGAAATAAGGCGGCCAGAGTGCGACATACTTCAATATCCGAGTCAAAACTTTGCTCGTTGGCCAGAAGACAAGCTTTGGCTAAAGTGGCACACTGAAAAGGAGAAAGCTTAATCGTTACATAGCCATTTTCAACATTTAACATTGCCTTCATGGCGACTCCTTGTTTAGTCACGCGGTAGAGATGGAAGGAGAACAACAATTGATACAGAAGTTATTTTAGCTTTACCAGAAGTTCGCAAAGGCTTTTTGATAAGCTATAGATTATCAAAATAATACCACGGCTCTTTAACTCTGTCAAATCCCATTAAAAATTATGGAAAGATTCGGAGAAAAACTGCGTATTCTGCGTCAACGGAAGGGGTTAACTGTGCGGCAACTTGGCGCTATGCTCGGTGTCAGTGGCCCATATGTGGTGCAAATGGAGCAAGGTTACAAAGTACCTAACGCAGCTATGATCATAAAAATAGCGAGACTCTTCAAAGTATCCACTGACCAGTTAATGCTAGATGAACTCGAACTAGATTGACAGAGCCATTTTACGGGCCCGCAGACCCAAGAAGAGAGGGATTTCCCGGTCAGCCAATTTTTTGGCCCTGGCGTTCCCTTCCGAAGGGTGGACTTTACAGGCAGGGATCTCCTGCATGCGCTCTAAAAGCAAACCACACTCCGCCAGACCGTTGATGTATACGCTCAAGGGGCGGTGGAAACTGAGGGTAACCCCCTTTTTCTGCCCCGGGTAGGGGTGCATCGGCACGCACAGGGGCGTCAAATAGCGATCTATCCGGCGATACTGCAATTTGCGCTGCTCGTCCCAGCCCCAGCCGCTTTGCCGGGGCACGCGAAAGCAAGGATGGGTCAGCAGCAGTACCACACATCCCCCCGATTTAAGGGCCCAACTGGCCGACTCTAGAATCGGCCGGAGAGGTTCCATATCCTGCAAACTGAGCATGAAAATAACGGCATCGAATGCTGCGGGCTGGAGTTCAGGCGATCTGGATAAACGGCGAGCATCGCCCCATACGAACTTTCCCTGGCGGCCATGATACTTACGGGCCAGGCGTAACAGTTTCTTACTGACGTCTACCCCCGTGTACTTAGCGCCTCTTTTGACAATATAAGGCGCAAGTACGCCGTGGCCAGCCCCGATCTCTAAAACTTTAAGGCCTGGCTGAGGGTTTAAGAGCTCAAGTACGGCCGGAATGGCCAGCTTGCGATGGTGTTTGCTACCATCTTTACCGACCCAGCCAGCATACCAATCGGCTACAGGATCCCAACTGGTACGGGGTGGGGATTTGTTAAATTGTTTACGACGATTTTTAGGCATCGGTAGACTCCTTCGTCAATAGCTGGCTAACTTAATGTAATACACAATACGAAATGTGCCTCAGGCCGCGTATTGCGTGTTGCGTATTGCGTATTTTCATTTTCACGGCGGCTTTAGAATGGACGAATCAAAAAGGCCACGGTTCCTTATGTACCGTGGCCGTTCTTGGCAATAGAACCAGCCGAGGATGGATGGTTCTGGCTAGCTGCTGGTGTCTAAACCCACCTGGTTCGCCCACCGCTCTTCCGGACAACAAATAAGGAACCCAAGTCAAACGCTCAGGTAGCCCTGAAGAGACGAACAGGTTTTAACCGCTCAAATAGGCAAAAATCCTCTTAAAAGGCAGCTCTTTTTCGTGGAAGCCTGTTATGTCCTTCAGGACTACCGTACGATTCTGAGCTTACCGATGCGTGTCATTTAATATCTCCGTTTGGGTCAACGATATTTTAGCAGCAAATTACTTTAAGTTTACAGATGAAGTTTACTGTAGTTTGAGGAAAAGTCAAAATTCATTGGGCACCCCTCAGATCCGGCCCAAAATTTCAGCCGACTGGTGTCTATCCCAC
>JAABXR010000155.1:2239-2595 GCA_011776225.1 Phycisphaerae bacterium
TTTGACAGGCTTAAGGAATTATCTGAACTTTAGTCCAGGCCTGCCCTCAGGACCTTCTGATAAATCGCTTTCTTCAGATACGGATGCATACCGGCTTTTTCATAAAGCCTGGTCGCCCCAGTGAGGCTATCAGCGTCCACCTGTAAGTGTACTTCCTGGATGCCACGGTGGAAGAACTCACTGAAACTGTGATGTAACAAGGCCAGGGCCAATCCTCGACGTCGCCATGGGCGCCGGACGCCTAACTTATCAACATAACCCTTTTTCGAAGATTGATTTTTTATCTCCCGACAAATGGCATAGCCGGCTATCTCATCACCGTCGATGGCCACAAACCATAAAGCAGGATCATAATG
>JAABXR010000261.1 GCA_011776225.1 Phycisphaerae bacterium
TATGCGAGAAGCGCAGCGCAGAGTCTTTGCTCAGGCGAATTTATCCGTCATTGCCGGCTCGGTGGTAGGACTTATGCAAGATAAGGGGGAAATTTCGGCTGCCGTGCTGGAAGATGGCAGTCGCATTCTCTGTCGCTCCCTTATTTTAACCTGCGGGACTTTTTTGAATGGCCGCATTCATATCGGCTTAAACAATCTTGAAAGCGGCCGCGCCGGCGAACAGGCGATCAAAGGGTTGACCGGGAATCTAAAAGACATCGGGTTTCATACCGGAAGGCTTAAAACCGGGACGCCGCCTCGTGTTCATCGCGATAGTATTGATTTCAGCAAAGTGCAGGTGCAGGAACCGGATGATCCGCCTATCCCCTTTTCTTTTGAAAGGGAGAAGATCGAACGCGAGCAGTTGAGGTGTTATATTACCTACACCAACACCAATACCCATGATTGGCTGAGAACCGGCCTGGATCGCTCGCCGATGTATACCGGAGTAATCAAGGCAACCGGAGCCCGCTATTGTCCGTCAATTGAGGATAAAATCGTTCGCTTTGCAGATAAAGATCGCCATCAAATTTTTCTAGAACCGGAGGGATTCGACAATCCGGAAGTTTATGTCAACGGATTTTCGACAAGTCTGCCTGAAGACGTGCAGGAAAAAGCCATCCGCACGGTAGTTGGTTTGGAAAACGCCCAGATTATCCGCCTCGGATACGCTGTTGAATACGACTTTTTCCCCTCTTATCAATTGCAAGCGACTTTGGAAACAAAGCTGGTGGAAAACTTGTACTTCGCCGGCCAAATTAACGGTACTTCCGGCTACGAAGAAGCTGCCGCCCAGGGACTGCTGGCGGGCATCAATGCGGCAATGAAGCTACTGGATCGAGAGCCTTTGACCCTGGATCGCTCCGAAGCCTATGCCGGGGTTTTGGTCGATGATTTGATCAACAAGACGATACTGGAGCCGTATCGCATGTTTACCTCACGAGCCGAATTCCGACTGCTGTTGCGACATGATAATGCAGATTTGCGGCTAATGGAACATGGCCATCGTATCGGTCTTATAGGCGATGCTACTTATGAGAGAATGGTCGAGCGACGAGAAGAAATCGCAGCGCTAAAAGAAAAGATTGGTTCGACCACAATGCCTCCTGAAACATTTAATGCTTATGCTGAAGAAATGAATAGTTCAAAGATTACACAGGCGGTGCCGCTGCAACAATTGATCAAACGTCCTGAAGTGAAATTAGAAGAAATAATCAGTCGGTCGGAAAACTTCGCAAGTGAGGAGTATTCGGTCGCAACCAGAACGGAAGTAGATTTTTCAATAAAATACGAAGGCTTTTTAAAACGGCAGCAGGATTTGGTCGATAAGTTTAAAAAAATGGAAAACACCAAAATACCCGATTGGATTGATTATGATGCCATAGGTTCCCTGTCTACCGAAGGCCGGGAAAAATTAAAACAGGTTCGCCCGCACTCCATGGGACAGGCGGCGCGAATATCCGGAGTGCGACAGGGTGACATTTCTATACTGATGGTTTATCTGGAAAAAGGCAATCGGGAAAGGAAAATTGTTTCACGTGAAACAGTTGCATAATATAGGAATGTTTTAAAGAACTTCTGCTTAGCGAAGTAGGGTGATTTAATTTAAAACGCCTCGTCAGTTTTACTCGGCGAGGTGTTTTAGTTTCCAACAAATCCACTTCATTCAGCCGCTTCGGCTTTTTCAACTTTCCAGATCGAGTTCACAAAATATCTTTTGGAATCGTAAAGTTGCTTTTCAATAGTATATCCGGTGCGCTTTGCCAATTGTTCAATATCCATGTGAAGATATTTATAAGAATACTCGGTATGAATGGGTT
>JAABXR010000240.1 GCA_011776225.1 Phycisphaerae bacterium
CATGTCGTCCTACCGGGTGACGAAAGACGAGGTTATAAAAGGTAGCCACGCCATCCAGTTCATCAGGTGTCATCTCCAGCATCTCCGCCACATCCTTGATGCTTTCATCGGAGACCCAATTGCGATGACGCTGGATCACCTTCAGCGCCTCAATACATGCCCCACGCTTTTGCGGATAGTGTTTTATTTCCTCTTCGATTTCTTTTCTTTCTTCATCCGTTAACATTTTTAACCTGCATTTGTATTAATACTGAACGCAAATCTGTTCTCAACGATCAACATCTGCCAATACGTAATCAATACTTCCTAAAATTGCTAAAAGGTCTGCAACCGTGTGTCCCTTACTTATGAGCGGGATCATTTGCAGATGAGGAAAAGAGGGCGCCCGAATACGCACCCGATAGGGAGAGGTATTGCCGTCACTGATTGAGTAATAGCCATTATTCCCTTTGGTCGCTTCAATTCCCATAAATGCTTCCCCTGCGGGAATGACCGGTCCCCAACTGACGCTTAAAAAATGGGTGATTAAGGTTTCAATATCGCGCATGGTCCCTTCTTTCCGCGGCGGCGTTGCCAGGGGATGGTCTGACTTATAAGAACCGGAAGGCATGTTATTCAGACACTGTTCGATAATTCGCAAGCTCTGTCGCATCTCTTCGATTCGCACCAGGGCACGATCAAAACAGTCACCGTTTTCCGCAGTGGGTATGTCAAATTCAAATTGATCATAAGCAGAGTAAGGCCGTTTTTTGCGAAAATCCCACTCAAATCCGCAAGCCCGCAATCCCGGGCCGGTGACACCCCAATCTATCGCCTCTTCCAGAGTGTAGCTGCCAATTCCAATCGTCCGCGATCTGAGGATGCGGTTCTTCATGACCAGTTTTTGGTACTCTTTCAATCGCTTGGGGAAATAATCCACAAACTCTTTGACAAGAGTATTCCACCCTTTCGGTAAGTCCTGGGCGACACCGCCGATCCGGAACCAGTTGGGATGCATGCGATCACCACAGATAGCGCCGACAATGTCAAAAATCCTTTCTCGGTCATTAAACATATAAAACACCGGGGACATTTGACCGATATCCTGGGCAAACGTCCCATACCAGACCAGGTGACTGGCAATGCGGAAAAACTCACACATCATTACCCTGATTACTTTAACACGGTCCGGGACTTCGATACTGGCGAGTTTCTCCACACTAAGCACATAGGGCAGATTGTTCATCACTCCGCCCAGGTAATCGACTCGATCCGTATAAGGGATATAGGTATGCCAGGATTGGCGCTCGGCCATTTTTTCCGCACCACGATGGTGAAAGCCAATATCGGGAATGGCATCGACAATGTCTTCCCCATCCAGTTGCATGATTACGCGCAAAACGCCATGCGTTCCGGGATGCTGAGGGCCGAGGTTTAAAAACATAAAATCGGTATCTTCACTTTTCCGCTCCAGCCCCCAATCTTCCGGCTTAAACTGGAGGGCTTTTTGCTCGGCTTCTTGTTTATCTTCCGGTAGTTCGAATGGTCCCATATTGGTAGCACGTGCCGGATGGTCTTTACGCAGCGGATGCCCCTGCCAGGTGGATGGCATCAGGATACGCTTGAGGTGGGGATGGCCGTCAAATTTAATGCCGAACATGTCGTAGACTTCACGCTCAAACCAGTTGGCGGATGGCCAGATGTTTGTAATACTGGGTAGGGAAGGATATTCATCTTTGAGCGCCACCTTTAAGCGGACATCTTCATTTCGCCTGAACGAGAGAAGGTGATACACAACTGAAAAGTCACTGTCGGGCTGCCCGTTGCGATTCGAACGACTGCGCTCATCGATGGCGGTAAGGTCGTAAAGCATTCTATACGGTTTATCCGCTTCAGTCTTTAAATATCTCAGAACGTGCTGAAGCTTATTTCTTGATAACCAAAGGGNNCTTGAACCGTAAATTCAGATTCACCAAATTTGTTTTGTAACTCGGTAACGACTTTCACCTCAGTGTTCATGACAAGATCCGATATGTATGATTCACTCTTCCTGACCCATAAACAATGAATTCCATTTCTCCGAATCGATTTTGAACGCCACATGTGAAAACAAAAACAAAGAGCAATACACGTTAATCATAAAGTTTATAAAGTTTACTATTGCTATATTGTCAAACCTCATCCGGAGGTCTTAAGGTGCTCATTCTCTTGCGTTGCTCGCGTCTTTCTTCTTTCATGATTAGCGGCTTGGAATGAATAACACCCTGCGGGCCAATCGTCCAGCTTAACGGTCTCTTTTCTTTGCCGACTGCTTCTCTCAACAAGGTAATACCTTCCAGGAAGGCATCCGGGCGAGGAGGGCAGCCGGGCACATACACATCCACGGGCAAAAATTTGTCTACTCCCTGCACTACGCTGTAAATGTCATACATACCACCCGAATTGGCGCAGGATCCCATGGAAATCACCCAGCGGGGTTCCATCATTTGTTGATGAAGCCGTTTAATGATTGGTGCCATTTTGAGAAACACCGTGCCGGCAATGATCATCACATCGGCTTCCCGGGGCGTACCGCGAATTACCTCTGCGCCGAATCGGGCAATATCGTATTTGCTGGTGATACTGGTGGCCATCTCCACATAGCAGCAGGAAAGGCCAAAATTAAAAGGCCAGATTGAATTTTTGCGTCCCCAGGCAATCAAATCCTGCAATTTCGCAAGGACCAGAGTTTGTTGGACATTCTCTTCAAATGAGCTGCTCCCCTCAACCTTGGATGTTGGTTGTTCGACCTTACTTAACCACCATTTCATAATTATATAAATTCTTTCTTGTTTAATTTCTTGTACAATTTAACAATGTTCTTACCACTGGTACCGAAATCAAGCGCGCCGATTCGCCATTCATAAATAAGAACCACAAGCAGGATAAAGATGAAGATCAAAACGCCAATATAGCCAAACCAGCCGACTTCTTTGAAAGAAATGGCCCAGGCAATAATAAAAACCGCCTCCAAGTCAAATATGACAAAAAACATGGCAACCAAATAAAAGTGGGACGAAAAACGCAAACGTGCCGATCCGGTTNNCGTGCCGATCCGGTTGATAGAATTCCAGATTCAAAAGGTTCGCCGGTTTCTTTTTCCTGGTGGCGTTGGCCTAAAATATATGACAGGCCAATCATCACCCCGACCAGTAGGATTACTGCACCGCCATAAACAAGCAAAGGCCATAATGCAAATGTGTATTCGCTTGCCGTATCCAAACTCACCTCTTCACTCAATGTTTACACACGATTGATAAAACAGAGTAATGTTATTCAAAATTAGAAGGTAAATGAAAAAAAACACTGATA
>JAABXR010000307.1:0-258 GCA_011776225.1 Phycisphaerae bacterium
CAACTAGAGGTGACGGTATGCGGCCCTGTGCAAAAGAGCGGACCTGAAGAGGGGATGGTGATGGATTTTGGGAAACTCAGCGATCTCGTAAAACGCGAGATCATTGAAATGTGGGATCACACATATCTCAACGACGTCGTTTCTTTTACTCCCACTGCCGAGAACCTTGCCAATGAAATTTTAAGGCGCCTTCAAGAAAAAGGACTTTCCGTACAGCGCATTGAGCTTTGGGAAACAAAAAAATCCCGCGCCATTGTT
>JAABXR010000307.1:347-1725 GCA_011776225.1 Phycisphaerae bacterium
CGTGCAATGATATAGGAGTGATGCTCGGGTGCTCTGACCGAAAAGTTGACTATTGGCTAAAAAAGCACGGTATTTCGAAACGATCTATATCTGAAGCTATATATGCAAAAGCAAACCCTGGCGGGGATCCTTTCACTATTCAAGACCCTAAAACGATTGACCAGGCGATCCTTTTTGGCATAGGGGTAGGGTTGTATTGGGGGGAAGGGAATAAACGCAATAAACATTCAGTGAGATTAGGAAACACTGACCCTAAGCTTATCAAAAAGTTCATTGAGTTTCTTAAGGTTGCATATTGCGTTGATGTAAAAAGATTAAAATTTGGCCTGCAGGTTTTTAGTGATATGTCTCCCCGGCATGCTCAAACATTTTGGGAAAAAGAACTCGGCATTTCATCTAACCAATTCCAAAAAGTGGTTGTAACTCCTGCTCGTGGGGTTGGGAATTATAGGAATAAAACTCAGTATGGGGTACTGACTGTTTATTTGAACAATAAAAAGCTCAGAGATGTTATATGCACGACTATTGAAAATCTATAAGAAATCGGGTATCATCTCCTAAGTTCTTTGAATGATGATATATGCCAACGTAGCTGTTTTGGTAGATATGGCGATAGTGGCATATCACCGAACTATAATATGGCTGGCATGTGTGAAATATAGAAAATGCCAACGTAGCTCAGTAGGTAGAGCACTCCCATGGTAAATCGCACGATTTTGCCCTTTGTGTAGGCAACTACACATCGAATCCCGAATAACGGTTAAAGGCCTGCACAGGGCTCAGACCGTGGCGTTCCAAAACGCCCGAACGACTGACAAGGGTTCGTCACTGACGGAAAGATACAGTCTAGCCCTCCTCTATAATGTGCCATGCAAAAGGAGGTGTAAGCGAAGGGAGAGGTCCGCGGTTCGATCCCGCGCGTTGGCTCCTGTAGTGAAACGAAGGGAGTTAACGCGCGGGATCGAACAGGAGGGGGCCGGGGAACCTGGGATCCCCGTGGCGGAATTATTCAAACCGAGGGGTTTGAAAGCGCAGCGACTGGAAGGAGCGAGCAGTGAGTGTCCCGCGCGTTGGCTCCAAGATTTTGCCAGTGTAGCTCAGCATGCCCCCGCACCACCTTTGCCATAATGCCAACGTAGCTCAGTCGGTAGAGCAATCGCTTCGTAAGCGATAGGTCGGGAGTTCGAATCTCCCCGTTGGCTCCAAGGGATAAACAATGGCAAAGTTGGTGTGGGGATAAAGTAGAGCAATGCTTTCGTAAGGCAGAGGTTGGCGGTTAAAGTCCGCCCACTGGCTCACGAAAATACCGCCTTTGCGCGGGTTTTTTGTTTGTCGAGACTCTGCTATAATACACCTCATGGATGACATCAAGAAACGA
>JAABXR010000387.1:0-198 GCA_011776225.1 Phycisphaerae bacterium
ATCAATCCTAAATGCGGGGTCTGACCCTGACCGATCCCCACAAAATTATGCATAACCACATGCCTCGTTATGCTGACACCGAAGTTGTTTTATCGCGCCAATGAATTCCTGTTTCAAGAAATCATCTGCACCCCGTTTTATCACCTCAAGCCCAAGAAAAAAGGTCGATAATACTTTCTCATGCCGTACCGTATTGGC
>JAABXR010000387.1:268-521 GCA_011776225.1 Phycisphaerae bacterium
ACCAATCATCCATATTACAAAGGTAGCCAGATGTGCGACCAGTAACAGGTTTTCATAGCGATACGTTGAGGTGCAACGCGCTTCATTAAAAGACAATCCCCAACGACTGTTCTTCATATCTCGAAATCCTTCTTCAATTTGCATTCGTGTTCTATACAGGTTGAGTATTTGCTTTGTGTTGGCATAGTGATGGTTAAGTGATGTCACAATTAGCCACGGGCTGCGCTCACGATGGGCATTCTTTTCACTGTGC
>JAABXR010000387.1:545-1321 GCA_011776225.1 Phycisphaerae bacterium
TTTGTCGCACAAGATCAACCTGGCCTAGATAGCGCCCTCGTGAAGTGGCCGTTTCAAAGACCTTTTCAACACGTACCCAGTCGTGTTCATCCTTTGATGATAGCATCATATGGCCGCCGACACGTCCCACAAAGTCCCAACCCATTTCTTCAACCGTTCGGAACCAGGGTGTCCGAAAGCCTGCATCGGTGACAATGATAGGATGACAGTGACGAGGTAGAATAGATTTTAATTGTTGTAGAAAACGTTTCTGGACATGCGGGTTTCCATCATGGCGCTGATGATGACTCTCTTCATACAGCGTCATCGACCGACCATCAACCGGTATCGAGGCACGCAGCATGTGAAATTCACGGTCAGCACTCACGTCTGACCAGTCAATCAAAATAACAGGGCGATGTTGTTGTCCGATGCTTAGCTTTGCCATTGCTTTATATATCTCACCACGATCCTGATTCATTGCTACATTACCAATTAACCGATCCGCGCGTTTAATATTGTGCTTGGTTTGGGTGCCATTACATATCGCACGTCCGAGACCCGTCACCGTTAATTTCTTACCGGTTATCAATGCCGTTGTAATGGTGAGCAATGCCGTCATCCGTTTCTGATGAACCCCTTGACAGTGTTTCCGTAAATGGGTATCAAGTATCTGAGTGGCTCGCATGGTGTTTTCCTTATATTAACTTTGACACTTAATACAAGATCAAAAAATACCATGCGTGTCCACTCAATACTTTTTATACCTAAATCATTGTTTTTGATCGCTATTTTGT
>JAABXR010000272.1 GCA_011776225.1 Phycisphaerae bacterium
ATGACCGACCCCGACGCTTCGGGGGAGCCGAAGGGAAGTCTTGATTTTGTCCGCAGCGGAGCATACATTCAAATAACACAAGAGAAGAAGGAGGGTGAAGCTGGTTACCAAGCCCTTTGGGCATAGATGGACTACTGCTCCGGACACGTCCTCCAGCGCTTGCTTTATAAAACAGAGATGTTTTTGGTTTGCAGCTTCACCCAAATTTAGGGGTACGAGCCGGTTCCCAATCAATGCGCTCATGGATAGAATAGTCCGGTTCTTCTATACCAGTTAGGCCCCGGGTTAGCGGCTCTACCCAATGCTCTAATTATTTGGATGTCTGAACAAATCGGTCCACATCAAAAGCTTGTTTGTTCTTTAACATAAAATAGGTCGCCACGGCAAAGCGGTGCGCCATGATGCTCTTGGCTCGACCCACGCCATACTTCGATTTCATGCGATTATACAGCTTAGCGATTTTGGGTTCACAGACCTGTGCTTTCAGAATGATTTCCCCAAAGGCCCACTTCAGATACGGATTCCGGATTTTGGTATTCTTGGCTGCCATTTTCTTGCCGCCGGATTCGCGGTCACATTTGACCACACCACTGTAGGAGGAGTAGCGTTGCACGGTTTTGAAGCGCTTGATGTCGTGGGTTTCGTACAGGATAATCAGCGCCAGAATTTCTCCGACCCCGGGTATGGAGCGCAGTATCTGATAATCAAGATGGTTGTGATAGCGCGCTTGTTGGCGAATATGGCGTTCCAGCTTGGCAATCACGGGGTCGAGAAATTCGATGAACATTAAATCCAGGGCAATCATCATTCTGAGCTCTGGGTTGTCAAACAGGTTCAGAAGTTGATTACGACGGACTTTGTCTTTGACGATGTTCGGTTCCAGGTCGATAATGCCATGTTGGGCACAGGTTAACTGTAAATGACTGTAGGTGCTGGCACGTCGCCACATAAAGTAGTGGCGTCGTCTCAGTAAGTCACGAGTCGGACGCATCTTTCTGGGATACGGATAGGCCAAAGGGAAAAGATTGCATCTCAGCAAATCGGCAATCTTCTTGGAGTCCACTTTGTCGTTTTTTACTTTGCCGCCGTGAATGGACTTCATATAGTACGCATGGCCCAGATAGAACGGAATCCCGGCTTCGCGGCAGGCATCGGCCAGCCAGTAATAATAGCAACTAGATTCAACTCCAATGGCCATGTCTGGCAGAAAAGGATTGATATATTTATGAAAAATATCGAAATTATTAGGCAGATTGCGGTGAAAGCGAATCTCGCCTTCTCTGTCCATCACACAGACGTACATAGAGCGGGAATGCAAGTCAATTCCACAGTAGTGCCTGGCATCAACTTTGGCGAATCTCATAATACACCTCCTGGGTTTTGGT
>JAABXR010000195.1:0-159 GCA_011776225.1 Phycisphaerae bacterium
CAGTTGGCCAAATCTGCTGCCCAAGCCATTGCACAAAACCCCGGTGGAACCTCCTTTAACCCCTTTATGGTCTATGGAGACGTCGGTCTTGGCAAAACCCACATCGTCCAAGCCCTAGGCAACGAAATCAAAGCAAAATTCCCAGATAAATTTGTCCTA
>JAABXR010000195.1:244-789 GCA_011776225.1 Phycisphaerae bacterium
ACTTCTACTTGCAAGCGGATCTACTTATTCTAGATGATGTGCAGTTTTTGGCAGGCAAAGACAAAACCCAAGAAATCTTTTTTCACATTTTTAATCACTTGCATCAGGCTGGCAAGCAGATTGTGATGACGAGCGATTGCCCGCCGCGCGAACTTAAGGGGCTGCAAGAGCGGTTGCTTTCTAGGTTTAAGTGGGGCCTGACGGCCGACCTGAAGCAACCTGATTTTGAGACGCGAGTGGCCATTATTCAAAGCAAGATGGAGGCCGATGGTATCTATATGGACGATGAGCTGATACAGTATGTGGCCCACAGTGTAGAAACTAATGTCCGCGAGCTAGAAGGCGTGCTGATCTCTTTGATTGCCCATGCTTCGCTCAACAAAAAACAGATCAACCTAGCGCTGGCCAAACAAGTACTTAAGAACATCGTCCAAGACATTGACACAGAGGTCAGCATGGATTACATCCAAAAAACCGTGGCGGCCCACTTCAAGGTTTCTGTAGAAAGCCTCAAGAGCAAATCCAGAAAAAGAGAGCTCGTCACC
>JAABXR010000195.1:831-1091 GCA_011776225.1 Phycisphaerae bacterium
ACCGTCAGCCACGCCCTACAGGCCATCGAGGACATGCTCGACACAGAGCCACATTTCAAAAGAGCCTTTGAAGACTTGCAACAAAAAATGAAGATCCAGGCCCCCTTAAAAGACCTCTCCTAGCCTTTCTCTATCCCTCCGAAAACCTTAGTTTTACCTGCCTTTTTTAGAATAAAAATACGACTGCCATGAGTACAAAAGATCAAGACGCCCTGCAGTACCATCAACAAGCACCTGCCGGCAAGCTTGCCATTCAGCCT
>JAABXR010000171.1:0-1233 GCA_011776225.1 Phycisphaerae bacterium
TGGCCAAAGAGCTACAGGATTCATTGGCAGCCTGCGAGAACGATGCCGGGATTCGTTCGGTATTCTTAACCGGGAAGGGACGTGCCTTCAGTGCCGGACAGGACCTTTCCGAGGCGGCGCCGGATAAAGATACGATTGCGGATATTCGCCAAATTGTCCGGGAAAGCTATAATCCCATCATTCGCGGGATACGAACGTTGGAGAAACCGGTGGTATGTGCCGTTAACGGTGCAGCCGCCGGTGCCGGTGCCAACATCGCGCTGGCTTGCGATATCGTTTTTGCCAGCGAGAGCGCCTATTTTTTGCAGGCGTTCTGTCATATCGGGTTAATCCCCGACAGCGGCGGCACTTTTTTTCTACCGCGACTGGTCGGACTGCCGCAGGCCGCCGCAATGGCCATGCTTGGCGAAAAAGTTTCTGCCCAAAGAGCCTATGAAATGGGAATGATTTATAAAGTCTGCAATAAAGATACTTTGCAGGATGAAGCCTGGAAAATGGCAACGCACCTGGCTACTCAACCAAGCAAAGGACTTGGCTTGATAAAGCAGGCACTGAATCAATCCTTAAGCAATGATCTCGATTCTCAACTTGCTTTAGAAGAAAAATTGCAAGCTGAAGCCGGCCGCACTGAAGATTACAAGGAAGGCGTCAAGGCTTTCTTGGAAAAACGAAAACCCAGGTTCCAGGGAAAATAATTCATCATTTGTTTTTATTCAGGTGCAAAGTTTGACAGCTTTGCTAAGCCTGTACTTACAATTAGAAAGTACATATTGACAGGAAAGTAGTGAATCATTCTCTTTCCTTGAGTTGGTATTCAGTAGGCTTAGTAAAGCTTTTCCAGAACTGCCTGAATAGTTACTTTGATTCAAATTTAAATTTGCCAGCAGTAAACATGAAACCATTTACCAAAAGTCATAAAATCGGTGTGGTTGGAGCCGGTACCATGGGACGTGGTATCGCACAGATCGCTGCCACTAACGGACATTCGGTTATCCTTGTGGATGCCAGTGAAGAGGCGCTGCAGAATTCACAAGCATTTTTGAATAAGATACTTCGTCGGCTGGCAGAGAAGGGCCGGTTAAAAGAACATCAGGTGACGGAAATTTTTAACCGGATACATTTCAGCCAGGATTTTCATCAATTTGCAGATTGTTCAATGGTAATCGAAGCCGTTATTGAAAATTTCTCCCTAAAAAGAGAGGTATTTCAAAAGCTGGAAAGCATTGTTACAGA
>JAABXR010000171.1:1326-1613 GCA_011776225.1 Phycisphaerae bacterium
CCTTGATGCCGCTGGTCGAAGTCGTTCCGGGATTAGCTACACTTGAATCTTCGGTTTCGTCAACCAGAAGGTTATTGGATGATTGGAGCAAAAGCACTGTTTTAGCAAAAGATACGCCCGGTTTTATCGTGAATCGGGTGGCGCGGCCATTTTACGGAGAGGCGTTGCGAATTCTTGAAGAAAGCATCGCCGACGTTGCCACCATCGATTGGGCGATGCGGGAAATCGGTGGCTTCCGAATGGGTCCCTTTGAACTGATGGATTTCATTGGCAATGATGTGAACTAT
>JAABXR010000171.1:1680-3759 GCA_011776225.1 Phycisphaerae bacterium
GAAGCCGGTCGTCTGGGCAGAAAGACAGATCGCGGATACTATGATTACAATCCTGAAGCCACACCGCCCAAACCTGAGGAGAGTCGAGAGCTGGGGGAAGAAATCTTTAATCGCATTTTAGTCATGCTCATCAATGAAGCAGCGGATGCAGTCTTTTATCAAATTGCCTCAAGGGAGGATATCGATCTGGCTATGACCAAAGGCGTTAATTATCCAAAAGGGCTATTGCAGTGGGCTGACGAGATCGGTTTACAAAATGTATTAAACCGTTTAACAAAGCTTCAGAATGAATATGGCGAAGAACGGTATCGCCCTAGCCCATTAATCAAACGCCTGGTAAAACAGGGTAAGCGATTTTATACCTGATGCAATGCAGATGTTTATAAGGTAATTAAATATGACCAAACGAGAACGGGCCGAAGATGTAGTGCATTCCATGCTCAACAATGATCCCTTTAGCAAATGGCTGGGGATTGAAGTTGTGGAAATTTCGCCGGGTAGCGTCACCCTGCGCATGAAAGTCCGCAAAGAGATGCTTAATGGATTTGGTTATTGTCATGGCGGCGTCACCTTTTCCCTGGCCGATAGCGCGCTGGCTTTTGCTGCCAATTCCCATGGCAAAGTGAGTCTGTTAGTCAAGGCTAGTATGTCCTATCCGGAAGTCATCCGTGAAGGTGACATATTAACCGCCCGAACGGAAGAACAAAGCCTGAGCAACAGCATTGGAATTTATACAATTATAGTCACCAGAAACGGTCATCAAAAAGTTGGCATTTTTCAGGGAACGGTATATCGAACCAGAAAAGATCATATGTTAAATCAAACCCAGAGTTATAATCAATGAATGATGCATATATTATTGACGGCATTCGTACCCCGATCGGCCGTTTTAGCGGCAGCCTCTCGCCAATCCGTGCCGATGATTTGGCGGCTTTGACCATTGAGAAAATAATTGAAAGAAATCCTGCTGTTGATTTGGAGGCAATCGACGACGTCATTTTTGGCTGCGCCAATCAGGCTGGTGAGGACAACCGCAATGTGGCTCGCATGGCATTGCTATTGGCGGGAATTCCTTCCTCGGTTCCCGGCGAAACGGTAAATCGACTGTGTGCCTCCGGAATGAGCTCGGCAGTGCAAGCAGCGCGAACCATTTGGGTGGGCGATGGCGATCTGTTCCTCACCGGTGGCGTGGAGCACATGACCCGCGCTCCTTACGTNNCTGGCGATTTGTCAATCCCAAAATGGAACAGGCGTATGGCACTGATGGAATGGGGAATACTGCCGAAAATGTGGCTGAACAATTTAAGGTGAATCGGGAAGATCAGGATCGATTTGCCTTGTGGTCGCATCAAAAGGCTGCCCGGGCGACCGAAAATGGTCGAATGAGCCAGGAGATAATGGCAGTTGAAATTCTTCAACGGAAGAGCGATCCAATCGTTTTTGCTAAAGATGAATTTATCCGCCCGGACACCAGTCTGGAGAAACTGGCAAAACTCAAACCGGTTTTCCGTACTGATAGCAAAGGCTCTGTTACTGCCGGCAATTCATCGGGAGTGAATGATGGCGCCTGCGCCATGCTGATCGCTTCCGAAAAAGCGGCCAATCGATTCGATTTAAAACCGAAGGCGCGTATTGTGGCTTCCACAGTAGTTGGGGTTGAACCCCGGATCATGGGAATGGGCCCCGTCCTTGCAACACAAAAACTTATGAAAAAGACCGGGTTAAGTCTGGATGATATGGGCATCATAGAGTTAAATGAAGCTTTTGCCGCTCAGAGCCTGGCCTGTCTTCGAGAACTGGAAATAAAAGAAGATGACCCTCGCCTGAACCCCAACGGTGGCGCCATTGCACTGGGTCATCCATTGGGCATGTCCGGGGCGCGACTCCTGACGACTGCAATGATCGAATTACAACAGCGAAATGAACAATACGCACTTTGTACACTATGCGTCGGTGTGGGACAGGGCATGGCCACGATTTTGGAACGGGTGTGAAGGAAGACAAAGATTACCAGATTAAGTCAAAAGGCAAAAGAGAAAAGGAAAAAGGGAGTCACGTGAGCAACATTTTTGAATTCAA
>JAABXR010000187.1:0-826 GCA_011776225.1 Phycisphaerae bacterium
GAACAGAAGCTACAGTGCTTATTACCGGAGAGACCGGCACTGGCAAAGAGCTGATCGCCCGCGCTATTCACGCTGCCAGTCAGCGGAAAGACATGCCGCTAATTACGGTGAACTGTGCGGCCATTCCGGCAGCGCTAATGGAAAGCGAATTTTTTGGCCATGAAAAAGGTGCATTTACCGGGGCTACCACTAAGCGTGAGGGCCGTTTTGCGCTGGCCGACGGCGGTACCATTTTTCTCGATGAGGTAGGTGAATTGCCGCTTGATTTACAAAGCAAACTGCTCCGCGTTCTGCAGGAAGGGGAGTTTGAGCCGGTCGGCAGTACCCAGACGCAAAAGGTGGATGTGAGGGTAATTGCCGCCACTAACCGGGACCTTTTGGATGAAATCCGAAAGGAAAATTTTCGGGAAGACCTCTATTACCGGCTTCATGTTTTTCCTATCGAACTTCCCCCGCTGCGGGAGCGTGGTAAAGACGTTATTGCTCTGGCAGAATTTTTTGTTCAAAAATGCGCACGGAGAATGAGACGCCAAATTCAGCCCTTCACCGAGGAATGCATCCAGCTTCTTCAAAATNNGATGGAGCGGGCAGTAATCACCGCACAAAACAACCAGTTGAACCTGGAGGGGATGTTTCCCGTACCCAATGATAATACCGCAACGTCGGTGAATGCCGCCCCAGCCACCCCCCGGTTTCAACGAGTGCGTACGGTGAAAGAAATGCAAGAACTGGAGCGGCAAAATTTATTACTTGCCCTGGAAGCGACGGGGTGGAGAGTTTCCGGTAAAAAAGGAGCGGCGCAGTTGCTGGGTATGAATCCCTTTAC
>JAABXR010000187.1:855-2259 GCA_011776225.1 Phycisphaerae bacterium
GATTCAACGGGCATGCTAATCACCTTCCATCAAACTCAACTTATTGGCAATTTTCCTAAAATTTGTGAAATCTCACAAATTTTAGGAAAATCCTTCCAAAGTATTTGTCCGGTTACTTAGTTTCCCAACCTATTGTTTTTAAACAACAAATGATCCCTTATTTCAGTTTGGCATGCTCCATGTATATGATTGGTCACGAACGCGGCAAAACAATTTACACGCCGCGGTAAATCGAAGCTCGAGCGAATGAAAACCTTGCAAGGGAAATCACTAAATAAAAATTTAATAACACAAAACAAAATGTAGAAGGAGAACCAAAATGAAAAAATTCATCGTTGAGCGTGAGATTCCGGGGCTTGGCAAGCTGTCCAAAGAAGAATTGCAAGCCATTACTCAAAAATCGAATGGTGTTTTAGACGGACTGGATGCACCGTATCACTGGGCGCAGAGCTTTGTAACCGGTGATAAGATGTATTGCATTCATATCGCACCTGATGAAGAAACCGTGCGGGAACATGCCCGGCGGGGCGGATTTCCGGCGGATCGCGTCGCGGAGGTGACAGACTTCATCGATCCGACCACGACCGGGGCATAAATCCCGCAGACGGGTCGACGAGAGGTTATTCGACACAATATCAAAAGAACTGGGGGAGTCGGATTCATTTAGATATTCGCTCCCGCCAGTATAGATTAGTGGTTAAACACTCAAACAATTTTAACTGATCAAATACTATATAAATATCAAAGAAGGAGATTTACAATGAAATGTCAAATTAAATTAATCGTGACCTTGGGATTACTTGCTGTAGTATTGTTGATAAGTTGTACCCAAAAAGCCGAATCCGGTGCAGACCTTGCAGCCGTTCACTCATCGAACCACCTCTATATGGATATCCATAAAAACATTGATGGCCTGACGGCTGAAGCTGTTACCGGGGCGCATCAAAAAGACCTGGAAATTCAGGAGAAATATGGGGTGAACTATATGCGATATTGGTATGATGAAGAAACCGGCACTGTTTTTTGTTTAGTAGACGCCCCTAGTGCGGAATTAGCTGCAAAAGTTCACAAAGAAGCTCATGGTCTTGTTGCGGATAAGATTATCGCAATTGTGGAAGGTCAATAAATCATGGTGAGTCGGTCGGGTTCGTTGTCTCATCAGAGATTCAAAATACATCGGCGGAAGCGGTCTCGATCCTCGACGACCGCTTCAGCCTTATGTTGAGCACAAAATCCTCCGGTATCGCTATCCCAATTTTCAAATGTTTGAGGTAATACCTGCTTCAGCCCCTCCCGAAACTGTACTCCCGGCAAATATGCATTGTTGTATATCTTACAAATCATAATATATAGTACGTTGTACCACGTAACACTCCACAGCGCAGAGCCCTGGGGCGAGCCTCG
>JAABXR010000222.1 GCA_011776225.1 Phycisphaerae bacterium
CGTATTACCAATATCGCGAAGTGATTTTAAAATGTTGATCAATCGATCGTTGTCACGGGGATGCAATCCGATAGTGGGTTCATCCAGTACATAAAGGCTCCCAATCAGCGAGCTGCCCAGCGAATTTGCAAGGCTGATGCGCTGAGCCTCACCACCGCTTAATGTTTTGGCTAATCGATTTAACGTAAGATAGCTGAGTCCAACTTCATCAAGATATTTGAGTCGTTTACGGATTTCAAAGAGGACCTGTTCGGCCACTTCTTTTTCAAACTCCGTGAGCTTAAGGTTTTCGAAAAAATCCCGGGCGTGGCCGATGGTCATTTCCGCGACTTGGCCAATATGTTTATCGTTTACTTTCACATATAATGCATCTTTTCGCACCCGATAGCCTTTACAGTCGGGGCAGCGACTATACCCGCGATAACGCGAGTAGAATACGCGCATATGTACTTTGTACGATTGGCTTTTGACCTCCTCAAAAAATGGACGAATGCCAATATATTCGTCTTTACCTTCCCAGATTATTTCTTTGACCTCATCATCCAGCTCCTGATAAGGAGTATCAATAGGCAGGCTGTATCGCGCAGAAACTTTAATGAGATCGCGCAGATGCCTGCTAAACTTTTCGCCACTGTAGGGAGCAATAGCTCCGTTGCGAATCGTTTCTTCGGGATCGGGAATAACCAAGTCTTCGTCGATACCCGAAACCTTGCCAAATCCTTCACATTTATCACAGGCCCCAAACGGATTATTAAAGGAAAACATCTGGGGAGTGGGCTCGGTGAACTCCATGCCGTCGCGTTCAAAACGCTCACTAAACTTAACTTCTTCGCCATCGCGAATTTTTACCGAACAGCGTCCACTGCCTTCCTGAAAAGCTGTTTCCAGGGATCCTGCGATCCGTGTTCGTGTGTCTTCATCATCTTTTAGGATCAAGCGATCTACAAGAACCCGATAGTTGTCCGCATTGATATTATTGGGATCCACATCATCGGTGGTGAGATCTAAAATACTTTCGTCATCGATATGGAGCAGTCGCGGGTAGCCTTTTTCTTTTAACACCCG
>JAABXR010000178.1:0-388 GCA_011776225.1 Phycisphaerae bacterium
TATAGACATGCTGCGCCCCTTGTCCAGGAAGCATGAAAACCACAGGTCTTTCTCCTTGCTCCTGGAAGGCAGTAAAGGCGCTTTTTGAGTCCTTTGATGAAAAACCCCTAACCGCCTCATCAATATCCCGGCATACCAACATGCGACGATGGCTGAAATCTCTCCGACCAATCTGGAGTGTGTAAGCTACGTCAGCCAAATTGAGATCCGAACGATTTTTTAGCTCATTAACCAGATTTGTTGTCTGTACCTCCAGTGCTGCTTTTGTTCTAGCCGAAAGAGGCAACAATTGAAAGGTACGCGAATCACCAGACTTCGGAAGTTGTGGTGCTTCTTCGAGAATAACATGGGCATTGGTCCCTCCCATACCAAAAGAACTCACTCCAGC
>JAABXR010000178.1:465-1289 GCA_011776225.1 Phycisphaerae bacterium
AACGGTCTTGATAAAACCGGTTACGCCAGCAGCCGTATTTGTATGTCCGACGTTGCTCTTTACCGCCCCAATAGCACAAAAGCCCTTCTTCTCTGTCCCGGTACCAAAAGCTTGAGTCAAAGCAGCAACTTCAATCGGGTCCCCCAGTTGAGTTCCGGTCCCGTGTGTTTCTACAAAGGTTACAGTCTCTGGAGGGACATCTGCAATGGCCAATGCTTCAGCAATCACATGCGACTGGCCGTCCACACTAGGCGCAGCAAAGCCAACTTTTAAAGAGCCGTCATTATTGACAGCAGAACCTTTGATTACTGCATGAACGTAGTCTCCCTCCTCCAGAGCATCCGCCAGACGTTTTAAAACAACGATTCCGACGCCGTTTCCGCCAACCGTTCCATCTGCTTTCGCATCAAATGCCCGACAATGCCCATCAGAAGAATGAATTCCTTCTTTATGGTAAAGATAGCCTTGCTTTTTCAGTTCTGTGATGGACACCCCTCCCGCCAAAGCCATGTCACATTCCCCGTTCAACAAACTCTGGCAAGCGAGGTGAATAGCAATCAAAGAAGTCGAACAAGCGGTCTGCACATTAATACTTGGTCCCTTGAGATTCAGTTTATAAGACACGTTTGTCGGTAAAAAATCTTTATCATTCGAAAGGCTCGTCTGTATAGCGCCAACGGATTTCAGCACACCCGGGGTAGGGATGAGATTATTCAATAAATAATAATTCTTTCCGACGCCGCCAAAGACGCCGATCAAACCATTATACTTGTTCGAATCGTAGCCGACGCGTTCGAGAGCTTCCCACGCAACCTCCAGGAAGA
>JAABXR010000015.1:0-206 GCA_011776225.1 Phycisphaerae bacterium
CCATGCTGTCTGCAGACCCCGACTGCTGCCAGGTTAGGCTTGTAGTGTGGTCCATGACCAGCTTCTCGCCCTCCTGCTCTATTTCCTGATACTGGTGTAACAAGCCCTGACTGTCCCAATTCCACTGTATATCAAAAAATCCTCGCTCTCGAATCATGTCGCGGACCGCTTCTCCTGATAGATTGTCAATGGGCTCAGTGCGCAGC
>JAABXR010000015.1:217-2178 GCA_011776225.1 Phycisphaerae bacterium
CCGGATGGCCGCCAGCAGTTTGTCAAACCCCTTCTCCTCAAACAAGTTCACCCAGTTGTATTCCTTCATTTCCGAGGGTACGACACAGTCGTCCAGGCGGGCGGGTATAAAGAAAATATTGCTGCTGAGTTTGCGCTTGGCCACATCCAATGCTTCCTTGAATTCCATCTGCACCACACCTTCATGGCTCACGGCATGGGTCGAGAGGCAGGCCACAAAGAAAGGCGCTTGCTCAATGGTCTGCTTCACCACCAATTCCCACTTTTCACCTGGGTGCAAATCTTCGAGATCCATCCAGGGCCGATAGCCCGCCCGTTTCAACTTGCTATAAAGTTCCCGGACCTTCGCCACATCTTTTCGGGCATAGCTCAGGAAAAGTATTGGTTTTTCATCCGGCATTTAAACATCCCCGCGCTTCCCTTTCTGAATAGTTAAAAATTTTTCCCCGGATTAGCAAGGATAAAAATAGTTGCCCTCTGCATTGCTCTTCAAACCAGGGCTAAAGCATTATCCAGTAGGCCACGAAACGCGTTTTTGAGGGGCTTTCAAAAAACAAAAAATCCCTTGATTCGACAAGGGAACATTCACCAGAACCATTGCTGGCAACCATCTGCCCGGCAAAGTCGGTTTAATGGTGCGGTAGTATCGCTATTCAGTGTTATCTTGTTTGTGGCTTTTTAAGCTCAAAGAAGGGGCTCTCTTTATCAAGCCGCCTGGCCAACAGGTCATCCAGGCTCTCAGTAACAACCCACCTTATAAGCTGCTGCAAGGCGACTTCTTCCTCGCGACCTCAATTATGGAAAAAGGGGACGAATCAGTAAACGGGATTGGATGGAGCAACGGAATTCGTGCAGCTGTCTGACTTTAATTCTAGCCTGCATTATCTACTGGCAGGCGAAGGAAATCCACCGGGTTTTGCTCCAATGCCCGCCCGATGTTGAGCTTGACTTGTCGTTAGTGGAGCACATCAGTCCTATAACTTGGGATAATGTTATCCTCTAATGGTGAATACGTGATTGACCGTAGCTGGATCCAACTTTGAGCCCTCCTTAGCGCCATTTTTTGCACGAATCTTCGTGATACCCTTTCTACATAGATGGGAAGGTTTAGATTATGAAAGTCTTCTGAGGTCACACAAAGACCCAAGAAGGAAATAGAGAGCACAGCAAACAGAATCCGTAATTGCCATTTATGGGCGAATACTATACGTCTGTGTCTCGTTTCAAGCGCATGGAAAAGACATTCCTTTTTGAGTTTGAATAATTCTTGGTCGTCGAGGTCGTATTTTGCGGGTTTGTTTCTATTCTTGTCCACGACAGCGACAAAGTTAAATTATTTAATTCTTCATGCCGATTTGGAGCGGTTTTTAGGGTCCTGATTCCAACAAGAACTCATCCATCTCATCAAAAAAATCAACAGAGCCATGCCGTAGCAAAAAACACCTGCCGCATCAGCTATTTTAGCAACGGCGGCCAAGCCTTTAAGTTGGTTGGTTGCCTCTGATTGCTTTGAAACTTTTAAGTGTTTGAAAATTTCGGTAAACGGGTATACCTGGGTTTCAACTGAATGCATTTTTGTCTCAAGGGTATCTGTGCTAGTTAACGCCTCCTCTGTCACGGAAATAGTGTGGAGAATCGTTGGGTAGTTGTTGTTCACGATGGTGAGATACCTTGAAAGCCAAAAAAAAATAGCACTGCCAATGAGCAGGCCAGCGAGACCAAACCAAAACAATCCTTGGAAGACAATTCGCCGCCATTTCGTCAGTTTTGATAAGACCTCAGAATTATTAACTAGTTGCGGTAATGTAAGAGCAATCAAACCGACTGCGATAGCACCGTAGGCGACATAAAGTTCGGCGATATTGCTATTAACCTGTATTCGCATTTGGAGGGCATTGGCAATTAGTTGCCAATCAGGTTGTGCGTCCACTGTTTTGCCTCTTTTGCTTTAAGGTAAAGTTC
>JAABXR010000058.1 GCA_011776225.1 Phycisphaerae bacterium
CAGCACATCCGCTCACGCGGTCGCTTGCCCTGTCGCGAGGCCATGCATGTGTTTGAGGCTGTGGTCAGCGCTATCGATTACATTCATCAGCAAGGGATCGTTCACCGAGACATCAAACCGAACAACATCAAGATTAGCTCATCCGGACAAGTGAAATTGCTCGACTTCGGCATCGCGCGAGCAAGACGCACTCCCAGACTCACCGTAGCCGGTAGCGTCGTTGGGACGGCTGAGTATCTCGCACCGGAACGCATCAAAGGCATTGAGAACGACAAACGCTCTGACATTTGGGCCTTAGGGATACTGCTTTATGAAATGGTTACAGGAAGGGTTCCATTTCAGTCGCAAGATGCTATGCGTCTGTATGCTAAGATAATCAAACAGGATTATGTGCCGCCAAGCCAGCTTGCACCGGGAGTGACACCCGAGGTAGAAGCCATCATTGAAGGCTGTCTGAATAAAAATTCTCGTAATCGCTATCAGACGACCAGCAAGCTATTGCTCGATGTCAAGCGTACAAACAATGGAAGTTCAGTCATACATGGAAGGAATTATCCTCAAAACGGCCGTCAAAATATGAACGAAATGCGCAGGCGGGTCGAAGAACCCTTCGTCTATCTAGCCAAATTGTGGAGGGTTAACCTTGTATACGTGTTGGCTACGCTTGCACTGATTTTGATCACGTATTCAGCGTTTCAAACCTTAAGCCAGGATGTCACGAGCAGAGGACGGTCGGTTGCCATTCGAATTGGCGTGACAAACGGGCCGGCTCATCTCTGGATAAACGGAAAAGAAACTGCGATGATTACCGAAAACAGGCCTTTCGAACTGCAGGCCACGATGGGAGAACACCTCGAGATAACGTTGGTGAAAGAAGGATATCGTGAGAAGCAAGCGAGAATCAAGGTTACGGGGGAAAAAAATGAATATTATTTCAAAATGGATGCAAAAGCAGAGACCAGTTGAAGTTGAGTCAACTCTGAGAATAGTGGGACATGTGCTGTCGGACCCGGGTTGTCTTCGAAAACAAAATCAGGATAGCTGCAAATTCATTCAACCAGGGAGCAAAAAACTGATGCGAACTAAAGGTGTCCTGATGATCATCGCCGATGGGATGGGTGGGCATCCCGGTGGTGGAAAAGCCAGTCGGTTAGCGACTGAAGTCATTGAAAGAGTTTATTATGGGGCTTGTTCCAATAGCGGCAAGTCTCTGAAAAAGGCGTTCGAGCGAGCCAACGCTAGCATTTGGAACTTTGCCCGCAAGAACACCCCCTGGCGTGGCATGGGCACAACTTGCACGGCTGCGGTCGTTAATGATAGCCGAGCCTTCGTGGCCCATATCGGCGACAGTCGCATGTATCTCGTGCGTGAGGATGAGATTTACCAGTTGACAGAGGATCATTCTACGGTCATGGATATGGTGCGAAAGGGCATGCTTGACAAGAACGATGCCAAAAACCATACGGATAGAAATGTCATCCAGGCGGCACTTGGGATGAATCGCAGTGTTTCTGTTACCACCTGGCCACATCCATTACAGTTGAAACCGGATGACGGCTTCATTCTATGTTCGGATGGTTTGCACGAAGCGGTAAGTTGTGAAGAAATGAAGAACGTTGCACAGTGCCATGATCCTGCTGCAGCTTGCCAAGAACTAATCGAAATGGCAAAGCAGCGCGGAGGTCCGGATAATATAACGGTTGGGATTATCAATGTTCGAACAGACCCAGGCGGTTCTGGCGCATCACCCGTTGCAGAGCCAAATTCTTAGCGTCAAGTGAGCCAGACCCGGGAAGGAATGGTTAAAATGACTGAGCAAACAAAACCATATATTTTCATTAGTTACTCGTCTCGTGACAAAAGGAAAGTAGTCCCCGAAATCAAACGGCTTCAACGGGATCGTTTTCGTATCTGGAACTTCCTGGGCATTATTGCCGGCCAAAACTGGACTCAGGAGACGGCGCTCGCGTTGGACAAAGCGGATGTCTTCTTGGTGTTCATTAGCAAAAACGCGGCTAAGTCGGAGCAAGTACGTAAAGAGATTATTTACGCGGTTTCAAGAAAAAAACGCATAATTGCCATTCATATAGAAGAAACACAGCTCCCGCCCGACCTCGCGCTCCAGCTCGGGGACCTACAGGCTATCCTGAAATACAAAATAACCGACGATTATTACTATTTGAGTCTGAGACGTATTCTGGGTTCGGAGCTACGTGAGCCGGAACGCCTCCGGACACCTGAAAAAGTAAAGAAATCAATTGACTCAAAAGATAGACAAAGATTACCAAAGAGTAGAACCAGGAATAACGGTACCAGACTATTGAGAGCAACGCCCATTTTGGGCGGGCTAACTGGTATTGCACTGGCTCTCTTTTTCTTGCGTGCAAACGATTCGGGAAACAATGATGTTCGTAGCATTACGCCTTTGCGTGACCGAGCAGAGCTGCCCCATCTTTCCAAATCTGGGGCTAGGCAGGAGATCAAGAAGTATTCTTTCTTCTGTTATTGTGGAGAGACCTGGGGCAATCCACAAGGGGCAGGTTTTCCGAACATGTTCAAAGATTACGGCAACGGCCTGATCTATGACCAGAAAACCGGTCTCTTATGGCAAAAACTGGGGTCCTACAAAGCGGTTACCTATACTAACGCAAAAGACTACGTTGCCCGTCTCAACAGCGACAGCTTTGCAGGGCAAACGGACTGGAGAATGCCAACTTTAGCCGAAGCTATGTCGCTTGTAGAGCGCGAAAAAACGCGTGGTCTTCACATAGATGGACGCTTTGACAAACTTCAAAGCTCTTTGTGGACCATCGATCAGCTAAACAAGGATTGGGTGTGGACAGTTGATTTGCAGAAAGGGCAGTGTAAACCCACGCGCATCTTCGATAAAGACTACGTGCGCGTGGTGGCAAGATTAAAGAAATAGACTCATTAACGCTTGGAGGCAGTCATGAAAATCATGAAAACTAATTTCCGTTCAATAGGCCAGGCAAGCCTTGTGTTTATAGTCTTGGTTTCAAGCATTTACACGGGCTGCACCGGCGGCAAGAAAGTGATCGTATTATCGCAATCCAAAAGGCTTAGTATACTCTGGGAGTACGGCGAGCGATACTACCAGGAAGAGAAATATCAGCAAGCGATACCACTCCTGAAGAAGGTTACCGAGCTGGACAAGAATCGTGACTATCCAAACTCTTACACCTATCTGGCGCGTTCCTATCTGCAGGTAGGTAAGATCGATTCATCGCAACTGACATATAAGTTCGGTGTAGACGTCTATCCCACAAATCGCGACCTTTACTTGGGACTGGGCCAAATCTTCTACATCAGGCAGCAGCCTCATAGGGCTATCTCTGAATACAGAAAAGCCCTCGCACTCCGCGGCAACGCTCTCGATGTCTTGAAACGTCTGGCTGAGCTGTATTTGCGAACCGATCAGGTCACCGATGCTCTTTGGGCCTACGAAAAAATAGCGGCGCTTGAACCAGATAATGTTGAGGCGCGTGAGATCGTCAAAGTGTTGCGGAAAAGGGCGATTGAAGTCACACTGAATTTAAGCGCTTTGCTAAAAATGCTTGAAATCGATCCCAACAATGTCGAGTTGTTGCTTCGAGCTGCTAAGGCCGCCAGACGGGCGGGTGAATACGAATCTGCTATTGATTTTTACAGGCAGCTCTACAGCCTGATACCGGAGAGTAAGCAAATAGTTATGGCTTTGGCGACCTGCTATTATGAAGCGGGTCAATTGAGCAACGCCCGCAACTTTGCCCAAAAAGCGGCAAAGCTCGAACTGCAATACGGAGACGCATTTGTTTTGATTGGCAAAGTGTATGAAAAAGCCGTGAGCTTTTGTCAAAAGGAGTCTGGTCGGAGCGCGAACAAACTGAGCTACTATGATAAGCTTGTCTACAAGAAAGCTAACGAAGCCTATAAGATGGCCCTTGACGATCCCAAAGCACGCAAAGAAGCGCAACGACGGATGTCTCTTATCAAAGACAAATTACCAACCCAGGAGGATGATTTTTTACACTCGGACAAGCAGATCTCCGACAGGCTATGCTACAGTTGGATGGAATCATGAACTTGCGGATTCCAGAACGCTTACTTGTCATTCATCGGACTACGGTCACAACTGAGCACGGCGCCATTTTGGAAATTCCCGCCAAACTTCCGGAGGCCGTGGTCAAAAAAGTCCA
>JAABXR010000193.1 GCA_011776225.1 Phycisphaerae bacterium
CACTTATAATCGTCCAGTCACTGTCCAACGGGTGGGGTCCACTTCTCAGAACCAGCTTGAGAGGCGCGGCTCGCGAGATGATTATCAAGGAGTCAATTTGCTTAGCAGCTGCGATTTGCGAAAGCATCACAAAGATCGTGTGTAGACAGGAAAGCCTTTGTGGTGAGCACAGGGGCTTTAAACATCGTTGCGATACGTTACATGGTAACGGTGCAATTTCACAAGAAACAAGCGCTGAGCTTAAATGGCTCTGGGATTTTCGTCAGAACGAGCATATATTTTTGGCGCCGGAATGGGAATACGGGTTCTACAAAATGACTGAGTGTAATCGTGCTATCAAAGCGTTACGTAGCCTCAAAGCGGAGTTACACGATTGGTATATTGAAGACCTCCCATTTTGACTTCTAACAAGCGCCTCCAAAGCGACGCGGCTCCGCCGCGCGCCTGAGGCGAGACGTTATAGCGTGAAAGAGAATCAGCAATGAGTGATCTAGGAAAGCTATGGGCGGGACGGGTATACGGCACCAATACAGGGAACATCTTTGTTGAATTTGAGCAGACCGAGCCAACGATTATCGGCAGACTGCGCTTGCTCGATCCGCTTGCCGGCGTTGCAGTTTATAGTTTGAAAGGCTCGTTTGACGAACGTCTCGATCTAACAGGCGAATGGCAGGAAGGCGGAAATCCTGAGGCCCACGGCACGCTCAGTATTAACGGACGTCTCACTCCGGACGGGCATCTCCGAGGAACATGGATATCTACTATAGGAACTGGCGGAACTTTCGAACTGTTCCCTCACGATCTGTCTGTCGCTCCCGCTCAGGGTGGAGGTGAACAAACTGGCCCAGAGCAGCTATATACGCGGCGAAAAGAGCTCGGTGCGATTAGGTTATACGCCGATGACGTTAAAGAACTTATAAAGTATATAACTGAGGAATTCTCAGTACCAAGACCTGTGGTCGCCTATCGGGTTAGGGGAAGCGAAGTTGCTAAATATGCAAATGACTTTATCAATGAATTCTCTGCTGTAGGCGATTTAGATTACCTGAAAGTGACTGTGCAGGAACCCGAAGAGCATGGACTAAATCGTCTTGTGATGGTCGAGTTAAGCTCAACGGGAAAAAATGAACTGCTCGTACAAAGTACGAGAGAATCTTGGGTAGTTGGTAGATCCGAAGCGTTAGCGAACTTCTTAAAGCCATATGAAAGTACACTGGTGACGACGTACAAGAGATTCGGCCTCAACATAAACTCTGTCATATTTCTGGCTATGATCGTTGCGATACCAGAAATACAATGGTGGGGCGAAAGAACAATATTCGTGGTGGCGGTGGTGGCACTATTAGGCATCCTGTACTGGCTTCATGCTAAGTTCATACCAAATACCTACATCCTACTGCGCCAGACACAGCCATCAGCAATCGTGAGGGCGTGGCCCACAATTGTTTCGTGGGTATTGGCAGCTTCGGCATCGCTCGCTGCTGCCGTAGTGTTCCGACTAATTACCCATGGAACGCTATAACAAAGCGATGGAGCCCGACGCTTGACCGCTTCTTCCTTTCGCTACCGCTCCAGTCGGTCGCTGTCAAGCGCGGCTCATCGCCAACGTTATGTTTCCTGTCGTTGAGGGTTATTGATCGTGGCTAAGCAGGTACTAGACACGCTGCTTTTTGTTGATACCAATGTTCTATTGGATTTCTACAGGATTCGTAAGACGGATATCAGTCTTAAGTATTTGGCGCAACTAGAGGCATGCCAGGATCGCCTAATCATTGGCTCTCAAGTAGAGATGGAGTATAAAAAGAATAGGCAAAGAGTAATTGTTGAGTCGTTGATGAACTTTGGAATCCCAGATTGGGGAAAGCTGACGGGACCGGCCCTTGTCGCCGATTTGCAGGCGATGAAAATGATCGAAAAGAAGAAGAAAGAAATTGCCAGTCAAAAGGCTAAAGTTAACGAGAAAATAAGAAATATATTGAGCGATCCCATCCACCATGATCCCGTATACCAGTGCTTGCAGAGAATATTCAAGAACGAGTCCCCATTTAACCTGTCTCGCGCGAAAACGGAACGTTTTAGGATACGAAATTTGGCACGAAAGCGCTTCGCCCTTGGGTATCCGCCAAGAAAGCAAGGGGATACTTCCATTGGCGACGCACTTAACTGGGAATGGATAGTCCAATGCTCAATTAACAGCGGCAAGCATGTAGTGATCGTTACGAGAGACACCGATTACGGTGCTATCTATGACGGTAATTCTTACCTCAATGATTGGCTTAAGCAGGAGTTCTCCGAGCGCGTGAGTAAAAAGCGAAAAATTATTCTAACTGACAAGCTTTCGCATGGGCTTAGGATCGTGCACGCAGCCGTCACAAAAGAAATGGAAGAGGAAGAAGAGCGGTTACTTGCGTACATATTGGGAGAGGCGGAGGAGGCTTCGGTTGATGAAGAAACATAACAACCACTTAGAGTCCGACGGCTTACCCTTCCGCTCCGCTCCAGGGAAAGCCGCGGCTCAGGTGGCGCGTTAGAAGTTTAGATGATAAGAATTCTTACGCTGATATTTCTACTAGTCGTCACGGGCGGAGTAATCGCTGGTGATATCGTCGATCCGTTGGCGTCAAAAGAGAAAATGGATCGATACAAGAAAATCTATTCATTGGCTCCTGTTAAAGCTCTTCGAAAAATACTAGATCAATACCGTGCGGGTAAAACATCAGGCTTTTTACCTTCAACTGTAGCGGAAATGAAAAAGGTAAATCAAAAATATTTTGATAACCGATTTACGGTTTATAATATAGCGACGACCTGGGGTGGAATGATACAGATTAATGTAGTGTTCCAAAAAATGTCTGACGATATATTTACTTTTGCAATTAAGGAAAACTCCGATCATAGCTGGAGTTTGATGTACTTTAAAAAGCAAAACGTTAAAAAAGAAACCAT
>JAABXR010000201.1:0-5099 GCA_011776225.1 Phycisphaerae bacterium
CACTTTTCCTTTCCCTAACATTTCATCGACCACAAAAAAATGCTCTTCTTGCACACGCCCCGAAAACTCTTCTGGCGAATAAATAAAGACATCCGTGGCCAACTTAATATCAAGCAATTTCTTGAATTCCATTAGGCGATCAAAATAATTGAGGTCGGTCTCTTTGATGATGACTAAGTCGATGTCGCTCCATTCGTGGATGTCCCCGGTAGCCAGGGAACCAAAAAGGATGATCTTTTTCGGTTGATATTTCTCTATGATGATGGGCAGCACACGAGCCAATTCGGCTTCGAGAGCCTTCTTACGTCTATGTGCCGATGTCGAATTCTTTTCGGACATTTTGAGGTCACGTCTTTTTCTTCAAATGTCTGAAAGAATATAAGAGTTAACGATACCGGATGCAAGTAAAGTTTTACATCCTGGCTCGCATGGAGCTACGGTACCGATGGGCGTAAACACTGAGACGGCATGTTTGTTCTCCAAACGTTCTGGGGTGCTCAAAGTGTGTGAAAACTCAAATTGTACGTTTTTGTTTGCTGTTGGTCGTTCGTAATATGTCTGGTAATCAACCCAGAGACCACGGAGAGCACATTTCTCCGTGATCTCTGCCGCTACACGCTTATTTGAGCAAAACCATGCGCCTCACAGCGCGAAACTCACCCGCCTCAAGCCGGTAGAAATAGAGTCCGGCTGCCACCGGGGCGCCGCGGCGGTCCAGGCCATCCCACTGCACCTGATACCGACCCGCAAGCTGCTCCTTCTCCACCAATGTCACAATCTCCTGACCCTGCACATTGTAGACGCGCAGCGTTACAAATCTCGGCTGAGGCAGGGCATACCGTATCACTGTACTTGGATTAAAGGGATTGGGGTAGTTCTGCGCCAAACTGAACTGTGAGGGCACCTCAATCAGAGTCCCTCGGTCATCCAGCACACCTTTGGTTAACTGTGTGCCCTGGTTAATGTAGTGTACGTGCGTCAGTACCGGAATCAGGCTTGACCGATTCTTGTTTAAGCCCTGCATCTCCATTTCTAAATGCATCATCTGGCCTTTTAACGTTCGCAGTCCAACGCTCTTGCGTTGAATTAGCTTTGGTGTAACCTTGAGATTCGCTAACTGAACCGGGAGCGCCAGGCCGGGTGTGGCATCTGGCCGGACGGTTACAGTTGGAATTAGGTTTCCGGCGGTACCGAGCAAGGCGGCATCCTTGGAATGAATTTTCACCTCAAATATCAGACTATCCGAGTCCAGCGGCAGCGTTCCGCTCTGCGTATTGAGATAAGGCGCCAGATTGTTCAATGAAAGATTCAGCAACGTGTCGTTGGTGACCACGAACGGTAATTCGTACAAATTTCCACTGGTGGTCTTCACTTTGGGAGTTTCCAGCTCCACCAGAAAGCCCGCGCCGGTCAGGGTGTCGGTGGCCGAGATGCGGCGGGCGTAGGTTTCGGGCAAGACGTTACCGCCGGCAATGACTTTTTGAAACGCCGCGCCACTCTGGGTATTCAACGCATAAGGAAAACTACTCGCATCGCGATAGATGTATTTAGCTTTGTCCGGCTCGATATCGCCGCCGCTGGTGGAGATGTGCGGATCCACCCCCGCGCCCAGGTTAGAGACGCCGGACCAGCTATTGCTGCTTTCCGTATATTTCGCTTGCAACACATCCGTGCCGTCCGTCCAGACCACCACCACGTTGTCGGAGTTGAGATAGCTGATGGTGGGCTTCTGATAGTTGCTGCCGTTAAACTCCTGCATGGCCGACCATTGGCCGGTGTAAAACGAGCGGCGCTGGTAGCAGACCGCCTGTTGGTCCAACTCCCAAACGAAATCCAGATGATTGTTGCCCTGGCCGCCCACAATCTGGCTGTTGGTAGCCGAGAGCGAACTAGCCGAACTGCCTGGCACCTGTTCCTCGCCCTGCCACTCGTCGCTCCAGCCTTCACCGTTGCTCTCGGTGGCGTAGCGATTACGATAAAGTTCCACGCCGGTATCGGTAACCACATCTACCACGTTCACACCGGTGACGTTCAGGCTCCATGGCGGCGTCAGGCTGGGGCGAAAACGGTCGGTCGGTTTGTAGTCCGGGTCGCTTGACCATTTAGCACCGCCGTCAGTAGATATTCGGTTGTCAAGGGTATTGTTTTCGGAGATATACATGACCAGAATTCTATTCGTCAAAGTGCCTTCGCCAGAGCGCTTGATGGAAATCACCGGCTGCGGCAGGGTACCGGATGGTGGGGAGACGTCAGCGGTCACAATTTTGGGCGTTCCCCAGCCTGAAGTCCCCGCTTGTTGAACAGGATGTCGTAACTGTCGTTGCCCAGATCGCGCTGCCAGACGACATACAGGCTGTCGTTGGTTTCGTTGATCGCGAGGGAGGGGTAGGCGTTGCTGCCGTCGCCGGCGCTCACCAAGGTTTCCGAGGTCCAGGTCGCCCCCTCGTTGCTGCTCTTGACATAGTGGATCTCACCATTTGATTCAAAAACCATATGGTATTCGGTGCCTGTTTGATCAGTCACTACTTTGCGTTGGCTGTTGGCAGAGAGAGCGGTNNGTTGAGAATTGGCTGAGAGAGCGGTAGTAGCATCAGAGACCGGTTGGGTTCGGAAATTAGCAACTATTCTTGCTCTTTGTGTAAGTACAATTGCGGCTTCGGAAACATTTGTCTCACCAAGTGGCATGCCTTGGAAAGTTTTTTGCGGATCTGACCAGTACTGAATTCTAATCCCCTGATTGACTGCCATCATTGTTCTGTATTCGGCGGCACCCAGAATATGGCCATGAGCGTTGCCAAAAGGATCAGTACACGGATCTTCACTTACGCCCTCACCAAACTCATGTCTCCCGCCATAAAGATGTCCAATCTCATGAGCAAAAGACCAGCTTGGACCATCCGCTGTAGCATAGTTTACCACACAAAAAGCACCGTTAGAACCGGAACCGATATCAAAAGCCTCGCCACCTAGTCCACTTTCAACTGGATCAAAAATCAACACGACGATATCTGCTGCATAAGTATCACGAAGCCCATGGATGTTATCCATGTAGCCATCTGAAGGATTTTGCAGTCGCAATAAATCGAGTAAAATTGGAACTTCCTCAGGACATTCACGTAATACTGTATCTCTTTCAGCTACTTCTGTATACTGCACCTCTACCTTGTGGGCCAGCTCAAGATATATGGGCACATCACTATTATCAAAGGAGTCATTTGCTTCTTCAATAGAGTTTTTAATTAACGCGATGATGGAGTTTGTGCCTCCAACCGAATCCTTTGCAGCCGGAGTATATGCCACCAAAACTCTGGCGATCTTATCCCCGGCATTAGATTGACTTTGGCTATTCAGAACTGAAAGAACCTTACTATTAGAAAAAAAGTTTTGACTCTGTAGTGATGAGGTACCATCTGGCAGGTTTCCGAAGTCCAATCCGGTTGTACATGATGGATACTTGGTAGGGTCAACTTTAATAACCACGTTTAGCCCTTGTCCTAGAGAGCGCAGACGATAAAATTCCGTGTCAATTACTATGGAACCGATAACCGCGTCGTTGTATACAGAAATAGTTACACTGCTCGCCCTACCTGGAATGTTACCATGCCAGGTAAAATCGGTCTCCGACCTTCGCACAAACTTGGTAGCACTTCCTATAAAGCTTTTCCCCGGAAATAGATTCAAGTTGATGAGATGGTCTTTTTTGAGCAAGCTTTTGTTCACTTCTACCACTCTCAGGTCAATTGTCGTCTCCTCATTTTGTAGCCTTGAAAGTATTTGTGCTTGATAATTTGAGAGCGGATAGCTTTTATCTATTGCCCTGAATAAATCTTGTGACAATAAAGAATCTGAGAGCAAAAATAATATCGTGATCGAGAATAAACATATACGGCATCTGTATTTTCTGAAAAACATGACGTCCTCCTTTCGGTCAATGGCCATTTTTTCTTGTAATGAATTACAGCGTGGGTTCGACGGTACGGAAAACTCCATCTCCCCTGGTGCCTGCATAAACATAACCATATGAATCCGCTGCAAGCTCTAAGATGTTCTCATTTATCAAACCCTGGTTGATTTTTTGCCAGGTATCTCCGTCGTCCTCAGAAAAAAACACCCCTTCTGGGTTGGCTGAGAAAAATCCTCCGGTACCTGCAAAAATATCCCCTGAACCATTGATGACCAGGCTCTGAATATTGGTATTCGGCAAACTCGTAAGTTGCCAGGTATTACCATTATCTGTGGAACGATAGACGCCGTCGCCAACGACGGCAGCAAAAATACTCCCGGTTATTCGACTAATAGCAAAAGTAAAAATTTTTCTTTTCTCAAATTCCGGTTTCGTGATTAGATTCCAGCTCTCACCACTATCGGTGGAACGAAACAGACCCAACTCACTTCCCGCAAAGAGGTCTCCATTGTTATTGATAGCAAGGGGCCAAGCACTTAGGGTATCGGGATAACTGGTCCGCTGCCAGGTATCACCATTGTCAATCGAGCGAAAAACGCCGCCCCCGGTTTCATCACTTATTGCACTGCCAAAAAAGATTTCACCCGAAGAACTAAAAACCGGGGCAGTTGGGCCGATGGAATAATTGTTCACATCTAACGGGGCCCATGACTTTCCCCCATCCGTAGATCGAAAAAGAGACCCAGTCGTGAAACTACCTGACGCTGCTGCAAAGATATCGCCTCCCGGGCTGACCGATAACGCGATGACAAATGCTCGCAGTTCTGAGGTAGTCCAGGTGGATCCCTTGTCTGCTGTACGGGCAATACCCTCCTNNGGATCCCCTGTCTGTACGGGCAATACCCTCCTCTGTGGCGGCAAATACCTGTCCATTTGAATCAGCGGCAATAGCAGAGATTGCAGAACTATCCAAAGCCGTCTGCTGCCACGTGATTTCTTTGGGCTCGTTTCCGTTGCCATTCTGGTTGCCGTTGGAGTCTATCCCACTGTCATTTTCACAACCGGGTACGGTGAAAACTGTTAGAAGCAGGATACATAATAGCTGCTTTACATTTTGCATAGCTTTTTAACACCTCCTTTAAAATAATTCTTTCTTGTACGAATTATAGCGTGGGTTTGACGGTGCGGAAAACTC
>JAABXR010000201.1:5130-6060 GCA_011776225.1 Phycisphaerae bacterium
CTAAGATGTTCTCATTTATCAAACCCTTATTGATTTTTTGCCAGGTTTTTCCATCATCCTCGGAAAAAAACACCCCTTCAGGGTTAGCGGAACGAAATCCTCCACTGCCCGCAAATATCTCTCCTGAAGCATTGATGACCAGGCTTTGAATATCCGTATTCGGTAAGCTGGTGAGCTGCCAGGTATTGCCATTATCTGTGGAACGATAAAGACCCTGAAAAGCTATAGCAGCAAAAACATACCCATTAATAGGGTGAACGGCCAGAGCGGTAACAGTAGCATTTCGGCCAACATTCTTGATACCTATGTTGATTTCACTCCAGCTTTCGCCATTATCCAGGGAACGAAAAAGACCATAGGTTATGGTGCCCGCAAAGATGTCTCCGTTTTGATTTATGGCCAACTGTGGTACCGAAAGAGAATCAGGGAAGCTTGTTTGCTCCCAGGTATCCCCGTTATCATTCGAGCGAAAAATCCCTCCGATGGTTTCATCACTCCGCCCACTGCCAACCAAAATTTCTCCAGAAGCACTGAAGACAATTGGGCCAGGATCGACTGGAAAATTTCCCACAAGTAAAATAGTCCAGGAGTCTCCTCCATCGAGAGAACGCAAAAGAAAACCGCTCGCAAAACCACCAATACTTGCTCCAAATATATTACCGAGTGTATTAGCAGAAAGTGTGCGAACACAAGAACGCGGGCGAGTCGAGACCCAGGTGGAACCAGCATCTATCGTTCGGTATATATCACTAAGACATGGCCCAGCAGCAAAAACTTCGCCACCAGGACTTGCAGTAAGGGCGAAAATCTCCAAACTATCCAGAGCGGTTTGCTGCCAGGTGATTTTGGTCGGTGCCTCAGGAGGTTCTGGTGATTCGGGTGGTGTTACACCTTTCTCACTGTCACAGGTCAAAAGTAAACCGAAAAGTA
>JAABXR010000335.1:0-839 GCA_011776225.1 Phycisphaerae bacterium
GCCAGCTCATGCTGACTCGGTTTATTCCACATAAAATTTTTTTTTACAACTCTTATAACTGAACCTTTACCTGACGCCATTTACCTGCGCCAGTTTGACCGATAGGCTTCGGCCATTCGCTGGCTGAGAGAGTCCACCAGTTCGTAAATGTCGCTGGTGACTTCATTCTCCAAACCCACGTTATAAAGCAAGTCATCAGGCAAGTTGAGCTGTCCGTAAAATTCGAGATGGTCTGCAAACTTTGTCAGCAGTCGATTGAGCTCGACATAAAGCTCAGCCTCAAACTTGCCCCGATTGAAAACTTTCTTTTTGCTTTTGAACCGCATAGTTGTTTGCTAATTTTGATTGTTAATCCGACCTTTGTGAGGGAACGGAAATCGCCCCTCCTATTGGTTACCGAGAGCAGGCCACAGAGCCGCTGTCATAGGCGTCGCTGCATATGAGGCTCGCACCAAGGTGCCATGCAGTCGACTACGTCCGCCAAAGAAGAATACGGGTCTCGCCTTGACAGCTGGCTCTGTCGGGCTGCTAAAATATTGCAAGAGGGGCGATTTTAAAAATCGAATCTTTCAATATCAAAGTCCTTATCCATGGCTGCTTTGTTCGAAGATTTCCGTCGACCTGTATCGCGAGTCTGACCGGGTCGACTTTGAGCGTCAGGACTCCCCTCTTTTTGACCCAAACGGTAGTGCGGATTCGGCACAAAGCCCGGTTGCTGGCGCGGAAAATGCTCATACTGCAAACTGCCCACACTCACCGGTAAATTCTGCATTTTGACGAAACAACGCAGATTCGGCAGGTTTTGAATTTCTGAGGGCATCACGGCTACGTCCACATGG
>JAABXR010000335.1:910-1242 GCA_011776225.1 Phycisphaerae bacterium
TGTCATTCGCGCGAAAAATCACATAGGTCGAGGCGGCGTCAACAATGCTTTGAGCCGTGCTCTCACCGTACGTTGTCATGGCCTGGGCCACGTTTTGGAACAATAAAAAAAGCGCTGCACCTTTCGACCGCCCCTCATGAATGAGTTTGGTCATCGCCGACATGGCCGGCAGAGCGGCCCATTCGTCGATCAGGTAAAAAAACCGGCGGTCCGGGTTATCTTCCAAACTCAAGTTGAGCTGGCACAAGATGTCGATAAAGACCGCCATCACCCGCCGCAATGCCTCGCGCTGCCGGGCGGTGCTGTTCAGGAAGATATAGCCGCGCTTCTCA
>JAABXR010000130.1:0-980 GCA_011776225.1 Phycisphaerae bacterium
TGGCCGAGCTGGTCTTTGACCTCCGCCTGGGTGTGGCCGGCGTCGAGCATATGCACCGCGATCGAGTGCCTTAACGTGTGAACGTGCCACTTATCTGCCAGCAGCTTGGCTTTCCTGGCATAGTTCCGGAACAGGTCATCGATGGTTTTGCGCGAGATTGCGTTTTTCTTCCTCGAAAGAAAGAGCTCCGAGTGAAAATCCTGTTCGCGCTCTTTCAGGTAGGCCTTCAGAAGCCGGGCCGTGTCCGAGAAGATGCCATACTCGCCCGACACGCCGCCCTTGAGTCGGTAAATGCGGATGCGGCGCCGGTCCAGGTCGACGTCCTCGATTTTAAGCAATGCCACCTCCGAGGCCCGCAGACCATACTTGTAAATCGTGCTGAACAGCGCCCGGTCGCGCTTGTCCTTGATTTTGGCAAACAGCCGGGCGACCTCGTCCTGGGTCAGATACTTGATGGTTTTGAGATTTTCCTCGAGGGGCTTCATAGTCTATTGTAGTCAGGATAATGTCCGGTTGCGGATTTGGGTCTTACCGGACTTGACTTAAAAAACAGCCCGTTTTAAGGGCATTTGGAGGTGGGGAAAATGGAGGGGTTTTACAAATAAAGTGAAAAACCAGCTCCAAGTTTACGTCCGGTAAGCCAGCCGGATCTGGGTCGATGTCGGGTCCGGCATAAACTGGATTCATGACTGAACTGAAGATATGGAAGGCTTATGGTCAAGGTATGGTGCATTCAAAGTAGGTGGCCCAGTGCTTGCCCCCAAAGCCGGTTCCGTCTCCCCATGCCGTCTCCTTCACTAAGTACATGATCTTTGCTTCGTAGATCAGGCCGCCAGGGTTGAGCTCTACAGTGCCTTCGGGATTGTTGCCATTGTCGGTATACATGTACTCGTTGGCAGTCTCGAACCGGAACTTGTTGTCACCTTTCGACAGCCCGGAGAGACTGTACGTTTCCACTGAGCTCCAGGCATTTACGTTCG
>JAABXR010000130.1:1025-5174 GCA_011776225.1 Phycisphaerae bacterium
AGACCGTCCGATTATTTCTCACTTTGCTCTCCTCTAAAAAGACCCGAATATGCGCTTCGACCTCTGCAAGCAACTCTTTCAAGCCGCGCTTTTACGCCAACGCGCGGTGGGGAAGTTTTTGACTGCACTTGATCCTAATGATAACAGACTTTTTAAAGATGCTGTGACAGACGGGATCGGCCTCAAAATCTTTTTTAGCATTGTGACTACTCTGAGAGATTTCTCCATGTTTTCATATCTTACATTACAGTCAGGAGTGATGTGATGATGCGGGGCCGCTGATTCTTCTGTTAACCACGACAAGAGCTATCCGTTATTGCTTTTATAAGAATCATGCTTGTCGCCTCAACTTAATTCCATTAGTTATTTCTATTTATTCACTAGGTTAAATAAAGGAGTAATATCATGGCGCAGAATCAAATCACCGCAACTCCAGGCGTTATCAATGTTATTGCAGGTAATCCTGGTTTAACTTTCAGTCCGGCTCAGCTCAATGCCATTAATAGAGGGACACTTGTTTTAAGCAATCCAACAGGCTTTCAGCCAAGGTGTATTACCCATCTGAGGTACCAAGAAAAGGACGAGGATTTACAGCAGATTACATTTGATGATGGCACAGTCTTTACCAACAGCGATATAACCAACATAAACGATTTCCGAGAAAGGTTACAAGAGGCAGCGAACTTTGGACATGGAGTGACGTTTTGTGTTGACAAAGACAAGAAAAGAATGTTTATGTTGAACATTTTCCCGTGCAAATGTCTGTGCAAGAGAGACGAAAAAGATGATCAATAAGATCGGTATAGTAGATCATCAAGTTGTATGTCAAAACACCTGATAATGATGCCAAATTACATTATTCGAGATGTGACTGCCATTAAGCCGAATAAAATCGTCAATCCATTTCGCATTTTGTTACGTGTGTGACCATTTTGCCATTTTGAAACATTTTCCTTGCTTTTAAGGGAAAGGATTTTTATATTTTTTTAGATTTTCTTCAGGAGGGCGTCTTATCTTGCGTTTTGTTCAGGAAGTTAAGTGGTTCCGTTTATGAGGATAACCGGATTCCCAAAGTGTGAGAAGTAATTCTTTTCTGATTTCCCTCGGTAAAAGCTTCTATCATATCCTCCCTCCACAGGACAACTCCTCTCTTTTTCAAACATTTTCACCTTAGGATTTTTTACTACTCGTTGCGCTTCCGCTATCTATAGAATTGGCGGGAGGCTAAGAACGGCAGCCAAAAAATAGGTGGGATTTTTAGTTTAAAAAAGTCCGCTTAATTCTTAACCCCGTTTGTACTCAAAGGGGAATTATAGATGTTACAAAGATTAATTAGTTACTCTGTAAATTTCATCAAGGTTGTAGGTTCTTTAGTGACAGGCTTCACAGCGCTTTTTTATGCGGCAGGTTTTTTGGCATGGAACAGCCGCTTAGTCTATCTTGGGATGCCAGAACCTGAAATCGTTAACGTTAACTATCTCATAACAGGGGCCCAGTTCTTTGTTTCCTTGCCTCTTCGCTTGATTGTGGGGCTTTATCAATTCCTAAACTGGGGCTGGACACTTTGGACGCTCTTGCTTTTTATTGCATTGATCGCGTGGCTAGGTACTTGGGTATACAATAGAAGGTTTAGCAAAGGAGCATTCCTTGTCATAGGTGTTCTGCTGTTGCTCCTTCTCCTAACCCCTTTCAGAGACGACGGTGAATTCTTTAAGCATCTCCCCGATCCTTCAGAACCGGGTGCCCTCTTTAATCCGGATATAACCCCCTGGGAGGAGTTAGCAAATAATTATTCCAAATTGATTGTTTTCACTATCTTGGCTCTCGTTGGATCGGGATTAATGCTTTCGTGGCAGAAAAAAATAGAAGAAGCTACCCCTTCTTCAGAAACGGCAGAAATACCTCCATCAGGCTTTCGTTATATCTTATATGGTATGGGGAGAGCGATTAGCAATTTTGTTCCTCTTTTGATAGCGATTCCCACTCTTATTTACATTTTAATGCTACCCATGAACTTCGTTCATCCTGTGTTCACTCAGCGATATCCTGTGGTTCAGATTAGCTTTAACCAAAAAGAAATTTATCCCGAAATTCGACCTACAACAGAGCTATTCCTTCTTAAACAGGCTAAGGGAAATTTGCTGTTCTATTCGCGCTTGACGATGAAAATGTGGCAAGTCAAGGAAGCAAATATTAAGGAATTGAGCATCATAGGAGTTGTTGAATGCGGTCGTCCTTGGTTTTCGCGTTGCTTTTGCCGTTTATCTTGACGCCAGTTGCCTCTGCTCAAAGTCATTTACAATATCAAAACCGAGGCAATCGCTACGAAGGGATTAGGCCGAAACCGGTGTCCGGGTACGATATTGATTTGATTTCAGCACGGGTCGATTACAAGGAAGAAGTCGAGCAGATGCCAGCCCAGCTCAAAGTAAAATTTTATTTGCAAGACACCGCTGCGGTGCATTTGACCGTCCGAGAGGTGGACTACAAATATTATTATTGGATGGATAAAGTCCGACCTTCCGAACCTTGGCGTCGAGGATTTGACAACGTTTTTGTCTGGCCAACTCAGGACGTCATCCGGCAACTGGATGAGATAAAGATGTATGACTTGGGCGTCGTGGCGCGGCTGCAGAAATCGCGGCCTAGCAAAGTGGAACGAGTGGCGCCAGCAATTTTTTATCATTCTCAATTCCCCTCGCCAATAAAGGGATACCTCTTCACTTTTAAAACAAATGGCGATGCCCTATTAAGCTGTTCCATCTACAAAGAGGGGGAGGCGGAGCCTGTGTTTACCAGCATCTTCCCGCGGCAACGAGGCGGCAGACCATTTACGGTCCGGTGGGACAGTTCACAAGCAAGAAAGGGTTCTTATAGACTGGTGATCACGGGTTATTTTCTCAATACCAGCGACCCGATTGACCAGACCGTGCGCTTTTACCATCAGCCAATTGTTGAGTGATGACAAAAGAGAGGACAAAACCTGTACGCGCTCTTTTGTTGTTGGCACTGCCGACTGTGGTTGTGGCGGCGGTGGTGTTAATCCTGATGAACTGGCATATTCTCACCAAAGTCCAGGTAGACCTCACGGTGGACCGAACGGTTTTCACTAAAGGCGGCAGTAATTCCATGCCAATCCTGAAGTCGGTTAGCTTTCGCTCTCTTACCATTGAGAAGTTTGCCAGTATCGAGTTCAGCCCGGAAAAATTAGAGGCTGCAGACCCGGCACAATATATATTAATAGAAGACCGTTACCCGGAGTCCGCCTGGAAATCTCTCACCCTCGCTTCACCCGTGGTTATCACTGGTGAAGATGAAACCCTGCAGCCATCAGTCACGCTGGAGAGCGCAAGGCCAGATTTGAATGTGGCCGGTAAGCTGGATGGAGTGTGGGCACGGCCGGGTTCCGAAATCACGCTGGAAGTAACAGATAGCCAGACAAACGTGCTCACGATTAAAGTGGATCGCCAAGCATCTTCTGCTGCTTTGTCTTTCCACCAACCATTTCAACTCATAACCAGCTATATTCGGATCGGTGGCATCACAAGCATGCCGTTCGCGGCAGATCTGCTGACCTATAAAGCCCGACTTCCGAATCACAGTCGCGATGTTGAAATCAAGAGTCAGCCCCATTCTCTGGCGTTTATTCTGACGCTTTCGCCCGAAAAAACCACCGATCTTTTCTACAAGGGTGGCATTCCAGTGACATCGCTGGACTTTATCCGTCAGGACGAGACTGGAAACCCGGTGACGGCTCTGGTTAAAGGCGGCGAGATAGCCTACCCCGATTATCCCAAGATTGAAACAGTAGCGTTCCAAGCTCCGGACTTTATCGGATTGGATCAACTGGAAAAATTTCGCATCGAGGAAATAGCCTTGAATCGGGAACCTAAAGGGATTCGACTCCGGCTGAATGGCACTGCCGGACATATCAGGACCGGTTCACGTGCATTTCCCAAAGACCACCGTCTTACTCTTTTTGATAGGCTCTGGCAAAATCCTCAACTCATGATCCTATTTAGCATTGTTGTCTGGGTATTTCTCACGACGGTGGGAGCATACCGACTTTATAAGGAGGTGAAGAGATGACCTTCATAAGTAAAATTTTTTCGTTTTCGTTGTTTCTATCTTTGTTAATAGTATTCGATT
>JAABXR010000038.1 GCA_011776225.1 Phycisphaerae bacterium
CAACCTGAGGGCGATGTAAATCCTAACTAGTACTACAGCGAAACTTTTTACTTGCGCCGTTGAAGATTTTTTCCTATATTCTCTTCGAGAGGTAGAGAGAATAACAGGAAGAAAGAGTATTGCGCAATTTGATTGAAATTCGGGGTCGAATTGTTACCGACTCCGACCTTGAATTAATATGCACTTTAGTTGATAAAAACAAACACAGAAGCCGCTGTTCTATCTCCAAACTACTTGCCAGCGAGTGGCAATGGTATCAGCCTAATGGCCGCCTCAAAGACCGTGCTTGTCGTGACATATTAGCCTTCTTAGAGCGGCAAGGCCTTATCACACTCCCGGCTTTGCGGCCACGACGCAAGCAAGTAAGAAAGGAAACTCAGCAATTACAGATAAGCTTTGAGTTCAACCCAATAGCCATTGAAGGCAAATTGAATGAATATTTACCTTTATCGTTCAAGATGGTATGCCAGCATCCACTGGAAACGTTATGGAACCAATTAATGGCTGACTATCATTATTTGGGCTACAGCAATCTTGTGGGTGCGCATTTAAAGTACTTGGTCTATACAGCAGACGGTCACCTGGTGGCAGCGCTCGGTTGGGGTTCTGCCGTATGGAAACTTAAACCCAGGGATCAAGCTATTGGCTGGACAGCCCAGCAACGCAAAGAACATTTACACAAAGTGGCCAATAACTATCGTTTTTTGATCTTGCCACTGGTCAACATTCCCTGTTTAGCCTCTCATATCCTGTCGCAAAATATTCGTCTCTTAAACGATGATTGGTATCAAAGATACCACTATACCCTATCTCTTTTGGAGAGCTTTGTGGATGCCAGTCGATTTAGGGGCACCTGTTACCGGGCGGCCAACTGGATTTATGTTGGTCAAACCAAAGGGTTTGCCAAACGAGGCAACCGGTTTCATTATCATGGTCAACCCAAGGAGGTGTTTTTATATCCCTTAAGTCCTCATTTCCGTAAAGAACTTGGCGCGGGTAACGCTCTTCTTCCGCCACTTCGCCATCCCGCCATGCGGGACTACCTCTCATTGAACCAAACCAAGAGAGGTGGAAAAATGATTCTTGAACATGAAGGATGGAACCGCCATCTGCCACCGCCGCTGGATTTAGATGACCAGGACATCGAGGCATTGGGTGAAGAGTTTGAGCAATTCCATCGGTTGTTCCAGCCAGCTTTTTACCGGGTCGAACAGCTCAATTTAAGCCGCCGCTATTTACAAGGGCTGATGAGTCCTTTACAGAGAAAATCGGTGGAACCCATCGCCGTGTCTTTAATGGATACCAAACGCGTCCGTTCGCTCCAGCTTTTTATAAGCTCCGGTAAATGGCAAACAGAAACCCTGGCCACGTTGCACCGACAGGAGACGGCAAAAACCCTGGCTGATGAGGACGGGGTGATCAGTGTCGACAGCAGCGAATTTCCCAAGAAGGGCAAGGAATCTGTGGGGGTGGCCCGACAATGGTGTGGTCGTCTGGGCAAAGTAGAGAATTGCCAGTCCGGGGTGTTTCTGGCCTATTCGACTGCCAAAGGTTATGCTCTGATAGACCGTCGGTTGTTTTTACCGAAAAAGTGGTTTTCAGAAGCCTATCAGGAGCGTTGGCAAAAATGCAAGATTCCCGCAGAGACCCCATTCAAAACAAAACCGACACTGGCACTGGAAATGGTGCAGGAGCTCCACAAAGAAGGGTTATTCCCCGGCAAATGGCTTGCCTGCGATGAATTGTTTGGCAGAGACAGCCAGTTTTTGGATAATCTGCCAGAAGAGCTGTTTTATTTTGCCGAAGTTCCATGCACTACCCGTGTTTGGCTCGAACCGCCGGTAGTGGAAGTCCCCGCTTATTGTGGCACCGGCCGAAAACCCAAAAGAAAGCACTGTCAGCCCAGTTCGAGCACGGTCTCGGAGTTGTCAAAGAACAAGAGGTTAAACTGGCAACGGCTAACCCTGGCCGAAGGCGCGAACGGGCCGATTGTGGCCGAAGTCACGCGCATACCGGTGTTTGAAAGCCGGAACGGATTGCCAAGAAAAAAAGTGTGGCTTTTTATCCGTCGCTCTATCGAGGGGCATGAAATCAAGTATTTTCTGAGCAACGCCTCTATGGATACCCCTTTCGATGAGATGTGGCATGTCTGCATGATGCGATGGCCCATTGAACAATGTTTTCAAGAAGGCAAAAGTGAACTCGGTATGGATCACTACGAACATCGTTCATGGGAGGCTTGGCATCGACACATGACATTTGTTTTTATAGCTCATCTCTTTTTGCTGAGGGTTAGACACAAGTTTAAAAAAAACTCCAGCACTGACACTGCCTCAAGTCACACGGCTCATGAAAACAATTTTGCCGAATAGAGGCTTTGACAAATCGTATACCATAGAGTTGATCAAATACTATCAAAAAAGAAATCATCAAGCTTATATGGCACATCGTAAAACGAAAATCAGGAATCTAAAAGTTTCGCTGTAGTACTAGTA
>JAABXR010000124.1 GCA_011776225.1 Phycisphaerae bacterium
TTTCCATGTGGATTCAAAGCACTTCCTAATTAGGGCTATACCTAAGCTGAGTTATGCTGTATATTAAAACAGTATAACCCAGGAAAAACAAGGAGTTAGTCATGGCGCAAAATAAAGTCCAGTTTCAGAAAGGCATGAGCCTACCGCAATTCATGAAGTTGTATGGCACAGAAGAGCAGTGTTTTGAAGCGCTATATCAATGGCGTTGGCCAAACGGATTTCAGTGCGGCGAATGTGGCTGCACCAAAAGTTGCCGCCTTACCACGCGAAAGCTACAGCAATGCCATCAATGTCATCATCAAACATCAATAACCGCTGGCACGATATTTCAAGCGACAAAGCTTCCCTTGCGGACATGGTTTTTGGGTATGTATTTTATTACCCAGGATAAAAAAGGTATTTCAGCGCTTGAGTTGATGAGGCGATTGGGGATTTCCTACAAAGCGGCATGGCGAATGAAGCAAAAGCTCATGCAGGTAATGCTTGAAAGGGACCAGGAGAAGCCCTTGTCGGGTTTTATTGAGCTGGACGATGCCTACCTTGGCGGCGAACGACACGGCGGAAAGCCTGGGCGGGGTTCAGAAAACAAAACACCGTTTGTTGCAGCGGTACAAACGACAGATCAAGGTCATCCTGAAGCGATAAAATTGCAAATTGTTGATGGTTTTCGGAGCAACACGATTACCCGGTGGGCACGCTCGGCAATAGAGGCAGGCAGTACAGTAATCTCTGATGGCTTACATTGCTTTAACGCAGTGACGAAGATAGGCTGTAATCACGATAAAATAATATGCGGTGGCGGTAAAGCGTCTGTTGAGGAGATTGAGTTTTACTGGGTAAATACAGTGCTCGGAAACCTTAAAAGTGCGTTACGTAGTACTTATCATTCGATTAAGCCTAAGCACGCGCAACGCTATTTGGCGGAGTTTCAGTATCGTTTTAATCGCCGCTATGATCTATCGGCTCTCATCTCTCGGCTGGTAGTCGTATCGTTAAGAACGCCGCCTATAACGGAGAAAATGTTAAGGCTTTAAATGGCTTAGGAATAACACTAATTAGGAAGCACTTTAAGAAAGGCATTTGGGTTTCAGTTTGGTTGTAGATTTTGGCGTCA
>JAABXR010000391.1:0-220 GCA_011776225.1 Phycisphaerae bacterium
TATCTAATTGCATTTTACGTTGTCTGCCCCCTGGCCAACCGGCTGACAGAATGTTGTGGTATCGTACCGAAGTCTCTTTTTATCCTCATCCCCCTCATTCCCACAGCAACACGATAATGCTTACATAACTTCCGACGCAAGTGAAGCGATCTTTTGGAACCCCGCCTCGGCAACCTCTCGCGGGATCGGTCCGAAAATGCGCCCGCCGCGCGGATCCTTT
>JAABXR010000391.1:312-694 GCA_011776225.1 Phycisphaerae bacterium
AATTACGGCGGCGTTCTCGTCAAACCGGATGTAAGAACCGTCTTTCCTTCGATACGGCTGCTTCTGCCTCACAACAACCGCATGCAACACATCTTTCTTTTTGACCTGCTTGCGCGGTTCGGCGCTCTGCACCGCAAGCACCACCACGTCCCCGAGGCACGCATAGCGGCGCTTCGAACCCCCCAGGATCTTAAACACTTGTCCGACCCGCGCGCCGGTATTGTCTGCGATTTTTACAATTGTTTGCGGTTGAATCATAGTTTTAGCTTCGTTAGTGTGTTAGCTTCGTTAGCTTAATTAGTTTTTCTTCTTTAGTTTTTGTTTTTAAGCTAAATAAGCTGCTGAGGCTGAAAGCTAGTTTGCTATTTTGAAATGTTTGTCT
>JAABXR010000391.1:795-1048 GCA_011776225.1 Phycisphaerae bacterium
GATGGTGTGTTTGTGCGGGGGATTCTTTCATTTCCATATCAGTTTATCTATTTATGAGTTTTAAGTTTGTTGGTGTTGGTGCGAACACGTTTGCCGCCGAAACCTAGAAACTTGTCAACTTACTAACGTATGAACTTACTCAACGTTCCTCCCTTCGGCGCAGTTCGGTCAGGATGCACGCAATGTCTTTCCGAAGATTCCGGCCTTCCTTCACATCTTTGACCTTGCCCCCGGAAGCGCCGAAGCGGAACCG
>JAABXR010000391.1:1173-1352 GCA_011776225.1 Phycisphaerae bacterium
TATGCGTGCCATAATGCCAGTTTTACGAAATTTCGCGACTTACCACTTTGGTTTTAAGCGGCAGTTTAGCGCCTGCTTTTCGGAGCGCCTCGCGCGCAACCTCTTTTTCCACGCCGTCCACTTCAAAAAGAATGCGCCCGGGACGAACTTCGAATTCAAACCCCCCCGGAACGCCCTTT
>JAABXR010000277.1:0-298 GCA_011776225.1 Phycisphaerae bacterium
CGGTTGGCAGAAGGTAATAAACCGTGCTAAAGAGGAAGGAGAAGATATCGAACCCCTCGAAGATGAGGCGTGGCGCGTTCCTCAGGGCTTGCTTTGCATGGTGCTGGGGTGTATTGCCGTTTACGGAGCCCTTTTTGCGACCGGCTATTGGATTTATGGAAAGTGGATGTTGGCTTCGTTGATCACTGTAGTAGCAATAGTGTCATCCGGATTTCTCTATAAGGCATGGCGGACGCTAATTAAAATTCGCCCGGACGAAGAGTTGTTTGAAGAGGAATAGTTGATATACAAAAATTTC
>JAABXR010000277.1:384-1233 GCA_011776225.1 Phycisphaerae bacterium
TTCTGAAATTCCTTTTCGGAGGTATTATCAGGATCGCCGCCATAGTTAAGGATAATCCAGCGTCGATGGCCCTTTTCTTTGCCTTTCTTTTTGTTGCTGGGGAAAACAGCGTCGGGGCGTTCTCGGAAAAGCATTAGCTGCTGGGCAGAAGTCGGACCCACACCTCGTACCTTTGAGATCGTGTCATAAAACACTTGCGGCTGGCAGGTTTCCAGGTGATGAAGGTCTCGTTCCCCTGAAAGCAGATCCTCGGCAAAGCCAATGATGAACTCTCCTTTGCGTTTGGTGGGACCGGGATCGAGTTGTCGTATACTCATCGGAGTGGCTTTAATAAGCTGATGAGGCCGTGGCCAGGCCGGAATGTTATCTGATCCGGTGTTTAGAAGCGAGCCATAGCTTTTACGTACATTATAGACCATCTTTTTGGCCGTAGGTTTATGTGAAAGCCGCATCTGGATGATGCGATTGACCGTATCCTCAAAGAGGTTGGCGCGAGCCATGCGCTTGAATCCATAGTACTCTGTGAGCAGTGGACCTAAAACCGGATCATTACTGGCTTGATCGTAGAAAGGGCGTAGATCGATATTAGTGCCTAAAATACGGGCCAAGCTTTTGTTGGCTTGTTCAATTTCATCTTTGCTTAGCGATTCGGGACTTTCAAAGTGAAACTCAGGGTTGTCCGGATCCCCATTAAAAAAAGTGGTTACTAGTATGTCACGATTTTCTAAAGGAATAGGGCGAGTAAATCCTTCTTCAAACACACGTTCAGGATCATGTTCATGATCAAAGTACTGTTCAATATCCAGGCAGAGAAACCAGTCGTGCGGCGGTATGGATTTTAGTGTCCAG
>JAABXR010000351.1:0-1245 GCA_011776225.1 Phycisphaerae bacterium
TGGATCAACCAAAACGGAAACGCTTTCAGCGACGAGATTATCATCGATGGTACCCCACCCGTGACAGATATGGATGCGGTGCGCCTGGTCGATTTCGAAGGCAACGGAACCAGCGGCATTCTCTGGTCTGCTGACCTACGTACACCCGGGCGCGAGCACTACTTTTTTCTGGATCTAACTGACGGCGTCAAGCCTTATGTCCTCAACGAAATGAATAATAGCATGGGTGCGATTACCCGCGTGCAGTACAGGCCTTCCACTTTTTATTATTTGCAGGATGAGCAACACAAAGAAACCCGCTGGAAAANNGTGGAAGTCATCGACGAGATCAGCCGCAACAAACTGACCACCGAGTACAGCTATCACCATGGTTACTGGGACGGTGCCGAACGTGAGTTTCGCGGCTTTGGTCGGGTAGAGCAACTGGATACGCAAACGCAAACAGACTACAATTCGCCCGGACTGCACGGAGAAACAGAATTTGAGCAGGTGGATGAAGCTTTATATACCCCGCCTATCCTGACGAAAACCTGGTTTCACCAGGGACCGGTGGGGCCGGAGCACGGCGACTGGAAGGAACTGGATTACTCCGATGAATACTGGCAGGGCGATCCACAAAAGCTGCGGCGAGGCCAAGATTTTTGGGACTATCTTAAAACCCTGCCGCGCCGGGCGCAACGTGATGCCTTTCGATCCTTGCGGGGCAGCGTACTTAGGACCGAGCTGTATGCCCTGGATAGCGATGCGCGCCAGGACCGCCCATACACAGTGACCGAATCTTTTTATAGATTTAATCAGGTGTTTTCCACTGAAGATTCACCATTTGATGAAATTCCCAAAGGAACCAGCGGCTATATCTTTTTTTCCGGTCGTTCAGATTCAGAGAACCACACAATGGGAACGCGGTGACGATCCCATGACTCAGTTTACTTTTACAGACGATTACGATGCGTTCGGTAATCCCCGCCGGCAAACATCCATCGCTTGCCCGCGTCAATGGCGAAATATGACCGATAAAATTGACCAGGACACACCCTTTCTTGCAACATGCGCTAAAACACAATTGGCCTATTCACCAGCAGCCACCCCCTACATCAAAGGGAGGACGGTGAAAACTTCCACCTACGAGGTCACACATGTTGGAGAGCAAATGATATGGGATATCAAATCTGCTATTGATGATGCTTCCCCTCTAAGATTGATTGCCCAGGCTGTGACCTACTATGACGGCGATGCGTTCGAGGG
>JAABXR010000351.1:1285-3165 GCA_011776225.1 Phycisphaerae bacterium
ACCGATATTCCGCCTTATCTTGATCCAAACAACAATCAAGCGTGGGGAGCTGAATACCCGGATTCCTTTAAAGACAAGATGCCGTCTCTGGCAGGATACAAATTCTACGACGGCAGCGATGAGCATGCCCGCGGCTATTGGACCCATGCTGGTACGAAGTTCGATTTTCAGGAGACGACCAATCCGCACGAGAAAGGAATGCCATTAACCCAGCAGGATGCACTTGGGCGGGAAGCCCAGTCTGGCGATGATCGATTGCAACAGGCTGCAATAACATGGCCCAAGGAAATCGGCTTGATGGCCTCGATTGACACTCGTGCCTACAAGGGCCGGATATTTTTTCCCTTTAGGTTCATAACGACCAATCCTCCGATGCGTCAAATCATTCCGAGCCAGAATTCGATTTATGGTCAATTTTTTGCAAAGAACAAAACCAATTTTATTGAACTCCACGATGTCGTGGCACTTGTCAATTAGGGAATAGAACAGAATGGAACACATTTTGGGCCAAAATTAGGCAATTGAAAATTCTTTGAGGACGGTTAGAATCGAACGAAATGGTTGAAATACCTATTTTGGACAAGAGTGACCGTATATGTTTGCCCAAAATGAGGGGACTGGTCCCAATTACGAAGGCTCTTTGCTGAATATTAGGTAAGAAGAATTTCCCTTGCATGATGAAAAAGAAACATACACTCGTGCAGCCGCGAATGTCGAGGATGCAAGAAAGCCTGCGCTCGCAACAATACCGCAGTAATCCTCATTTGGGGAGCTTCTCTCACTTTGCTCTGTAAGTAAAATTTACGAGGCATTCCACAACGTTTCGGGTACGAGCAAGACCTTGCTTTTAAATTGGTGGCCTGTTTTAATAACGCTTTCATGTATGAACTAATTAATTAATTTAATTAATGAGGAACAGACGATGAAAACATTACAGACTTGTCTAGTTGTAGTTTTCTTTCTTGTTGCAGGACTGCAATTGAGCGGCTGTGGCCAAACAGATGGCACTATCCTGGAGGCGTCTGCGGTTCAGAAGGCGAGTAACGACGATGTCGATGAGGATGACGATTTAGAGTTCAAGGTAGTTCTAAGTGGGGACCAAGAGGTGCCACCAGTGACGACCACAACAACGGGTGAAGCTAAGTTTGAAGTCAATTCTGCCCAAACAAGAATAAAGTTTGAACTTGAAATTAAAGATGCTGTGGATATCTTGGCGGTCGCTGGCGCTCACATCCACTGTGCTCCTGCCAATCAAAATGGCCCTATTGTTGCCTTCCTCGCTGGAGAAGTCCCAGGTGGGTTTGACGGAGAAGTGGAGATTGAAGGCACTCTAACCGATGCGAACATCACCGATGACGCTTGTGGTGCAACTATCGCAGACCTTGTTCAGTCGATGAAAGACGGTAACGCATACGTTAATGTTCATAGTGCTGCTAATCCTGCTGGTGAGGTTCGAGGACAATTTGGCCGTGACGAGGATAATGATGATCAGGATGATGACGACGATGAGGACGATGAGGACGAGGATGAGGATGATTAAGTAAGATGAGGCTCTACTCTAAGCTCGGACGACCTGGACGTTTTTTAGCCGAATACACTCTCTTTTACTGGCAGAATAAGATTCGGCAAAGGCGAACACCCCGGCAACAAAACAACAGTCACACCAGCCGTTTTCAGAACCGTCAGGCTGACCAGCAATGAATTCACCGTTGAACTCCTATCTTGCGAAAGATTAAGAAAAATTTTCTTGCATTACGAAAAAAAATTGCTTACTGTTTATATGATTTTTTAACAAGCTGAATTCCTGTAAAAAGGTGACTACTTTAGTTTAGAGGAATGTGATATTCAAGGTTAGTTTAAATTAAGGTTCTCATCAGAAG
>JAABXR010000352.1:0-2615 GCA_011776225.1 Phycisphaerae bacterium
CTTGCACAGCCATAAAGAGATAATATGAAAATGGTGAAAACTATTATTTTCATGATACCGTCTGAAAACCCCGTCTTTGAGCCAGTCGGTTCATCACCCTGTCTTGCTTCAGAATGATTCGTTCAAATTCTTGTGATTTTAAATCGTAAACCGGCCCGATTTTGCCGGGCAGCCCCCTCCCTTTATCATTTTTTGGTTATGCAATCGCCAATTCAGGTGGTTTTGGTTTCATCTTGTTCATTTCCAGCTTGATCCAACGCTTCAGATTGACCGCTGCTGCCGTGAAGTAGAGCTGTAACCCGAGCTTGTTAATGCCTCTGTATCTAGCTCTACGCATACCATGGTATCTGACCAGTTCTGAGAGCTTGCCTTCAATCGGTGGGCGTAGCTTCATATCTTCTTTGAACTGTTCGGTTCGATTGTATTGCTCTGCCTCGATCAATTGCCAGTGCTGAGCATGAATCCCGACTGTTCGACGCTTCTCTTTGGCTCTGGTGCATTGCCTCAGTAGTTTGCATCGTGAGCATTTGGACAAATGAAAGTGAAACATGCGGATCTCTTTAGTTCGATCCCAATAGTAAGTGCTGGTTGTTTCTCCGGCGGGACAAGTCAGCCTCTGATTCTCTTCGTCATATTGAAAGGTGCTTTTAGGGAAAACTGCACGGGTCTTGGTATTGCGCAGACGCTGAGGAGCAACAACCTTGGTCCCATGTTTCTCCAAGTCCTTTCGGTAACTGCCGTCACCATAGGCCGTGTCGCCGACAACCTTCTCTGGAATCAAACCATGCCCTTCTTGCTCAACAACAGTCTGAACCATTGTCCTGCCATCAGGCTTATTGCCCGGCATTGCCGTGATGTTGGTGATGAAGCGGCTCTCGACTGTTTCGGTGACGTTGGCTTTGTAACCCTGAAACTTCTTGTTAACCGACTTGGCGCCGTATCTGGCATCGGGATCGACGGGCGAAACAAGCAGGTCAGGCGGTTTGTCCTTCTTGTTCTTTTCCTTCGGCCTGCCGTCTTCTTCGGTGATGTGTTCCTGGAGGATGCGCTTTAGCAGGCCGACCCGGCGGCTCAATATCTCGTCGCCTTCGATGTTCTCAACCTGGCGCAGTACAGTCTTGGCATCATGAACAACATCAACCAGCAGACTCTGCCTCTTCTCCATGTCCAGGCGGCCATCGGCGTCATGGTTCACGGTCTTGCGGTCATACTGGCTCAAATCAATCAGCTTGCTGATGGCCTTGTGAGTTTCTTTATGCCGTTTGTGTAGCGGTTTAATAACCTCCCGCACACCTTTTTTGACCATCGTAACCATGGTCGGGATGGCGACATCTGCAATGACGTGGGTGGCATCAATTCGCTGAATCTCAGTTTTTCCGACCAACTCCTGATCGACCAGTTCTTGCAAGATGCGGTCAAAGACTTCCTTCTGCTTGCCGCTCTCCAACAGGCGCTTGCGGAAGTCACCGAGGGATGAGTGGTCGAAGGGGCGCTCGTCCAGTTTTAATCCCAGTGCATATTTGACCTCAATGTCGAACATGCAGGCTCGCTCCATCTCCCTGTCTGACAGGTTCTTGTGGAACTGGAGGATCGTGGCCATGGCCAGTAATGCTGGAGAAATCGGCGGACGGCCATTGTCGAGGCAGTACATGGAGGCGAACATTTCGTCATCGATCAGGGGCCAGACGATCTCTCGGAATTTGCGGTAGAAGCTCTCTGTCGGAATGAGGCCTTCGCAGATAAACGAGGTATCAAAAAAACTCGCTTGACTATCGCTATTACTTAGCATTTATTCTCCGGCTAAACTTGTCATAAGTAACTGAAATCAATGAAAATAATGACAATTTTACCAGAAAGATTCAGGAAGTTGAAGCTAGATGCGGAATTAGCTTTCTTCTCGCTATTCTTTTTCAAAGAACCAAAACAAAAATGCGCCCACAAGTATTAAAAATGCATAAATAAAACCGTCTTTTCCCCACCAAAATAAAGGATCAATCTCTCCTTTAACCGCATAATGTTTTAAAAGGATAAACACATAAAACACACTTACTAATACAAGATAACGAAAAACTGACTTTATATGTTTATTTACACTCTTCATTGATGCACTCCTCCTCGTAGCACGACTTTAGTAGGGCTGCATCGGCTGTCAATGAAGCAGCAGTAAATGCTGGCACACTATAAGAAATTACTTTGCTTACGGCCTTAAATCCAATACCAACAACCGCCTTCATAACTTTTTGAGTCTGATATTCTAAAGCAATTGTACTGGGCATTGTACTGCCCGCACCTACTTTAATAGCGCATTTTGCAAGACATCTTGCTTTCTCTTTCCATTTTGGATCATAGTCCATATATGGCTGTGCATGAATAACATGCCCAGGCCTGCCATACTTTGGAGCCTCTTCAAACAAACCCAATGGGTCGATATAGTTAATGGGGTTGTTGCCGGTATAATGATACAGGTTTGGATTTAAGCCAAGTATTCCGACAATATCATCACGTGGATAGAAACTGGCAAACAAACTGCCGGCAAAAGTGATGTCATATCAAATAGATAAAAAATTACTCACTTGCCGGGTGTGGATAAATTTACGTATGATAAAGTTTTAGTA
>JAABXR010000352.1:2739-2968 GCA_011776225.1 Phycisphaerae bacterium
CTGCTCTCCCGGGCCTTTGCCGACAAAAAGATCGGCAAGGGGACCAAGGTCCTCTTCCTCTCCGACAACCGCTACGCCTGGATCGTCACCGACTTCGCCCTGATCTCCCTCGGCGCCATCAGCGTCCCGCGCGGCAGCGACTCCCCGACCCGCGAGCTGGAATACATCATCGACCATTCCGGCTGTGACTACCTGATCGCCGAAACCGAAAACCTCCTGGAAAAGCATG
>JAABXR010000154.1:0-307 GCA_011776225.1 Phycisphaerae bacterium
CATCCGGACTATCGGGAAGTTGTCCTGGAACGAATCAGACAAAGTCAGGAAGAAAAACGTACCACTGTCCCGATTGAAGAAAAGTTTATACGCATGGACGGAAAGTTAATTGATGTTGAAGCAGCCGCTTTACCGATACGATATGGAGGAGTGCAAGCGACCAAAGTACTTATTCGCGATATTACCGAACGCAAGCAAGCTGAAAAAGCGCTAAGAGAAAGCGAAGAACGGTATCGAACTCTTTTTTTAGCTGCTTACGACGGAATTTTCTTAATGGAAGCGAATCGATTTGTGGATTGTAACCCGA
>JAABXR010000154.1:327-2232 GCA_011776225.1 Phycisphaerae bacterium
CATTGGAGAAACACCGATGCGCTTTTCCCCGGATAGACAGCCGGACGGGAGACCATCCGCAGAAAAAGCTCATGAAAAAATTCGACTGGCATATAATGGACAACCTCAGTTTTTTGAGTGGCAACATATTCGCTATGACGGTACCCCATTTGATGTGGAGGTCAGTCTCAATAAAATTGAATTATCCGGGAAACCACATCTATTGGCTATGGTGCGGGATATTACCGAACGAAAGGCGGCTGAAGAAGCCTTAAAAGAAAGTGAAGAAAAGTATCGTCATCTCATTCAACACTCCAGCGATGCCATTTATGTTCTTTTCAATCGTCGCTTTGAAATCGTCAATAACAAGTTTCAGGAGATGTTCGGAGTCACCCTGGAAGAAGTCAATAAACCTGATTTCGATTTCATGGATTTAGTTTCTGCGAAAAGCCGACCTTTCCTGGAGGAAAGAGCAGAGAAGGTCAATAAGAGAGAGGAAGTTGCTCCAAAATACGAGTTTACTGCTATCTCCAAAGACGGTGAAGAACTGGAAGTGGAAGCTTCCGTATCCTATATAAAATATAAAGACGGTGTCGCAACTCAGGGAATATTAAGGGACATCACCAAGAGAAAACAATTGGAGCAAGAACTGCGGCAAGCCCAGAAAATGGAAGCTGTCGGACGCCTGGCCGGCGGCGTCGCCCATGATTTCAACAATTTACTTACTGTAATCCGGGGTTACNNGCGGGCTGAGACGCTTACCAGACAACTGCTTTCCTTTAGCCGGCGAGAGGTCTTGCAACCCAAAGTTTTAGATCCGAACGTGCTCATTCATGAAATGGAGAAAATGCTCCGACGCCTGATTGGTGAAGATATTGAATTAGAAACGCGTTTGGCCTCTGACATTGGACACATTAAAGCAGATCCGGGAAGAATTGAACAGGTGATTATGAATTTGGCGGTGAACGCCAGAGATGCCATGCCAGAAGGGGGTAAATTAACCATCGAAACACAAAACACGTTTTTCGATGAATCTCACATTAGCTTCCGTCCGGAGATCAAACCCGGCCCATATATTATGTTTGCCCTCAGCGATACCGGCATTGGCATGGATAAAGAAACCCAGGCCAACATTTTCGAACCGTTTTTTACAACCAAAGAAAAGGGCAAAGGTACCGGCCTCGGTTTGTCTACCGTATATGGCATCGTTAAACAGAGTAATGGACACATCTGGGTATTTAGCCATCCCGGACAGGGCACCACCATCAAAGTCTTTTTGCCCAGAGTTGATGAAGAACCGACAGCCATTAAAAAACAACGAAAACCTGCTAAAAAATTAGAGGGCTCAGAAACAGTACTGGTGGTTGAAGATGAAAATGAAGTGCGTCAATTAGTCTGCAAAATGTTAAAGCAGTATGGGTATAATATTTTAGAAGCTGCTAACGGTAATGTCGCTTTGCAAATTTGTGAAGAATATGAAAAACCAATTCATCTCATTCTAACTGATGTAGTGATGCCCCAAATGAGTGGCAGAAAACTTGTTGAAAAAGTCTCCTCTCGCCTGCCTTACACCAGAGTGCTCTACATGTCGGGTTATACGGACGATGTTTTTATTAATCAGGGCATCTTGGAGAGGGGCGTCAAAATCGTCAAAAAACCATTCACCCCGGCTGAACTGGTTGCTAAAGTCCGCGAAATTTTGGACACCCCTGATTCATAATCCTGCTGTAGAATGAGCCCAACGCGAAAAGTTTAGCTTAACTCTTTTTACGTATTCGACTGACCATCGATAAAAGGACTCCCCCAAGGATACAGAGGGTGCCAAGCCATAAAACACCGATCAACGGTTTTACGCTTACTTCCACCGCCAGCATATCTTTGGCTTGTTTCTCCTTTCGGGAGGCATTCAATAACGCCAATTCAACC
>JAABXR010000149.1:0-514 GCA_011776225.1 Phycisphaerae bacterium
CTGATTCTTAGCCATGTCCGCTTTGAGATTTCGATAGAAATATTTCATCAACTCGGCGGTGGATTCGTCGTTTACGGGCCACAAACTAACCACCAGACTGGGCGCGCCAGCATAAAGAAAAGCCCGCGTCACGCCGATGAGCCCCTCGCCACGGCTGAGCCTTCCCAAACCAGTATTGCAGCCGCTGAGTACCACCAGCTCAGCATTGAGCCTTAAGTTGTAGACTTCGTAGGTCTGAAGAAACCCGTCCTCGTTTTTGTCGTCTGTTTGGGCGAGAATAATCTTTGAATACATGGGTTGTTTATCATCCGTAATGTTGTGGGTGGCCAGATGAATAAACCTATAATTTTGCGCTCCCTCCTTAAATTTTCTCTCGGAAGCTTCCCGACCAATAACAACGGTGGCTTTTTCAAAGTTCTCCGCAATAGTTCTCACTTCAAGTTCAGCATACGGCAGTGACTCAAAACGCGCACCTCTAAAAACCGATTTGAAAGGCAAAAGGGAATTAACCCAC
>JAABXR010000149.1:596-944 GCA_011776225.1 Phycisphaerae bacterium
TTCTTCTATCAGATAGTGCACCTCATCCCTACCTAATTTAGTGACTAAAATTTCAAAAGGAAAATAGTGTAAAACGTCATCAGGCACAATAATAAATTCTGTTCTGGGGTTCAGCATATCTTCCGCTGGCTTTTGAATCAGCATGTGATACAAATCATTAAGCAGGTCAAGTCTGAGGTTGGCCCAGCGGTGGTCTATTTTGACGTCCTTTAAATTCTTTTCTTTTTGGAATAATGGACTGATATGCGCGAACCTTTCCTGAAGTTTTTTTCTGCTTAAATCAATAGTATGAAACTGCAATCGCTCTTTAGTCAAGACCCAAACGAAGGTTCGTCCCTGTCCAACAAA
>JAABXR010000149.1:989-1232 GCA_011776225.1 Phycisphaerae bacterium
CGTTAAGAATAGATTGCTGAAGCTCATCGACCGTGAGTATTCTGGGATTTGTTAGTTGATGATATCGAGGATAATTTTCTTTTAATTCTACCAAGAGTTGCGTCTTCTCTCTTTCGAAGGCTTCAATTTCATGTTCAAGAGACAGGATATGCCCATCTTCTGTTTTGCTCTCAACCATGGAAAGTACATTGGACAATTCTGTGTGTCTACTCCTCAGGTTTGTTTCATTGTCCAAAAATCCTT
>JAABXR010000149.1:1396-2482 GCA_011776225.1 Phycisphaerae bacterium
GCCTGAAAACTCGTCCGGCTTTCGGTCGACAAAAGCGAATTCCTGACCCCCTCAATCAATGCTGTTGCTTTCTCGAACTGCGTCAAGGCATCGCGATAGCGACCCTGCTTGTCGTAGGCTAAGGCTAATCCTGCACGGGCTTGCCAGATAATTACCGGCTCCTTTATGGCTTTTCCGATCGCTAATGCCTTTGCATAGTGCTCGATTGACTTGGCGTAATCTCCCATTTTGAAAGCTAATTCACCAAAGTTGATTAACTGATATCCCTGACCGCTCTTATCTCCGATCTTTTTAGCGATTTCCATAGCCTGCTCGAAGGACTCAAGTGCCTGTGGGTAATCAGCATATTCTGCATGAATAAGACCTATATTGCCAAGAAATATGGCCTCGTCTTTTGCGTTTTCGACCTCTCTTGTAATGCGCAATGATTGATCATAGTAATCGAGCGCCTTTTGATAATCTCCCAGTACATGGTAAGTGGCTCCAAGGTTTCCAAGCCATGCGGTTTGCTGGAATTTATCCCCAATCTCCTGGGCAATGGCAGCTGCTTTCTCTTCATACTGCAAAGCTTTAGGGTAGTTGCCCAGGCTGAAATAGACGTTGCCTATGTGTGCCAAATGCCGAGCCTCGCCGCTGCGATTGCCGATCTCCCTGGCAATTTTGAGAGCCTTTTCGCTGTGGTCAAGGGACTTAGAATAATCGCCCAGGGTCCAATAGGTAAGGCCAATTCCTCCTAAAGCCCGCCCTTCCTCGCTTTTATCCCCTATTTCTCTCAAAATAGGTAAAGCTTGTTCAAAATATGCCAGGGCCTGCTGGTAGTTGTTCAAATTCCAATAACACAGGCCAAGGTTGACCAGCCAGGTCCCCTGGTAGCTTTTATCCCTGATTTCTCGATGAATCGCCAGGGCCTGCTCATAATGTGCCAGAGCTTCGGAATATTGCGCTAAATACAAATAAACGCTCCCCAGATTTCCAATGTTGAGACCTTCCCATTTTCGGTTTTTAATTTCCCGCGCTAATTGCAACGCCTGCTGGTGGTGCTCCCGAGCCTCGGAAAGCCCCCCCAGATTGCGATAAGCCACCCCC
>JAABXR010000209.1:0-815 GCA_011776225.1 Phycisphaerae bacterium
TGTCGTCAGTTTGGCATCAGTCGCAAGACCGGCTACAAGTTTTTGCAGCGTTATCTTGAGGTAGGCGAGCCGGCTCTTCAGGATCGTTCCCGGCGCCCACAAAGCAGTCCCAATAAAACTGCAAAGGAGATCGAAGCATTGATTTTGCAACTTCGCCAGGAGCATCCGGTCTGGGGTGCGCGCAAGCTGAAACGCCGTCTGGAGGACCTGGGCTATGAGAATCTTCCCGCCGTCTCCACTATAACCGCCATCTTGAGGCGTCATCAACGCATCTCTCCAGAGAGTTCGCAAAAACATAAAAGATGGCAACGATTTTGTGCCAAAGCGCCCAATGAGTTGTGGCAGATGGATTTCAAAGGACGTTTCCCTGCCAAAGAAGGACACTGTCATCCCTTGACCATTCTTGATGATCACTCTCGCTATTGCCTGTGCCTGGCGGCTTGCCACAATGAACAAAAACAAATCGTTCAACATCATCTCAGCCGGGTCTTTGGCTACTATGGAATGCCCAATGCCATGCTCATGGACAATGGGTCCCCGTGGGGCGGCGATGCTGAACACCCTTACACAGAATTGACCGTGTGGCTCTTGCGTCTGGGAATCAAAGTCATTCATTCCCACCCCTATCATCCTCAAACCATTGGTAAGGAGGAACGCTTCCATCGCACCCTGAAGGCTGAAGCCATTACCCATTGTATGGGCCAAAAACACCGCCTGTGCCAGAAAATCTTTGACCGCTGGCGCCTGGTCTATAACACCCAACGTCCTCATGAAGCCCTGAACATGAATGTTCCGGCCCATTGCTATCGGCCTAG
>JAABXR010000209.1:888-1083 GCA_011776225.1 Phycisphaerae bacterium
CAAAGCTTTTCGAAGACAAATTGTAGCGATTCGTCCCACATCCAACAACGGAACCTATAATGTTTTTTTCTGTCATGAAAAAATTGCTCAAATTAAATTTCTGTAGTATGTTTAAATCTATAAAAACTGTTACCCATGTCCCCGAACACCTGTTACCTATGTCCCCGGTCTATACAAGTAAGGGGAGGGGATTGA
>JAABXR010000208.1:0-137 GCA_011776225.1 Phycisphaerae bacterium
GGTCGGGACGGTGGAGTCGACCCCAACCGGTAAATCAGTCATCGACACAGGATTGCTGAACAGTATTCCAAGTCGGAACGGCTCTTTAAGTGAAGCACTGACGGTTGCACCTGGGGTCCAATACAGTGATGAGGCTA
>JAABXR010000208.1:249-435 GCA_011776225.1 Phycisphaerae bacterium
TTCCCGGCCGTTTGACAATGTGACGGTATATGACAGCAATGTTCCTGCTGAATTCGGTAATTTCACCGGTGGAGTGGTTGAAGCAAAGCTGATCAGGCCTGGAGAAGATTTTTTTGGCAGCTTATCTTTGCGAACCACAAGGGATAGCTGGACTCAGTTTCATATTGACCCTGCAGATCAGCAGGC
>JAABXR010000208.1:489-1434 GCA_011776225.1 Phycisphaerae bacterium
AACCTCCCCATAGATCAAAAATCCGGGGTCATTTTTTCTTATCAGCAGCTTAATTCGAAGATTCCTTTACTGCATTTTGGTGCGACCAAGAACCAGCGAAGGCGCTCAGAAAATTATCTTCTGAAGTATGGCATCGATGCTGAAAATGGTAACTATGCCGAAATGATGTTCATGTATTCGCCCTATAACGCCGATTATTTCCGAAGAAATACCATGCACAGCAACTACACGGTTACATCCGGAGGTTTGATGGTCGGCGGACGGGTTGAAAAAAACACGAATCTAGGTGTTTGGGAGACGCATATTGGATACCGGGCAAGCGAAAACTCACGACAGGCGCCTAAAGATCTGTTCGGTTGGAACGTATCCTCATCGAAACCCTGGGGAGCCCTCGTAGGGAGTAGCCGGAGTTACGAAGGGATGCTCGGTGATCTTGAAATAACACAAGAGAGCTGGCAGTTAAAAAGCGATCTCTCCTTTGAGCGGTTTGCGGCAGGATCCTCTGTTCATGAATTCAAAATCGGCTTCGACTACGAAAATATTCGCGGAACCTACGACCGCCCCGAGACGTCGTATCAATACTACCTTGCAACGGATGAAGAAACCGTTACCTGTTCTGCCGGTGATGATTCATGCATAGACGGTGAGCAGTACTTTAGGGGCCGGTTTGTTTTTCCAGCAGCATCCGTCACCGCAAAAGTCAATTTGTTCGGTGCTTATGTGCAGGATACGATTGAAGTCTGGCGATTCAAGCTGTTGCCGGGAGTAAGGCNNCACCAACCTGGAGCCGCGCTTCGCCACCAGCTACGATGTTTTCGGAAATGGCAAGACTCGCCTGATCGGCGGTTGGAATCGTTATTACGGGAAAATCTTTCTCTCTTATAAATTACGGGAAGCGTTACCGCCTTCGGCGTTTCGGGAGTCTCGTAGTCTTGTCGGCACAAC
>JAABXR010000106.1 GCA_011776225.1 Phycisphaerae bacterium
GTGTACCAGGCGGGTGGGGGTGGAGGCAAGCGTTGAGCATAAGATCAAACTCTGGTATTGTGTAAAGTGCACCGTGAAGCGGACACGGGGTTGGCAGGCGTGCTACCCCGTCAGGAATAGCGGTGTGGGTGGCTACGTTGCGGGGAACACCGTGTTCCCGCAACGGCCGTTTTAGTAAGAACTTGTTAAGAGTAGCTACCCCCTATGCCTTAAAAAACGCAAACAAAAACCGTCCTTTTTCAAAACACCAAAAACTGTGGAGGGTAAAAACGTGGAATTAGAACCGAAAGACTTTGAGCAGGAATTTACCACCATGTGGAGCTTTCCGGATCGAGGCACCTGGGCCACACACTCTGGTAGTGATTGGCGAGGCAACTGGTCGCCCTATGTACCACGCAACTTGATTCTCAAGTATTCAAAACCCGGCGACGTGGTGCTGGATTGTTTTATCGGCGGAGGTACAACTGCCGTGGAAGCCAAACTGTTGGCTCGTAACTGTATTGGCGTGGATATCAATCCTAAAGCGATTGAGCTGGCAAAACAGAAAGTAAAATTCAAAGTGGATAGCCACGATCGCGAGCCTGTGCTGATGGTCGAAGATGCCCGAAATCTGCACTTTGTTAAGGATAATTCAGTGGATTTGGTCTGCAGCCATCCGCCCTACGCTGATGCCATCAAGTACTCAAAAGCCATCCCGGGTGACCTGTCCCGACTGCCGGTCAAATCGTTCCTGGAGGAAATGCGGCAGGTGGCGGTGGAGAATTACCGCGTACTAAAGCCAGGCCGGTACTGTGCCGTGCTCATTGGCGATAAACGGGAAAAGCGTCGCGTGGTACCGCTCGGCATGATGGTCATGCGGGTGTATCTAAGAGCCGGCTTTGTGTTGAAGGAAATCATCATCAAAGCGCAGCATAATTGCCGGATGGATAGCAAATGGGTCAAGAAAGCCAAGGAATTAAATTTTCTGTTGCTGGGACACGAGTATCTGCCGGTGTTTGAGAAGCCGGCAGGGAAGGGGGATGAATAAGATGACGTGTCCAAACTGCAAAAAGAAGCTGACAAGTGTCATCAGGTATTTTTCTGAGCAGCAGAGTATTGAGCTTGATGACAACGGTGAAGTGGTGGAAACCGGACCGGTGCATAATGACGGTATCGAGGACGTGGCCTGTGGTAACTGTCTGCAGTCGCTTGAGGGAAGTGAGATAGCGGTGATTCAGGATTTGGTTGTCAGGTTAACTCAGAGCGAGAATTGATGATGCTGTGGTAGTAAATTCCACCGTGATAAAAAAGCCCAAAAAAATAAGGTGGCCAGCGCTTAGTTGGCCATTTTCTTTTTTGCGCGTGGCGCTGTTGCGAGTGCAGGCTTTCTTGCGTGTTTGGCTTTCGT
>JAABXR010000299.1:0-1058 GCA_011776225.1 Phycisphaerae bacterium
TTGATGATGTCCGGTATGTGATTTATTTGGAGTTTAGGAAGCGGTAAGTTAGGATGGAAACGAGAGTGCAAAGGGGCGGTTCGGAGTAAGCGGCCATCGGCGTTCCTCGAATTGAGCGCTCGTGCGCGACCGAGGGCTGCTTTGCATTAATAGGCGTAGTTTCCATGAACAGGATTCAGCACAGTCCTGCTGCTCCTCCATGTTCCACAATCAAGCCCCCAACGACTCTGTTGATGTTGACCCCGGTGAATACGACAGTTTTACCTGTGGGCTTCATCTCCAGCCACGCCCCTCGATGCGTACCTCGTGCCGTGATCTGAGTGACTACCCAATCGCCCTCGGCAATCTGCTGCTCAATGCTCAACTGTAAATCGGGGTACGCCTCACGAACACCGCGAATATGTCTCCTTGCCCCTTCAATACCCAGAGCATATCGGGTATTATTACAGACCTCGACGTACTCCGGCGAAATGAACTTGGCTATTTTCTCCACGTCCCCCGTGTTCACGACTTCCTCGATGTAACGGCGAACGAGCAACTTGTTCTCCTCGGTAGACATGGGGCCATTCTCCCTGCCTTATTGACGCCTAACTTGGCGATAACACGCAAAAAACCAACGGCCAGTGTTTTTTACGACACCAGTTCGCGCGCCCGGATTAACAAAATTACAGGGAACCGAACATGTTTTTTTGTTGGGTTAATTGCATGGTTATGTAATTCCACGCAGCCTATTTTTTTGTTTCCGTTAACTCATTTTTGCCATAGATAAAACAGATTCACAACCCCCGAATACGCGGCTTTTCATTGCCACATTTTTGCCACTTTGTGGTGTGCGCAACTGTGCGTAAGTCGTGCGTTTTCTATGCGTTATATAGGATTTGAAAATGACTAGTGAGAAATATCGTTTATTCTTGTTTTTATTAAGCTTATGTGAAGCAGCAGTGGGATTATGAGTCGGCTGCTCTGACCAACTGAGCTAAGGGCCTAATCGCTTTATTGAATGCATTAAATACAGCTTATTAAGCTCAAAAAATCAACAACATTTTACCCGGAGCAAT
>JAABXR010000299.1:1191-1333 GCA_011776225.1 Phycisphaerae bacterium
GAAACTTTGAGAAAAAGCAAGTTCAAATTCTTTGTTCTACGATTTGAGTCAGAATGTCTTTCCCTTTCGGCCACGCGCCAAATCCATCGTCAGTGGCAAGATGACCACAAGCTCCGACTTCTGCCAATTGGCTGCCCCACTT
>JAABXR010000120.1:0-925 GCA_011776225.1 Phycisphaerae bacterium
TTTGGTCGAGGTACGGAAAATCGCTGCCAGGATTGCTGCTCAGCCTCCGGTTGCGCTTCGTTTAAGCAAGCGGCTGCTTAAGGTTAGCGAGAAAATGGACCTGCCGGAATTTCTCGATTTGTGTGCCTGTTTCCAGGGGATGTCTCATCATAGCGAAGATCACCTTGAAGCTGTCAGCGCTTTCCTCGATAAACGCACACCATTGTTCCGAGGCAAATAAGAGGGGGGTCAATTGATATTTTGCAGTGCTGCGATGACAGCGCGATTAAATCTCAAAGAGGCAAGGAGGTGTATATGACCAATCAAAAAACGACTGTAGGAGATTCAATCAAACGCTTCAGAACCGAGAAGGGCTTAAGCCTTGAAGCGTTGGTGCAGTCGTCAGGGTTGCCTGCGACGACTATTACTGCCATTGAAGAGCATGAAACGACGCCGCCTCTTGGCCAGATTGTTGCGCTTGCCAGTGCATTGAATGTGTCAATCGGAGATTTGATGGATCACAGCGCCAATGCTCCTTTTAGTATCACGCGCAACAACGGTGGGCCGATTGTCTCCCGTTTCGGGGAGACTTCGGCTAATTACAGTTACGAGTCGCTTTGCGGCAGCAAACAAAACAGGCAAATGGAGCCATTCCTGGTCTCCCTGGCGCCTGGTAACGATCCGCTCGAAGCGAACCAGCACGTTGGCGAAGAGATTTTGTATATCCTCGAGGGGCAGGTAGAGGTCAGCCTCTCTGGCCATGTGGATATCCTGAATCCGGGTGATACAATCTGCTATGACTCAACCCTGCCGCATATTGTTCGTTGCCATGGCGACAAACCGGCCAGATTGTTTGCTGTTATCTATGCCAAAAAGGACTTGTTCCTGGTCTGATTCTTTTTGCCGGCTTGCAGCCTCCTCTTGACGCGAGGCGCTGTTGAGTCAG
>JAABXR010000120.1:976-1264 GCA_011776225.1 Phycisphaerae bacterium
CTGCGCTGTAAACGGCAGGATAATGCTGTCACCAACGTAACACTTTGCTTCGATTTCTGCCCGTCCGGATATTGTTGTTCAGTTTTTTTTCTTCGCCTGCAATTCGCTGTAATGCCCTTTCTTTGGACACCTGAGCAGGCAATAGACGGTTTTTTATTTCAATAATCAATGCTTAACCCTGGTTGGTATCTTCCTTGCTCTAGGTAATGAACATGCAACAATAGGTTTTCTGGAAGAAGACAGGATTGATTATGGAACTGACTCGTGAACTCTATTGGAATGTTGGTA
>JAABXR010000360.1:0-886 GCA_011776225.1 Phycisphaerae bacterium
AGAAATGAGATGGGATATATAATCAGTAGTCCGCAATCATAAATCATCCAGAGAAATTTCAAGCGAAAACCCCAAGCGTTGTTTGACCATTTCCCACAACCATAAACGCCAGCGAGCAAGTGGCAGTAAATGATGCACAACTTGACGTGGACCCTGTTGTCGTTTATATAGAAAACGCCATTTGATGTAAGCCCAAAGATTTAGCAACAGTAAAGCCAATGCGATGAAAAAGAGCCGCAAAGCCACTGAGCGTGAACTGGTACGGGCACGAACTGTGTTCATCAAACGATACGTGGCTTCAATGCCAAAACGTTTGCGATATTCCTCGTAAATCTGCTGTGGGGACATTTTCAGATCGCCAATGACAATATAAGCAAAATAGCCAATACGATTACGTCGATAGCGCCCCTTGCTGTATTTGCAAACCACCCAAACATTGAAAACTTCATCATCGTAGATACGGCTCTTGCGTGCATAAGTGGTCTGGTAGCTTTTACGTCCAATACACAAGGCACGAGTGCCCCCCCTTTTACCACGAATGCTGAGGGCGATGATGCTGGGAAAGCTCTGTTTTTTGAGCAGAGCGACAACCCCATTGCTATCGAAACCACGATCCAGATACAGCCGTTTAATCCGTAAACCTAAGTGCTTGCCACGCTCTAATAGCCGTTTCAAGCCATGATGAGCCTTATCCGATTTACGAAAGAGCGTCAATGCTACCGTATAGCGTTTGTGGCGATGCAAAACAGTCAGTGTGCCGAAACTATGAAAGTGGGTTGTTCCCGATTTGGCACGTCCGCGTCGCACACGATCATCATCAACTTCATGTTGCCCATGATAAGGTATATCGGTGTAGTCTGCCGCACAAACTAAGCGTTTCTTGAGC
>JAABXR010000360.1:948-1302 GCA_011776225.1 Phycisphaerae bacterium
TGAGGCGGTTACGGACGGTGTTGGCACTGGGGGCCTCTTCCAACAACTGACTGGCACTATCAATCGTCAAACGCTCAACGGCTGCTGTCACCAAAACATCCCAAATCGTCTGGGCATCATATTGGCTCTGGCTCATATCCAAATCAAAAGTTTCTTGAAGCACTTCTTGGGTCAGTTGGTAAATATCTTGTGCTGTCAATTTGGCTTCTGCTATAGTTGTTTTCTGAGGCATGATCTCTCTCGTATTTTGTTGTGGAAAATAATATACGAGTTTGACTGATTATGCCTCTTTCCGCCACCCATTGCGGACTACTGATACTAGCAAGTCGCGAGCCATAGCGTGAAACGATGTAG
>JAABXR010000348.1 GCA_011776225.1 Phycisphaerae bacterium
ATCGCATCTCGTTTATTTAAACATCCCTCAAAATAGATCAAAGTAAGAGGTCGTCGATGCATCGTCGATTTACTTTCACCATCATTGTGTTCTACCAGCCTTTTCCGTAAATCTGATGTGTAACCGGTATAGAACTGGCCATCTTTCAAACTCATCAACACATAAACATAGTGCATGCTCTCAGCATCCTACGGGCTGCCAGCCCCAGTGGCGGTTGGCGTTAGGANNATACATATTGCCAGCCCCAGTGGCGGTTGGCGTTAGGATATTTTTTTGCCAGAGCGTAAGGAAGATAGACCGTTCCAAAACCTTCGTTTAGATCGTTCTGGTGCAGCTTCCTAACTTCCTGCAAATGCTGCTGCAAAGGATTAATGACGATTTCAGGCAGCATCGTAACGCGATCTTTTTCGCCCTTGCCGCTTCTGACGATGATTTTTTTGCCGGCAAAGTCGATGTCTTTAACACGTAGTCGTAGGCATTCGATGAGGCGTAAGCCTGAGCCGTACAGGATAACGCCCATCATCCAATAGACCCCCTGGAGATTGGCGATGACTCTTTCGACCTCTCCACGGGTAAATACTTCCGGCAGCTTTTTGGGTTTCTTTGCCCAGATCAAGGTATCGCTGAAATCGCCGATGTCGATTCCTAAAACTTCACGATAGAGAAAGATGATCGCACACAAGGCCTGATTTTGCGTTGAAGCCGCCACATTTTCTTTGACTGCCAGATGCGTAAGAAAGGCAGCGATTTCCTTTTCACTCATCCCTTTGGGATGATGCTTGTTGTGAAAGAGAACAAAGCGCTTGATCCAGTGCACATATGCCTCCTCGGTGCGGATGCTGTAGTGTTTGGTACGAATGGCGTTGCGAACCTGATCCAGCAGTTTCACTTTAGGTGGAGTTGTCGTAGAATCGTGCATTGCTGCTGCCCTCTATTATAAAAAATTAAGGCAACTTAGCTATGTCAAATAGTAGAATCTCGGCTTCGGAACCTGAGCCCCCTGTCGTCAGTGAATTCACGGCCAGAGTCGGTTGGG
>JAABXR010000225.1:0-721 GCA_011776225.1 Phycisphaerae bacterium
CGGTCTGCAAAACCGCGACGCGCGGGTTCGATTCCCGCCCGTGCCTCCGCGAGGACGGGGACAAAGCCAATGGCATACGAATATATTGTACACCTATAATTACGTATACCATATGCTATACTTAGTGAATGAAAACACGGCCACGCAGATGGAGCAAAGAGCAACTACAAAAAGCTGCAAAAGAGTCGGCAAGTATTAGGCAGGTTTTGAAAAAACTTGGCCTCGTAGAAGCAGGTGGCAATTATGCACAAATCAAAAAATATTTGGACATTTACAAAATAGACATATCACACTTTAAAGGAAAAGCTTGGAGTAAGGGGATGCGCGGAATGAGTAGACCCCAAATATCTTTAGAAAAAATTTTGGTCAAAAACAGTACCTACCAAAGTTATAAACTAAAGAAACGCTTATATACAGAAAAAATTAAAAGTCCAAAATGCGAGGAGTGCGGGTGGATGAAAATTTCAGAAGACGGGCGATTGCCGCTGGAGCTTGACCACATAAACGGCAACAGGAAGGATAACCGCCTTGCAAATCTACGCATACTCTGTCCGAACTGTCACAGCCTGAAACCAACACACCGAGGGTTAAATAGAAAAAGAAACCGGGGCCAGTGGTGAAATCGGTATACACGCAACACTTAAAATGTTGTCCGCTTAGCGGGTGAGGGTTCAAGTCCCTCCTGGCCCACCAAAACAAAAGAGTCTCGTTGCCGCAACGA
>JAABXR010000225.1:764-1228 GCA_011776225.1 Phycisphaerae bacterium
GTACATCCGCATCCGCCCATAGTTTAGCCGGCCCCGGCACCAATACTCCTTAATGCATTTGCTTCGGGTGTCAACGTACTTTCGGTAATCAAACTTTTTGTCCGCCCATAGCTCAGCTGGTAGAGCAGTCGCCTCTTAAGCGAACGGTCCTAGGTTCGAGTCCTAGTGGGCGGACAAAGAGGTTGATGTATGTAGCACATTGGTGCCAGGGCATGTGCCGCAGGTGCCTCTTAAGCAGACGGTTGAGGGTTGAGTCCTTCCGGGCGGACTAGAAGCAGTTCGTTCCATTGTGGTGATCGATAGATATAATCCCGCCCAAAGTGCTGGGGTGGCGAAATTGGTAGACGCACTTGCCTTAGGAGCAAGCGGAGTAATCCATGGAGGTTCAAGTCCTCTCCCCAGCACTTTGAGCGGGATCGCCTGCCGAGGTGGTGAAATTGGTAAACACGCATGCTTCAGGTGCA
>JAABXR010000032.1 GCA_011776225.1 Phycisphaerae bacterium
ATCTACGACGCCCGCGGCGACTATGAGACCGCGCTCAACTATCTCAAAGACAGTCTCAAAATTCAGCAGGAAATCGGCGACAAAAGCGGCGAAATGACCGTCTTGCACAACATGGCGATGATCAGCCGGGATAAAGAGGATTATGAGGCTTATTTGCAGCAGGAGATAGCAGCCTATGAACTTGCGAAAGAAACCACAGATGCAAATGGACTGTATCGAATCGGCTGGGAGCTCGGGACGTTTCTTTGTGAAGTTGGTGAGCAAGAGCAAGGTCTGCCCCTGCTTCAGACCTCATTGCGAATAGGCCGGCAGGCCGGGTTTCCGGATGTAGCAGATCTGGAAGCCCTCATAAAAAAACACACAGACTGAGCTGTTTGCTAGTCCCACACTCATTCATATCTTGTTGAACCATATCGTTTAGTTTAACCATCCTATAAGTTCGTCTGCCAAACTTATAAGTCCGGTACACATTCTCACCAAAAACCCGTTTCTTCTGCTCAAAAAATCGCCGTATTGTTTTATTGTCAAAACGTGAAAGGAGGCTTCTCATGTCTGAGAAAGTCAAAAAACTGTTTACCCCGGCCGTGTGGCTGTTTTATCTTGTCATCGGGGTGGAAATCGTCTATATGATCAGCCCGTTTGCTATCTACTATTATTCCACCTATGGACCCAGTTTGAATTTTCTGCATAAACTGCCGCAGACGGCCTGGCTGAGCGGCTTCTTTTTGCCGCACTACGTGAAGACCTCATCGTTCCTGCTGAATCATTATCAAATCGTCGGCTGGAGTTTGGTTATTATCGGGTTTCTGTTCTTTTTGGTGGGAGCCGGTCAAATCTACACCACCAAACTTACCAAAAGAGGCGCTGTTACGGGCGGTATCTACAAGCATATCCGCCATCCACAATATGTGGCTTTTGCCGTCATGGGGTTCGGACTGCTGTTGGCGTGGCCGCGCTTCACGGTGCTGATCATCTACGTGACCATGCTGTTTGTCTATTTCTTGCTTGCCAAAAAAGAAGAGCAGGAATGTGAACAAAAATTTGGTGAGTCTTACAAATCCTATAAAGCTCACACATCCATGTTCATTCCCGGCCGATTTTCCTTTTTTGACAAATTCCCCGGTTTGCCAAAATCGCGTGTTGGCCGGTTCGCAGCGGTGGGGCTGCTGTATGTGTTGGCGCTGACGGTCTCGGTAAGCGCCGCCTTTGCTCTGCGCAATTATTCTTTGTCCAAGATCACGACCGTTTCTTCCGAGAACAGCGTGACCATCTCGGCAGATTACATGAGCGAACCGGAATTGCAGAAGATAGCGCAAATAGCGCTCACAGATCCGGATGTGGCGCTCCGCATCCATCAGGCGAAGAATGGCCGCGCCGAAGTTTACCTCAATTACGTCGTCCCGGCTGAGTGGTATTTACCGGATGTGCCCATCGAAAAAATTCCGGAAGGGGTGCACGGACACCATCAGCCGAAGGAATATGACCGCAACAAGTACAAGGTTCTGTTCACAAAGGCAAAGGTCGCTACAAAGCAGTTGATTCAAGGTCGAAAAATTATCAAGAATGCGTACGGAAGGGAGCCGATCCTTTTGGCGTACGTGGATAAAGCCAAAGGCGAAGTGACGGCTATCAAGACGCCGCCACGGTATGTCAAATGGGGAGACATTCCCACGCCTTTGTTTTAAGCAGTTTTCGAATCTAAATAGTTTGATCGAAAATTCCTAAAATGTGTCATTGCGAGGGAGGGACGACCGAAGCAATCTCCTGCCTGCCCAATAAGGAGATTGCTTCGCTGAGAAACGCTCGCAATGACATAAGAAGACGAGTTTTCTGTCAATCACTAAATAATTTTTTTTCCACTAACATAGGAGTGTAAAAATCGGTCGTTTCGTCCAATCCATTTGCAAAAATACACTCGCTTCGCTCGCTGATTTTTGCGCTCTTTTTATTCAACTCGAAAATAGGAGGCCATCATGCGAACTCTAAAATACGCAACAATTTCGC
>JAABXR010000263.1 GCA_011776225.1 Phycisphaerae bacterium
CAGATCGAGCCTGTCGCTTTGACCCTGGATCTTGACGGCACCCGTCTTGCCATCAAGTTGAAAGGGGAGCGGCCACAGGAAGTTATGCAATACGCCGAATCGCTGTGGAATCGGTTCGGCGTGAGCGAGCCGATGCACACGTCTTTTTTGGATGAAAACTTTGAGAAACTGTTGCAGAAGGAGCGCATTTTGTCGAAGGCGGTATTGATTTTTACGATCCTGGCCGTTCTAATCTCGTGTCTGGGACTGTACGGGTTATCGGCTTACATGACCGAGCAGCGCACCAAAGAGGTCAGCATTCGCAAAGTCTTAGGAGCGACTGTGTCCGGTGTAGTCACACTGCTGTCACGAGATTTTTTAAAGCTGGTTCTGTTGGCCAATCTCACCGCCTGGCCCGTGGCCTGGTACGCGGCTAACCGCTGGTTGCAGAACTTCGCCTATCGCATCGACATTTCGTGGTGGGTGTTCGCGCTAGCGGGTACTCTGGCCCTGTTGATTGCGCTGTTAACGGTCAGCACGCAAGCCATTAAAGCGGCGCTGGCCAATCCGGTGGAGAGTTTGCGGTATGAATAAAAAGAAAATGGGGGCTAACACCGAACAATCTGGCAAATAGAGGAGAAGATGCTAAAAAACTACTTCAAAATCGCGCTTCGAAATATCCGCAGGAATTTCACTTATTCCTTCATCAACATTGTTGGGCTGGCAACAGGTTTGGCGAGTTGTCTCATGATCGTGGTTTACGTGCAGCATGAGCGCAGTTACGATACCTTTCATCCCGATTCGGAACGAATTTACCGGGTGGGATATGAGGTCAGCCTCGGCTCCGGTTCCAAGGTGATTGCCAGCAGTCCTTACCGGCTGGCCGGGGCCTTAGAGAACGATTTTCCACAACTTGCCAGAGTCATGCATTTCAGCCGGCTGTATACTGATCAGGTGACTTATGGCGACAAGGTCTTCCGTGAAACGAAAATCGCCTTTGCGGATTCCAATTTCTTTAAAGTTTTTGGCTTTTCGTTTATTGCCGGCGACCGTGAGACGGCATTGGATCATCCCAATCAGGTTGTTATAACCGACAAAATTGCCCAAAAATATTTTGGTGATAAAAACCCTCTCGGAAAAACCCTGAAAATAGGAGCGCCCTATAGCGACGAAGAGATGGAGCTAGCGGTTTCGGGAGTGATCGCAGAAATGCCCTCCAATACGCACTTCCACATCAATTTGTTGGTTTCGATGCCCACCGGCCAGTCCGTATTTTCTGATAATTTGCGTTATAACTGGGGCTGGGACTCTCATTATACGTATGTGGTTCTCCCGGAGAACTATGAGGCCGATCAGTTTCGAGCCGGACTTGTTGA
>JAABXR010000244.1:0-710 GCA_011776225.1 Phycisphaerae bacterium
ACCTTTTTGGCTGGCCAGAGGGTATCTGTGAGATAACGAAAGACCTTATTAAATTTGAAGCCCCCGCTGTTTTGGCGGGGGCTTTGATTATTAGAGACCGGTCTTGGTGAAACAACAGTTAGCCATCAACATTACTGTTATCCCACCTCTTGGGTAAGATGGCGTTCCCAAGAAGGAGCGGCACCCTCCTTGCCCAGAGCGGACCGCCGACACAAGGTCTCATTATGGAATTATAACAGGGGAAGGCTGAGGCTGAAAAGTTGGGCAAGCCCCGAGTGAGCGGGGCAACTTTTCAGTTAGGCCATGACGGTAAGGCTTTTTTCTTTTTGAAAGGCCGGTTGCCGGCTACAGAAAAAGCCAAAATCGCGCTCAGGAGACAAAGCTCCGGCACCAACAGCCAGGCAGAGAGAAGCAGCCAGTCAAACTTTTGAATCTCAGGCCGCTTATCCTTAAGCTCTCTGATTTTTTCATTGACTACATTGATTTTGGCCTGCGTTGCCAGCACCGCTTCTGTGATTTCCTGTTTCCAGACTACTGGCCGGCCGGTTTTATTGGTCGGGGGATAGCGGTTAATAAAATCTTCATAGCCCCTTTTCAAACTTTCCAAACTGCTGATTTGCGCGTCAATCTCCTCGCTCTGCACTTTCCGTTCAGTAATCAGCAAACGCTTCTTAACACCGGTGTAGTTAATCACCAGATTAAGGCCTTGC
>JAABXR010000244.1:721-1422 GCA_011776225.1 Phycisphaerae bacterium
TAGGCTGTCAGCGCAGTTCCCAAAGTAAGCACTCCGGCCACAGTACCGGCAATATACACCCCCAGGGTAGGCCATAAGATAACGGCTGAGTCGAAAAAAGCGTACCCGCCGTTAAGGGTTGATAAAGCAAAGCCCCCGACAAATAAAACGATGAGCCAAAAAACGACAAAGGCTTTTGTCGCCGACAGCTTTTCTTTGAAAACCTCTATCGCTCGTCTGTCGTCTGTCGTCTTGAGAGCTTTGTCGTCTGCTGTCGCAGGGGTTATTTTTGTCTCACTCGGAGAAGTTTGGGGCTGAATTTCGCTTTTCTCGTCTGTTGTCTGCTCTGTCGCCACAGGCTTGTCGTTTCTGTCACCGACAGAATTTCTGCCGCCTGTTGTCGGCTCTGTCGTTGTAATCTGTTGTCGCTGACTGTCGTCTTGTCGCCGACACATTTTACATTTGGCAACAAAACCATCAGGCGACTTTTTGTCGCGATGAAAATACTCTGAGCTCAAGGGCAGCGTGCGGCCGCAGGATCCGCTGCAACGCTTCGACGCCTGGCTTTTATCATGTAATTTTAACTGTTCCACGACTTGTTCCGGGATGACAAACTCATTTGAATACCTTGAGCAAGGCCTGTTTCTTCTTGCCGGCTGTTAAATAACTCTAACTGGTCTTTGGGCAAAAAGGTTTTGCCCTCATTGAGGAAATCTGAAATA
>JAABXR010000215.1:0-145 GCA_011776225.1 Phycisphaerae bacterium
GATGGAATTGGGCGCTTGAAATAGCCCGCCTGGGACATGAGTTATGGGTGCTGACACGGGCCAATAATCAGCCGACGATTGAAGAGTACCTTAATGTAAAGCCGGTACCCAATATTCACTTTCTTTATTACGATTTGCCCGGCTG
>JAABXR010000215.1:250-618 GCA_011776225.1 Phycisphaerae bacterium
CCGGCTGGATAAAACCCTGTAAGAAGCTTCCTGGCGGACTTTATCTCTTTTACCTTCTTTGGCAATGGGGCGCCTGCCGGATGGCGCGGCGAATGCATAAAAAAATAAATTTCGAGCTGTTGCATCATATAACTTTTGGCAGCGTTCGTCTTCCGACCTTTATCGGTTGCCTGGGAGTTCCCCTTATTCTTGGGCCTATTGGAGGGGGCGAACGGGCTCCTCTAAACTTGCGTTTTGGGTATGGAATTAGAGGATGGATTTCAGATACCGTGCGCGATATTTCAAATTACCTCATTCGCTGGGATCCCTTGATGCATATCACTTTCAGCGCCGCCAGCTGGATTTATGTAAAAACCCCCGAGTCTGAA
>JAABXR010000215.1:747-928 GCA_011776225.1 Phycisphaerae bacterium
GGACAACATCCTTTTAAATTGATTTTTGCCGGCCGTCTGCTGTTTTGGAAAGGAATGCATCTTGGTCTGCGGGCGTTCGCTCGTTTGTTGGAGAAATGGCCCAACTCACAGCTGACGATTGTGGGAAGCGGTCCGGATAAAAAGCGTTTGCATTCACTGGCCGAGCATTTAAAGGTGAACG
>JAABXR010000215.1:1039-1268 GCA_011776225.1 Phycisphaerae bacterium
GTCGAAGGGTTTGCCCGCAGTGGTTCTGGATTTGGGAGGGCCCGGTGTGGTGGTCAATGAAACTTGTGGTTTTAAAGTTAATACGGCGGGTTTGAGCCAACAGCGGGTTGTTCAAAAGCTGGCGGATCGACTGGGTCAATTAGCCGGGGATCCGGATTTGTATTTTAAAATGTCAAAAGGAGCCATAGAAAGAACGAAATTCTATAGCTGGCCGAATCAGGTGGACCTC
>JAABXR010000215.1:1369-1565 GCA_011776225.1 Phycisphaerae bacterium
AATTCAAAACGGTCTTGTGGTCTTTCGGAAAGTACACGCGGAAGGGTTCTCAAGCGGAGTTGAGACTTCCCGGAATTTTTGGTTGTCTGCAAACGGTAACAATAAGAAAACCTCGTTTTGGAAGGAAGATTGATACCTTCTAAAAGCCGCTCAAATTTAAGATGAATACTCAAGCCCTCTATTTGGATAGCTCTTA
>JAABXR010000349.1:0-677 GCA_011776225.1 Phycisphaerae bacterium
GTTTATATAATGAAAAAACACAAGGTGTTACTTGCCATAGTTTTTGTTTTTTTGATGTTTATGCCTGCTCAGTCGCTTGCCGAGTCGCAGCTTGTAACAAAGACTGTGCGAGACTTTGTTGGTGAAGAACACCTTTATGGCATCGCTTTTTTGTTTTTTGATCGTCTGGGAGAAGGTGAGTTGCGATTTGCAGAATCTGATCAGCCAGGCATTTTCCGTGCTGAACTGGTTGGTCGCACCCTGGGGATTGCCTCATGGCTTTCCGGCAATCGAACCCAGACTTATACATCGACCATGCAGCTTATGCCGGATGGCTCGCTAAACAGTATCGAGTATGTCTCAAAGGTCAGAAAGCGCAAGAAAGGTCAGTGGCNNNTCAGAAGAACATGATGTCCCGAAAGGAAAGTCTCCTGTCGATATCCTGACGGCCTTTTATAATTTACGTCTCGGCGTCTATGGAGCCGTCGAGAGAGGCAAGACGATTTTTATTCCGACATTTTCAACCAAAGGTTTTAGTGAAATAGAAATTCAGGTTTTGACCGTCGCAGAACATCTGACAAAAAAATATTTCCCACGCCACGGGATGTTAATCAAGGCAATTGTAGATCCTGAAGTTTTTGAAACAAAAAATGGCAGTATGTATGTCTGGTTTGATGACAAAGGTATGCCTGCTCGTG
>JAABXR010000349.1:684-1072 GCA_011776225.1 Phycisphaerae bacterium
ATGCCCGCTCGCGGCATTATTGAGGATATGATCGGGCTGGGTGATATCAAGGGCTATCTGGTGGAGGATCAATTGTGAATATGTCGGAGCAAATATTTGTCGTTGGACATAAAAATCCTGATACGGATTCGATTTGCAGTGCGATTGCATACGCAGATTTTTGTCAAAAGCAGGGCCGAACCAATATTGTCCCGGCGCGTGCGGGCAGCTTGAACAGACAGACAGAGTTTGTCCTGGAGACTCTGGGGCAAGAAACTCCCAAACTCTTGACTGATATCTTTCCACGTCTAAGGGATGTCATCGATAGCAGTCCTGCTGTTATTGATGCTGAAGCTCCTCTGGTTCAGGCTCTCGAATTGATGCGGCAACGTGATATCAGGATGCTGCC
>JAABXR010000135.1:0-301 GCA_011776225.1 Phycisphaerae bacterium
TTTTGGGATGCATTTAAGATAACCAGACGCTTCATCAGCTTTCCTGGCGTTTGTCCAATAGAAACTGTAAAAGAGACATAATACAGGCAATAGAGCAGCCATAACAACGGCGCGGGATAATGAAGAAAGATGTCCTTTCCATAAGGTAGATGAACCGAAAAGAAATAACCACCCCACCAAAAATGGCTTATGTCTGATTGAGCACCGAGATTTAACTGCAGCAAGAATTGAGGCACAACAGGTGCAACCCACATGCTGTAGATTTTTCCTTTGCTGAACAGTGCTAAGCTCACACTACAAA
>JAABXR010000135.1:433-1370 GCA_011776225.1 Phycisphaerae bacterium
CCAAAATACTTGCGGTTTAAAATTAAGCACTGAAATATACTGAAGGAACATAATTGGGTAAAACGGCAAACGTAAAAAGTGAGACGGTAAGAAGTAATTTGCTTTAGTATCTCCCTGGTTTTGTACCGCTTCACTTCTGACGTCTCGCATTTCACTTCACTTCAGTGTTCTTCGGCGTTAAATTCAAGATCGCTATTCTTCCCAATACCCCATTTTTTCAAACTTTGAGCGTCGTTTTTCCAGCAGTTCTTCAACGGGAAGTTTGCCTAATCTGCCCAATTCCTTGACGATATGCTGCCTCAAGATTTCTGTAGCCTTGTCATGGTCCCAGTGTGCTCCACCGGGGGGTTCAGGAACAACCTTATCTATAATTTCCATTTCCATCAAATCGGGAGCAGTCAATTTCATGGCTTCGGCAGCCTCAGGCGCGTTGGCGTTATCTTTCCATAGAATGGCCGCACAACCCTCCGGGGAAATTACCAGCAGTTCTCCATCATCAGAATAACATCACCGACGCCAATCCCTAACGCGCCACCAGATGCGCCCTCGCCAATGATGGCAATAATGATTGGGACCGGAATCCGTGACATCTCCAAAAGATTTCGGGCAATCGCTTCTGCCTGTCCCCTTTCTTCGGCGCCGATCCCCGGATAGGCGCCCGGCGTGTCAATCAATGAAACAACTGGCATTCTAAATTTCGCCGCCACCTTCATTAACCGCAAAGCCTTGCGATATCCTTCAGGATTGGACATGCCAAAATTGCGATACAGATTCTCCTTCACGTCTCTGCCCTTTTGCTGTCCAAAAATGACCACATTATGCTTGTCTAATTTGGCTATGCCGCCAACCATGGCCGGATCATCAGCAAAGTAACGGTCGCCATGCAGTTCAATGAAATTCTCTGTCATGCGTTTGATATAATCCAAAGTATAGGGAC
>JAABXR010000026.1:0-650 GCA_011776225.1 Phycisphaerae bacterium
ATTCCCGATACGGCTTGAGAGTTTCATTTCCTTCCGCCGGCTCATCTACCTTGGTCACTCCTTCTTTGTCGTTAAGCGTACCGATATAGAATTGCATCATTTTGTCACTCACCCCTTCGCCATGGTTTTTGTGGTAGTTCTCGCTTGCGTCCGTTCCGCAATTAAACATCGCCGGGTGGAGCTTGGCCGCTTCGGTGGCGTCAAATACGAGATCATCAATGATGAGCCAGCAATCCTCGGCATTGTCATGGAGCGCCACATCGGCAACCGAGTATGAGGTTTCCCCCGTACCTGCGCTTTCTTTGTTCTCGCTTTCTTGCGCGCCCCCGAAAGAAATTCCCGTTGAGCCGAAAACGATTGTAGCAACCGACAGAACGAGAGCGGCCGNNGAGAGCGACAGCCAATAAAACAATTATGCGTCTTTGAAGCGCGGCAATATCTCGTTCTTCGAGTATCGCGCGCTTAAACACCCGAAGGGCGAGAGTACCTGCAAAAATTGCAAGCACATACACGGCTATAAATGTAAGGTATTCAATTGATGACCGGTGCATTGCGTGATGCAGCACCAAAAACACCCATGAGACAACAGAGGCGACTCCGCTTACAAGAATAACCCCGCGGGGCGCTTTGCCGCCTCCTTCCGACTCTTC
>JAABXR010000026.1:661-1027 GCA_011776225.1 Phycisphaerae bacterium
TCATGCTCCCGTAGAAGACCGGAAGGGTAAGCATTGATTCGTACGCAAGCGTAAAGAGGCCGATTCCTGCGAGCGCATACATCAATATGCCGAACCATATCACGGTTCGCGCATCCTTTATCATTGCATACTCCTCGGAAGATATTTTTTTATCCTTTACCGCCGTAAAGAATATCGCGTTTCCCAATACGGCCGCCCCCGTCCCCAAAGAAAGTCCGAGGGAGAACACAAAGAGGTAGATAAAATGCAAATATGCGTATATTGAAAATTCCATGATAGGTTAAATGGGTTATGCAATTCTTGCTAAATACCGGCTGCACGCATTATAGCAGACCCCGGGTATATTTTCTCAACAATAGTGTACAT
>JAABXR010000216.1 GCA_011776225.1 Phycisphaerae bacterium
AGTATTTGCGTTCGTTGGTATCAAAAAAACAATCGAGCCGCGGGATGCCCTGGGGATTGGGTTGGCACCAGTTGATGATGCTGCGTTCGGTGCGCGGAACCCCGGCATTTTCAAACCTTTTTGCCACTTCCCGGACGGACAGAACATGCTCGGAGGTCTTTTCGGAAACATACGGAAGCGTTCCGAAGCTTTCCGAAGTGCGTTTTTGTTGTTTCCGAACCTTTCGGAAGGATTCGGAAGCGCGTTTCTTGGCCATGTGTATAACTTACCACCTGGGCCAAAAATGTCAAAACCGCGACCCGTTTTGAAACCTGGTCATGGCCTGAAACGCGCGAGAATGCGCTGTGAGAGGTTTTTGGGAGCCCGAGGTAAAAAGATACCATCGGGGAAAATTCCGGTGCAAATAGAGCGATTATTCGGTTGGTGATTTCCGGCTGTGGAGCAGCTTTTCAGGGTGTGGTATAATAAAAAAGCCAGGCGGACGACCTGGCTGATGGATATTTGGCTCGCATGCGAGCTCTGTTTTTCGTTATGTTGACTGTAGCACGGCAAAAAAGCGCAGTCAAATTACGGGTTGTGCATAATCGACCCATGCATCTATGTCACAAGAACACGGCTTTACTCACCTCAAAGATGTGCTGGCGCAGCGCACAATCATATTCGAAGGCGCCGACCCGGTGTCAGCCGGCGGCTTTACCCAGGTGCCGAATTGTGTCCTGGAAAATGGCAAGCTCTCCGCCGGTGCCAAGCTAACGTACGCCATGCTGTTGAAATACGCCTGGCAGAATGATTATTGTTTTCCGGGACAGGCACGGCTGGCCAAAGATATGGGGGCGGGCAAACGCAGTGTGGTCAGGTTTATGGCGGAATTGCAGAAGCACGGTTTTGTGACCATTAAGCGACGCGGTCAGGGCAAGACCAATGTCTATGTGGTGCATTTCCAGGCCAAAAAATCTGTGGATAAAAAAAGACGTGACCACGCCTGAAGTGCCAAATTGGCATCTCTTGAAGTGCCAATTTGAGATTTCTAAAAGTGCCGGTTTGGCACGCTAATAATATATAGAGAATAATATGCATGGAATTATATTCAGTTTGGGGGATTTGAAAAAAATTATTGGGGAAAACCAATCATTCATCTCTCAACCCGGAAGACCGGAAGAAATTGAAGCATTCGTCCAGGTACCGCGTCACCATACGAGGCCTCTGCTGGCAGGTACGGTAGCTTCGGCAGGCCTGACCTGTTTTTTGTGGCTATTCAGCCTCGTCTTGGTCTTCCTTACGCATTTTCCGCGCCAAGGTCTTTATGGCCCGGTCTTGCACTAATTGCTCAATCGAACGAACCTTCTCAGGAACTGCCCTGCCAAATCTCTTCAGATTAAGATAAAGGTCCGGCGGTGAGTAGACTTCACTCCGATTGGCTTGATGGCCGGGTTTCTCCCAATCGAGGGTGGTGGTCTTACCGGATTTGTTTTCCCAAACTTACCTGTTCGTTTGGCGATTTGAGTCCATTCGCCTGAATCCTTCCTTCAAAATTTCTCTTGCTCTTTTCTCTCCAACTTCGTTAACCATCCTTTTCTAATCTACTATGTCATCCATGCTCGATATAAAACCGTCCACAAATAGCTCAAGTTCTTCCTCTGTGTAGGGTGTTTTTCTATCACTTCTCGGATCTAGCCAAGCAGGCTCTTTGGACGGAGGTTGTTTTGTTCCTCTTCAATTGTCTTCTCCCACTTTTTGATTGACTGACCTTTTCACGGAAAATGTTCTCTCTTATGGGTAGTTAATTCACCCTTGTGATTGTAGACACTTACTCTGAGAAAATCTTTATACCTCTATGACGATAACAAGCAAAGGACAAGATGGCACCCAACTTACTATAATAACTAATTTAAAATTCCTTTCCGAAGACCACAAAAGCCCAAAAATCCGAGACCTTTGTCAGCTGAAGCAATTGTTGCTGCGAACTCTTAAGTCGTTGTAGAATCCTAT
>JAABXR010000127.1 GCA_011776225.1 Phycisphaerae bacterium
CGAGGCGCTTCCGGTGGATGCTAAGACCCTAAGCGAAGGCGCACGGCTGCACCTCGATGGTGGACTTTGGGATTTTGCCGGAGCGGTTCCGGCTGCAAGCCAGGAGATGTACAGCGCCATTGCACCAACCTTATATGATTCCACCAAAACGAGTGGCATGCACTGGTCGGTATTTAAGGTAGTCGGTCACACGGGCAATCCCGCAATCTTTGCAACTTCGGCTCCAGACAGCGGTTACTCACTGGATAATCTGGTTCCTGCTGCCCCGACCAATCTCGCCGGCGAGGAAACCGAATCCGGGGTAGTTCTTTCGTGGGACGATCCGGTTGATGAGGATTTCGACTACTTTGCGGTCTATCGTAGCACCATCCAGGGATTCAACCCTGGGTCGACGGATCCTATCGCACGGGTCACGAAGCCCTCATACACGGATCAGGAAGTCGAAATTGGAACTACCTATTACTACCGGTTATCAGCGTTTGACTTTTCGGGCAACGAAGGGCCATTTTCGACTGAGTTTTCATTACTCGTCGTATCCGTGGACGATCATGTGGCCGCCGCAATCCCCGAAGACTATGTGCTGGAACAGAATTATCCGAATCCATTCAACCCATCCACCACCATTACCTTCGGCTTGAAAGAGTCAGGGCACGTTACTTTGACGGTCTTCAATGCTCTCGGCGAAGAAGTGATGGAGGTCATCAACAACCAGATGGAAGCTGGCCATCACCGGGTGGTTTTGGGAGCGGAGAAATTGGCTACGGGCATGTACTTCTACAACCTCCGGGTCAATGGCTTCACTGCGGTGAAGAAAATGATTGTCATGAAATAGACAAAGGTAGGTAATTATCTGTTGGGGGCCGTCCTAATTTAGCGGTCCCCAACTCACTGCCACGAGCAACTTTCAAAAAATCATGTCGAGATGAAGAAAGATAATTTCAGCAGCCTTAAACTTATTCTGGTTATGATTTTAGCCATTAAGACCAAAATAGCCGTGCTTCGATTCCGAATATCGAAGTATGCCGCAATTGTCATGATGTAGCGATAACGGAGGGTGGAAGCGGAGCTAGTTTTACTTGACTTTATCACGGAACGGAAAAGAAGAGATTCCGTGGGGACCAATCTACTGATTTCTCCTATTCACTCCATGTAAAGCTTGGCGAATTAGAGTCGTCTTGCTACGGTAGAATATGTAAAGACTCCTGGAAGAATAAGGTAAAGGTAAAAGTAAAAGCAAAAATGAACTATAAAGTAAAGGTACCGGACCTACTGTGGTATAGAACAAATATTCTATGCATGGAGGCTTGCCCGGTTCATACTGATTCTGGAAGATACGTTCAACTCATTGGACAAGGAAAAGATGAAGAAGCCTATTTGGTGGCGCGTTCTTCGAATCCCTTTGCCTCTGTCTGCGGCCGCATTTGTGCCGCCCCTTGTGAAGATGCTTGTCGCAGAGGGAAAATTGACCAGCCAATAACTATCAGGTCTTTGAAAAGATTCGTCACTGAAAAATATGGTGTTGAATCTGATTTAGCTCATACACAAGAATTGCTTACTGAAGGAAAGAAAAGTCCCCAAGGATCGTGGTGGCCTCTCCATGTACCTTCTGTCCTCAAAAAAGGAAGTGCTAAGAAGGGAAAGAAGGTTGCGGTCATAGGAGGCGGACCATCGGGCCTAGCCTGCGCTCATGATCTTGCTTTGCGGGGATTTCAGGTCACTATTTTTGAAGCCTCTAATACATTGGGCGGCATGCCCAAAACCGCCATTCCCGAGTACAGGCTTCCCAAAGATGTTTTGAGAAAAGAGGCCGAATTTGTGCTTTCTTTAGGTGTTGAAATCAAATTCAATTCACCTCTTACCGAGAATTTCGGCTTAGCTGAATTGCAGAATTTGGGATTTGAAGCGGTGTTTATTTCGGTCGGCGCTCAGCAGAGTCGAAGAATTGCTATTGAGGGGACGGAATTAGACGGCGTTCTTAATGCCATTGATTACCTTTTGAATGTTAACCAGGGCT
>JAABXR010000014.1:0-168 GCA_011776225.1 Phycisphaerae bacterium
GCGAGGCGTTCGCCTGCCGTTTTACGCAGGTCGACGACCCCTGCGTCAAAAGTCAGGACACTGAGCTGCCAAATGCCGACAAAGGCAACAGAGAATATGATAAGCAGCAGCCAAAGGGGCTTGATGTCCTTGATGTCTGCCTCCACGAAATGATTTACGGATGACTTA
>JAABXR010000014.1:259-523 GCA_011776225.1 Phycisphaerae bacterium
TGGATCAATGACGAATTTGCCAAGATCGGTTCGGACCTGGTTTTTAAAGTCACTCTGCCGTGCCTGCTGTTCGTCAAACTGGTCGATACTGACTTCCAGAACGGGATACCCGTTCTTTTGGTGATCTATGCATTGTTCGCAACGACCCTGGTTTTTCTCCTCCTTGATAACGTGCTATGCAAAAATATCCCTGTGGGAGCAGACCGGGGGGTATTTGTTCAGGGAACATTCCGTGGCAACATGGGCATCATCGGTCTTGCGTAT
>JAABXR010000014.1:669-1460 GCA_011776225.1 Phycisphaerae bacterium
AGCGTGGCAAGAAACCCCTTGATCATAGCTATTGCCGCCGGGGTCTTAGTTGCCCTATTGAAATTTCCTGTACCGGAGATTCTACTTAGCACAGGTGAATACTTCGCTCGAATGACTCTGCCTCTTGCCCTGTTGTGTGCCGGGGCTTCGATCAGGTTAAAGGAGTTCCAGTCATCACCTCTGCTTTACTGGGCGACCAGCGGCAAGCTTTTTTTTGTGCCGTTAATTATCACCGGTGGAGGGATAGCTCTCGGATTACGGGGTGAGAGCCTCGGCGTTCTTTTTCTGATGAGCGCCTCGCCGACCGCTGCTGCCAGCTACCCGATGGCCCAGGCGCTCGGAGCCAACTATCATCTTGCCGCGGCCATTATAGCTGCCACTTCGCTGGCGTCGATCTGTTCATCGACACTTGGAATCTTTTTGTTGCGGGTTTTGGGACTAATTTGAATAAAAATGGGTACAACGAAAAATCAAGTCTTCATTGCTTCAGTTTTTCCTCCAGTAAATCTTCCTCTTGTTTTTTCACACAAACAAGACACTTAAGCGTAGTTTCTGAAAAGACTGCCCCCCATTAGAGAAAACTATTTAGAGCCGAAACAGACACCTCGCCATTCAGGTGGAGGCATGTCATTAGGAGTACCTCTCAGCCCCGGATTTTGTTCTCCTGTCTCACAAAATAAACTGCGGATTTTTTCAGCAAAAATGGCATGGGTCGCAGTAGTCGGGTGAACGGTGTCCCAGAACAAGTATTGGCTCGGGTCTGCACACATCGCCGGTAGATTCAAGCAGGC
>JAABXR010000014.1:1484-1808 GCA_011776225.1 Phycisphaerae bacterium
AATCGAAAACATCTATGGTTTCAGCGCACGCCAAAGGAAGGTTGCTCAAGGTTTGATTCAACGCCACATTGAATTGAGAAATTACATGCGACATCAATTGTGGTGCGCCAGGACCCTGCTGCTTGGCAAATGGCGACAAACCAATATCAGGCATATTTCCAACAAGAAAATGCCTCGCCCCAAATGACCCTAGTTTACATATCGAGTTAGCAATATTGCTAATTGTGTCAGCAAGCACTTGATTCATAGTTGCGGGCCGGGTTAGCCCCAGGAAGAAGTCATTAGCTCCGACCCAAACGACATATAGCCCCTGAGAGTTTAGCC
>JAABXR010000014.1:1888-2049 GCA_011776225.1 Phycisphaerae bacterium
TTAGAGACTGGAGTTCCCAAAAAGAAATGAACTCCAGAGAACGCTCCCCCGTAAGCCCTGTTATCTACAGAAACATCCAAATTGGCACTTAAGTATTCAGCCCACACAGGGCCATCACTAAAGCGCTGCGCATAAGGCGGGCTTGGAGGCCAGAATCCGGT
>JAABXR010000347.1 GCA_011776225.1 Phycisphaerae bacterium
ACTGCTCCGGCATCACCTGTCCATCCAGCAACGCCACCGCCGTCATGTATTGTAAGCTATGGTCGGCTTCTTCTTTGGTACGGACAATAGTTTTGTCACCTTCTTCCCCACCACCGATGATATCATAAGCTACATAAAAGGTATTGATTTCGATAGACTCAATCTCTTCGGCATCCAGATCATGCGCATTTCTTAATTCAAGCGCCCCCTCCAGCGTCGCCTGGGAGTGAATCTCCGCATTGAATTTCTTAATGATGGTGCATGTCACTCGTTCCAGGTCTTCAGTTTCCCAGTCAATGGTAAATTTGCCAGCAATGGCATCCTGAAATCCCTTGTTCCCTTCAAACACTTCCGGTGGTCCGGTAATGCCGCGCATGGCCAGAAAGGTGGAGGCAGTTGCGCCAAATGCGGTATAAGGATAGGCCAGTCCTTTCCAGTTGGAAAGGGATCCGGTTCGGGTAACCCGCAGGGCATTCAAAGGCGTGGCGCTGATGGCAACCGCATTGGCAATTTTTTCTTCATCTAAGTGAAGCGCTTTGGAGACACCACTTGCAACGGCATAAGCACCCTGCGTGGTGTGATCGAATCCCTTGGCCCGCACCGGCGCCTCGTCACTCAATCGACATTGCACCTGGTAAGCCACAGCTAACGCGCTAATCAGCGTTTTTCCATCAATACCGGCATATTCCCCAGCGGCCAATATTGAGCCAAGGTTGTCGCTTGGATGACAGGTTTCGCCTTTGGCAAGGTAACTGTCATTGAAGTCCAAATAACGAACCAGGGCGCTATTGTAAAGTGCGGCCAGATCCGGGGAGGTCTTACCACCGCCGATCAGCGAACACTGCCCTTGCCGGCTAAAATCGTCGATATGTTCTCTAATCATGCGGATCGGAGGCCCTTCAAGCGCACCAATCGCCGTACCCAACGAATCGAGAATACGAATTTTTATCTGTTCCACGGCTGCCCTGGACAGATCGTCGAAACTCTTCTTCTTAACAAAACTTGCCAGTTGTTTTACAATGGTCATGGTAATTCTCAGTTATGATTCACCTCATTTCTGATATGTCATAATATATGCTTTTGAGTGAGTATGTCAAGTTATATGGTTTAAGTGAGGCGGAAGACATTGTTGGGCCTTACCACTTTACAAGCATGTTCCAGTTAATTGTCTTATCCAAGCTCATAAAATTGTATTTGCAACCCCTCTTGTTTGGAAGCAGGCCGGCAGCAAGGAAAACAAAACAGCAACAATTTTTGGTCAGAATTCTTTTTTCGTTGCAGTTCCTTTTTCGGTGCCTACGAATCCTGACCCGGTTAAGCCGAAACTAAAAGGCAAAATGATTAAGGAAATAAGAATTAATATGAATGGCCTTTTGAAATCTTTGCCCATTGAGCAAAGATTTGACTCTTAAGAGACTGAGCAAAGTCTCAAACCAGCCTGTTCACT
>JAABXR010000097.1:0-163 GCA_011776225.1 Phycisphaerae bacterium
CTGATATTTCTTCCACTCCGGATTTGCCTGTTTGTAGAATGCTGTCAGAACCAGAAAGAACATCACAACCGAGAATAAGAACAGCCAGTAGAAATCAATGAGGGCATTGAAAGGTTTTTTCTTGTTCAAGTTGCAATCTCCTAAAACAGGCTTGGAATTTCAG
>JAABXR010000097.1:255-1206 GCA_011776225.1 Phycisphaerae bacterium
ATAGCCTCTTTGGGACTCTTGTCCAGGAATGGCCAGACCACAGCTAAAAGACCGAGGAATCCAGGAACAAGAATTCCGCCAACCAGGCCGCCGCTCAAGGTTATCCCGCCTATTTTAACGGTGGTTATCGCGGTCAATTCTTGCAGCCAGAGAAAATACCAGGGTGCCTTTGCCGGAATTGGCGTCACAGCGGGATTGGCCGGTTCTTCCAATCCCACTGGCAAGGCCAGGGCCAAAATCAGGGTGACAACCGTGGTAACTAAAAGGACCAAAGCCAGGCGTCGCGTTAAATTAGGTGAGGTGCGCACAGAATTGCTATCATCCAAAACTTCTGTGGTTGCTGCGTGAATCGTGGTGCCTGCGGTTACACCCAGCAAAGAATAGGTCTTAGTCGGACTCACCGCAATGTCTCTAAGTTTCGTTTCGTGTATCAACCGCTCCATACAGGCTAAACCCCCATCCTTTCTGATCCTCCACATATGAAGCGCGAATAGAATGATAACCAGGGTAGGTAGCAAAAAATTATGGAGAACGAAAAATCGTATCAGACTACTCTGTCCCAAAACGTTGCCGCCAAGCAAAACAAATCGAATGTCCTCCCCGAAAAAAGGGAATTCAGCGGCAATACCCGTTGCGATGGTTAGCGCCCAATAGGCAAGCTGATCCCAGGGAAGAATATAGCCTGAAAAAGACAGAAAAATAGTCAGAACAAAAAGTGCGATTCCGATATACCAATTCCATACCCTCTGGTCGCGGTAGGCTGCCGTAAAAAACACGCGTACGAGGTGGAAGAAGACAGCCCCAACCATAAGTTGAGCGGCCCAGCGATGCTGAGACCGCAGAAGCCAACCAAAAACCACGACATTATCAATATCTTTCATACTCCAATAAGCGTCGCGCACAGAGGGAATGTAGAAAAACAAAAGCAAAAGTCCGGTAAGAGCTAAAATG
>JAABXR010000097.1:1307-1475 GCA_011776225.1 Phycisphaerae bacterium
CTTGAATGAGGCGCCCAGGTCCAGGTTAGATTTCGCCAGAGTACTAAAAGTTTTTCTTTCACGCTAAATGGTAAATTTGTAATATTTCTCGACTTTTTTGCCTGTGTCGACAACGAAGTTTCCATCGGGAGCAAAAGATAGAGGATACCAGGCTAAAGGCTTGGGAGC
>JAABXR010000097.1:1628-1809 GCA_011776225.1 Phycisphaerae bacterium
TGTGTACATATCGCCGAGACCACATGAAATTCATTCTCTTTTCTGAAAACGTACAGTTTATGCTCAGCCAAAAACGTTATCCCGTCCGGGAAATCGTCCGGTTTACCAATCTTAAATTTAGAAGACGGTTCATAAAGTACTTGCGGAATAAAGGCTTTGATGGCTCCAAAAGCTTCTGCAA
>JAABXR010000097.1:1893-2600 GCA_011776225.1 Phycisphaerae bacterium
CAAAGACCGCAACGAATACAGACGATTTCATCTTTAATCATTGCCGTTAATGTTTCCTGTTTGTCTTGAAGCTTATCATCAATAATTTCTTGTTGCTCCAAATCAATCTCGGAGTATGGAACGAGCTTTAAGCAGTCCTGTGGACAATGGTCAACACAAGCGCCGCACACAATGCACAACTCAGAATCATAGATTGTATTAATATGACAAACCAGGCATCGCTGCGCCTGCATTCGTGCTTCCTGCTGATCGAAAGAACGTTCTACTTCATTGACTCCCGTGCGGCGGTCGATGGAAATCTTAGTGGGTGGTTTTCTTTCCTTTATTTCGTATTCTTTGGGCTTTTCATAGTGCTCAGGTGAAAGCACTTCAACGGAAACGGAGCACCCTTTCTCTGTGTTGTGATTCTCGCTCAAATAATTATCAATCGATCGAGCGGCCAATTTTCCGTTTGCCACGCCTTCGATAAGAATTCTCGCGCCAAAAGCGGAATCTCCGCCCGCAAACACATCTTCCCGAGTCGTGGCTAAAGTCTGTGGATCCACCTTTATGGTTCCCCAGGGAGTGATCTCAACATTATCCTCTGGTTTAATGAATGACAGATCAGGCCGCTGACCGATGGCTAATATGACAGAGTCCGCTTCAATAATTTCTTCTGTGTTTGGCTCTAACTCGGGATTGAATCGACCCTGCTCGTCAAAAACTCT
>JAABXR010000079.1:0-222 GCA_011776225.1 Phycisphaerae bacterium
ACCTCGTCCTCAAATTCCTGCGTGGTTTCACTGTCGTCTTTCAAGGCCCGCCAGATATACCAGGCGAGGCCCGCCAGCAACAGTAATCCCTCCCAGCGCACCAGAAGCCGGTCCCAGGCCAGATACAGAATCAGAAAGGTCGCGATTAGAAGGGGAGGGATTTCCTTTCGGAATCGTTCGCGGCTCAGCGTCAGGGGGATCAACAGGGCCGTGAGTCCCAAA
>JAABXR010000079.1:268-523 GCA_011776225.1 Phycisphaerae bacterium
CGGTGATCAGGATTTCACCTCCAAAGTAAAGGCAAGCGAGTCCCGCCAAAAGGTATGAAATATCCAGTAACATTGGCCTGACCTTATAAACGTTTAATGACTCTGCTCGAGTCTAAAATTACGGGATTATGAAGGTTGGAAGTCTATTGGACGGAAATGTTGATCATCAAAATTCATGATCGCAGGGAAATGATACAAAATTTGAGGACAGATTTCATGGGAAAAAATAAAAAACCAGGGATTCCGGAGAACCCC
>JAABXR010000079.1:575-1155 GCA_011776225.1 Phycisphaerae bacterium
GTTCGGAGGCTTTTTGCGGCTGACCGGTACCACTGCCTTCTTCCTTCGGATACTCTTTTTCAGCGTCGTGGGTTTGTTGACCGCCGCTGCCTTCTTCCATGTGGCCGGCTTTGGTTTTATGTTCCTTATCCTTGTATTTTTTTTCGTCATGCCCGGTAGAAGAAGAACTGCCTTCACTCTTCCTCTCCTGGGTTTTTGTTCCGGACCCTTCTTCCATATCGTCCGAAAAGGACAGGTTGGGAATGGTTAACGCCAAGGCGATCAGGAAGGGAAGGGCAATCATCTTTTTCATAAAATCTCCTGTAAGTGAGCGATACCGTTCAATGGATCAAACCCCGGGCCGGGTCCATCAGAGACAGGCCGACGCGTTTTAGTTACCGGTTAGTCGTAACCTCCGGTTCTAAATTACAGGAAATTGAACGTTTCCTGGAAGATTTTGTATCCCCCTCAATGGAAAGGGGAGGGTTGAGCGGTCAAGATTTTTTTCGGATAAAGGCCCCTTTAAAGCCTAAGTCCTCAATTTTCCTCTGATTTTTGGCGGCGCTGCCATTGCTGGGAAACGCTCCAACACGAACGATAA
>JAABXR010000090.1 GCA_011776225.1 Phycisphaerae bacterium
AAACAAGAGTTCAAAAAACTTGCGGTGTGCCCAGGTGAGCACCAGTATTAGTACTAATACTGGTGGACCTACCCATCAACTACTCGTTACTTACTAATTGGGTTGGTCGATAATCTGGTTTGTATTACTTTCGGTGTTGAGTGGTTCCACTCAATTCGAGGCAACGGACAAGAGACTCAATACGTGCGACGGTTACCTTGGATAGAATATCGCAGATGGGCGCTTGAGTATTCGCCTTCTCAGCTCAAACGGATGGCCCTTCACAGGCTGCGAGCTTTGGTCTCCAATCTAGGCAGTGGTCTTTCCTCAAGAACTGTGTCGCTCTGGGGAGATTCTATTCTAGGAACTGCAACATCTCTTGAAGTCGAAGAAAGGTATCAAGATCTTGCCAGCAAAAGTACTGATGTACAGGAGGTCATGATTCTAGCGTTAATTATGGGAAGATTCTGCGAATTGACTGATATGCCACTGGTTTGTGATCGACCGCCCTACCATGTACCGATTGACTGTGTGCACTTGTTTGATCTCCAGCCAGCCCAGATTCGGGAAGGAATAGAGCACACCATTACTGAGATAAAATCCGAACGTCTTCCCGACCTGGTGCGGGAGATTGCCAGCAATCGCCCAACGCCGGACAAAAAGGAGAGCGATGAGAATCTTCGACGAGTAATGGATTTAATGGTTCCGTTCCTTCTCCGATACTCTGGGGGCATGCTGATTCATAATCTCTCGGTCCGACATTGGATCGCCGGAAATGCCTACAGAGCGCAACACGCAGTATCCTCGGCTGAACGACAAGCTGCGGTACAAAGCCTCGAACGTGTTTTTGATGCTCTTCTTCCGTTCGAACCTATTGAACAAAGGCCAAATGAGGCAGGTCTCAGTCTAGAGTATGAGCAAATCCGGGAGCTGGTCGATCCGATTCTGAAAAAAAGATACCGTAATAGTTCGGCTCGGCGGCTTGCCTTGCAAGAAAAGTTGCCGGATATTTCGCGGAGTGTTTTGGATAGCCTGGCAACTTGCCGGCCCCAGGAGTTCGCTTTGCGGATTTTGTCTCAAAAACACGGACTAACTCCTGCATATTTGAAGAACCTCGTGAAGCGGGGAAAATTGTTTTATGAGGTTTGTAATCACTGGGCTGAAGCTCTTCTAAAAAATACCATTTCCCGAAAATCAGCTCTTCAGAGCAATCGGTAATTTCCGAGAATTAAGCAATTTATAGGAATTAGGTATGCAAACCCCTGTGCGTGTGTTCCTTTTGAGCCAAAAAGGCGATTTAGACTGGTCCGTAAGAGCGATGGACAAACTCTACACAGTGAACGAAGCGGCAGAATTTCTACGATGCAGTGCTCGCACAATCCGGCGCATGGTTGGGGCCGGAGAGCTGCCTGCAGTTCCCTTGCGCGTAGGCTCGGGTAGCAAACGGCAACTCACGTATTGGCG
>JAABXR010000139.1:0-307 GCA_011776225.1 Phycisphaerae bacterium
ACAGTTGATCCTGGATCACATCGATTTCATGACGAACCACATGTTCGATTCGGAACATAAGATCTTCAACCGTAATCCTATCCTTAACCTTGTACGATTGGCCATAAATGTCATGTTGCCGATAGCCGGAGAGATAGATCACGGCTTCACGTAGGGTCTTGCTGGGAATGGTGCCGGTGTTGATGCAGACCCCACCCACGACGGCCTTGCGCTCCACCACGGCCACTCGCTTATCGAGTTTGGCAGCCTGAATGGCGGCTTTTTGTCCAGCTGGTCCCGAACCTATAACCACTAAATCATAATCATA
>JAABXR010000139.1:427-1183 GCA_011776225.1 Phycisphaerae bacterium
ATAGTATAAAGAATCCCTGTCTATAAATCCAGCTCGAAAATCTGTCTTTTCTGTGTTTAATGATTGAAAAATCTAAGCCGTGGAACGCTCGCGGTACAATTGTCCGATCTCGGCACCAATGATAAAAACCAATGACGAGTAGTAAATCCAAAACGCGACAACGACAAGCAAAAGATAGGCGCCATAAATTCTGCCAAGGCTAGCAAAATGTTTGATATAAAAACCAAAACCCTGCTTTGCTATCTCCCACAGCACCGATGCCGATAGCGCGCTGATTGCCGCAGTTCTTAACCCAATTCTTTTATTAGGAATCAAATAATACACCAAACCAAACAAAGTGAAAATGGATAAAAGAGAGCCAACCGCAAGCACCAACTTTTGAAAACCACCAAACCTTAAAAACTTTAATAACGCAAATCGACCCGCCAAATCCAAAACGGTCTCAAAAAAAGGCAGGACGGTGATGAACAAAGGTATGAGAATCACGACTAACAAGACCATACCAATATCTTTTAATTTTCCCAACACCATCGAAGTAGTCGAGTGAATGTTATACACTCGATTCAAGATCGTGCGCATGGTGCTGAACAAACCACTTGCGGCAAATAGCAACCCGACGGCCCCGAGATAACCGGCTAATTCCTTGTAAGCGACCACCTCTTCGATTTTGGAAGAAATCACTCGCTTTACAAACGCAGCGGAGTCTGAATACGGGATCATTTTGCTTATCATAGCCCCAATCTGTCGCTCAAGCGA
>JAABXR010000327.1 GCA_011776225.1 Phycisphaerae bacterium
GTCTGGACCGAGGATCGTCGGCATCCGTATCCGCAATCGCTGCCGTTGGATTTTTTCGCTCAAAAGATTGACCTCGATGGCAACCTTTTGTGGCAAGAAAACGGCAGATTGATTACGGTGCATGGGAGTTTGGTGAACGTCCGCCGGCGGGTGGTGACTGATGGGGCGGGTGGGTTTTTGCTGACGCGATTTGGGGAAGGTAACGGTAACACAGTCGTCGAACGGGTCTCTGCTGAAGGCGAACTGTTGTGGCAGCCGGGAGGCGTGCCGGTGCATACTGGAGGAGCTTTTGAAATAGATACAGATAGGAGCGGTGGAGCGGTAGTGGCCGGTGTCTTTTTTCCTGGCGCTGGGGTGGCCCAAGTCAGGGGGCAAAGGGTCAGTCCTCAAGGTAAGCTAGTGTGGAATGAAAACGGCATAGTTTTAAGTGAAACGGCTGACGTTCGCACTTTCATTGAAATTGCAAATGATGGTAAAAGCGGGGCCATAGTAGAGTGGAGCGAAGAGAGAGAAGGTCGAAGGCAAAGTTTTCTGCAACGCGTGAATGGAGAAGGAATGCAGGTTTGGCAAACGGAGGGTACGCCCTTAAATAAAGCGGGGTTCTTAATGAACGATAAAGAAGGCGGAGTTATTCTTGTACGGAGTGAAATAATACAAGATTCTGTGAAGACCTACAGAAAATCGCTGCAGAAATTTGATTCGCTGGGGATTCGTAAATGGGAGACAGAAGGTGTAACGTACCAAATCAGACGCAGCGATCCAGGAGGATATCGTAGTTTTATAAGCGACGGCAGTGGTGGCATTATCGTGGTGTGGGAAGAATTTAGTTTTCAAACATCGTGGGATATTGTCCTTCAACAAGTAAGCCGAAATGGCAAGCTGGGTGATGTCATTACTGCTGTTGAACGATCGCCCGCACCCATTGGCCCTCGAGAATATGCCTTGTTTCAAAACTATCCCAATCCCTTCAATCCAAACACACAGATTCGTTTTAGGTTGAGGGAAGCCGGGGTGGTATCGCTCAAAATATTTAATTTGTCCGGGAAGGAGGTGATAACCTTACTGAACCAAAAAATGTTAGTGGGGGAACACCGGGTACATTGGAACGGCACAGAGGGGTCAAACCGATTCGTCGCCAGCGGTATCTATTTTTACCGCTTGCGGGTCAATGAATTTCAGGCCGTCCGCAAAATGATTTATATTCGATAGTATCAAATGGTTTAAAGAAAAGAAAGGAGGGATAAAACCGATCAATTAAAAGCAGGACGGTTGAGACCGCCGTTCAAACGTTCGTCAACCGTCCTGACACGATTCCTTGAATGGTCTTTTTGTTCGGGTGGTAGCCAAAAACAAAAAGACGGGGAAAAATACTCGGCCTTTTATGCCTTTCTGTTTCCCCCGCCATTCAAGGCTTTTTTAATGTACAGAAATCATCTCAATAAGTCAATAATTTAAACGTGCGCTTAGTTTAGGAGGTGTTGACCCATGAAACGATTTATAGTAAGATATTTGCCTTTGGGTGTGCTAATCGCCATGGCTTCTCAGCTATTTGCAGATGACGACTTATGCGGAAACAACTTTACCGGGGCGCCGTCAGCCGCACCGCCATCACTGCATGTCGGTGTGATCCTGGTGCAGTTCAGCGATTGGCAAGGCAACGTGGACTCGAGAGGCAGTCACTGTCAAAGACATGGAGAAGTTAATCATTACACCGTTCAGGAATTTAATCGGCATTTGTTTTCACAAAACATCTATCGGACACCTGATCCCGATGATCTTAACAGTGAGCCAAGAACCCATGATAGAGAGGCGATATTCGGCAGCATGCGCGATTTTTACGATGAAAATTCTTATGGAAAATTTTTGCTTACCGGCGAAATCTTAAATGACTCTACTTTCAATGAAATCACTGAAAAATGGGTCCCAGTTTGGGTGACGCTAAACCAAACCAAAGGAGCCTGGGATAGTCTAGGCATAAATCCTACTCGTCTTCTTGACTCGACCTTAGCTGTTAGCGGCATCGACACTACCGGCTTCGAGAAGATGATTCTGATATATGCGGGTGAAGAAAGAAGGGACGGCTTGAACCCGGCAACAAGTGGTAATCGCTTTGTTTATCAAATTGGTGAAAAGAAGAAAGGTTCGTCAACGAGAGGCAGGACTAACACACCAGGTACGTTCTATGGCATCGGCACTCACTGTCATGAATTTGGCCATTTACTGTTTTTGCCGGATCTGAAAGGCGGCAGTACACAGATAAGAGGACTAAGTGAATGGGATCTCATGGCCGTTGGCAATCAAGGGTTTATGGATGGGGATCCGTTCAATGAAACTATCGGCGGCTATCATGCGCCTACCCACTTAGGTGGATGGAGCAAATTATGTTTGGGTTGGGCCAATTACGAAGAATTCACCGAGGGCAACCTGACTTTTCCTCATTTTGAGGAAGATGATCAGATATGTGTCTACTTTATCAATGACAGCGATCCGAGTAATTGGGATGAAGGGGAGTATTTCATTTTTGAGAATCGCAGGCCCACCTTCTCCGATGGCGCCCGCACCTTTGACGGCGACATGCACCGGGATGCCACTGTAGGCGGACTCTTGATCGTCCACCATAACGATGCTTCTCCAAGTCAATTTAGCAATGGCCTGGATCTGAAGGTGATCGAAGCTGATAACAACAATTCAGTCGGAGAAAGTGTCGGTGCCGGCAATATGGCCGATATTTATCCCGGCGTGAATGACAATACAGAATTTTCCGAGAGCTCAACGCCCAGCAGTAACGACGTCGATGGTAATCCTACCGGGTTAGCGCTGTTAAACATCACCAACAACAACGGCGTGGTTTCAACCATTGTCGATTTTGGGCCGCCTGCGGCTCCGCAGAATTTGGTGATAGCCAATCCCAGCGAAGATGGCGCCAATCCTATCCTGCAATGGGATGCCAACACCGAGCCAGACCTCAACCATTACCTGGTCTGGCGCGGCACCACGCCGAACTGGAAAACCACACCCATCACC
>JAABXR010000080.1 GCA_011776225.1 Phycisphaerae bacterium
AGGCCTTCTTCCAGAAGGCGCCATCCAATTTATTGCTGCCGATGTTCCGGGCGATCTGCTTGATCATCTCAATAGTCAAGATTCCGTTTCCTTTACCGGCTCAGCCCGGACGGGACAGAAACTAAAAGCACATCCCAACATCGTGGCCAAGAACGTACGTTTTAACCTGGAAGCCGATTCGCTAAATTGCTCAATCTTAGGGGCTGACGTCACCCCCGACATGGAAGAGTTCGATTTGTTTATAGATGAAGTTGCCGATGAAATGACGGTAAAAACGGGACAAAAGTGTACCGCTATCCGCCGGACGTTAGTCCCAAAAGGACAAGTTCAAAATGTAATTGATGCATTAAAAGATCGACTGGATAAAACTTCTGTTGGTGATCCCGCTAAAAAAGAAACAAAAATGGGCCCGCTGGCCAGTGCCACACAAGCTAAGCGTTTTGAGGAACAGGTTTCCTCACTATTAGAAACAACAGAATCTGTTTACAATAATGGAAATGGGCAACATGATGGCGCTTTTACCGGTCCAAAAGTGCTACTATGCCACAAACCTTTGGAAATCGATGAGGTTCATAAGGTTGAAGCTTTTGGTCCTATGACCACAGTCATGCCCTATCAATCAAACGACGAAGCTATTGCATTAGCTAACAAAGCTGATGGCTCTTTAGTAGGATCACTATTTACGGCAGATGATGATATTGCTCGCGAAATCACGCTGGGCTGTGCTCCTTATCACGGACGTTTTATGGTGGTAAATAGAGACTGCGCCAAAGAGTCAACAGGTCACGGGTCCCCGATGCCGCACATGGTACACGGCGGTCCGGGACATGCCGGCGGTGGAGAAGAACTTGGTGGAGCACGAGCTGTTATCCACAACATGCAGCGTGTAGCACTACAGGGTTCGCCCACAACNNTAGCACTACAGGGTTCGCCGACAACACTGACCAACATTACGAATCAATACATTAAAGGTGCAGAGACAAATGAAGCAGAAACCCATCCGTTTCAGCAGTATTTCGAAGATTTAGAAGTAGGCGAAGCCCGAACCACTGACACTCATACGGTCACTGAGGAAGATATCGAACGATTTGCGGATCTATCGGGAGATGAATTTTATGCCCATACCGATCCGGAAGCGGCTGAGCGTTCTCTTTTCGGTGAAGTTGTAGCTCATGGCTATTTTGTACTTTCGCGAGCAGCTGGACTGTTTGTCCATCCCGATGAAGGACCGGTTATTCTCAACTATGGATTGGAAAACCTTCGGTTTGTTGCTCCGGTTGCTCCCGGTGATACCATACAGGCTAAACTGATCGTGAAAAGTAAAAAAGTTCGCCAGAAAAAAGCCAAGGATAAGTTTCCATTTGGTATTATTTACTGGGATGTGGAAGTCACCAATCAGGATGAGGAACTGGTTGCAGAATATACCATCCTGACGCTCATCAAACGCCGCGAAGTCTTGGATATGGATATTTTTGAAGAGGGTGAATAATTTCTGCTTAGAAAAAGAATTGAATTAATTCTGTAAGACTAAATGCTAAAAACGAACATGCTTACAGGAATTCTAGATAATACTTAGAATTTAAAAACAACCAACTTTTCAAACATGTCTGAAAACGGAGAAATTACTACAGAAATTGAAAACAACATTGGAACCATCGAATTTTACCATCCCAAGGGGAATTCCCTGCCGGGACAAATGCTTCGAGATTTAGCTGAAACAATTACCGAGATGGGTAATCACCCCGAGGCTCATGTACTTGTTTTAAAAAGTCGAGGTGATGGTGCCTTTTGTGCCGGTGCTTCATTTGATGAACTTATCAACATTGACAATTACGAGGAAGGCAAACATTTCTTCATGGGATTTGCGTTGGTGCTAAACGCCATGCGTCAGTGCCCAAAGCTTATTATCGTCCGCGTGCAAGGCAAGACCGTTGGCGG
>JAABXR010000039.1:0-261 GCA_011776225.1 Phycisphaerae bacterium
GGGATTCCTGACTAAGCTGGAGCTTTTCCATTTGCGGGGAAGAGCCGTTCTTCTCACAGCCGAACACCAGCAGCGCCGCCAGCACAGCAACCCAATATCCCATTTTTGCAGCCTTTTGATTAAATAACTTCATTCTAAATCCTCCTTGTTTTGGTTATCATGATCAACTCCCTTTATTTCGAATATCGTGCCAAAATGGGAAAAGTTAACAAAGGCATTGAAAATAAAGGAAAAGCCATAAAGGGGATTTAAGAGAAAGGC
>JAABXR010000039.1:419-643 GCA_011776225.1 Phycisphaerae bacterium
CGACAAGTTGGGCCATTGACTGAAAAATTAACCGGAGGCTGAATATAAAAACTAGCTAATAATGATTAGGGAAGGATTTAAAGATAAATGGACAACGGCCATATAGAGCAGTGTTATACCGATAAAAAAGAATGCAATTTATGCCCATTTTGATGATCTTATTTGTAATTGTAAGAAGAGAGGAAAATGAAAACGTCCCGCTGGAAGAATTTGTTATGAGGTCA
>JAABXR010000039.1:748-943 GCA_011776225.1 Phycisphaerae bacterium
CACCATGGAAGACTCTGGCTCTCTAAACGACTGACAACATTCTTTGTTATCCCCCATCTATGTGGTTTTTCTGCTCTACCTTTTACATATATTAGAGATTCAACATTAGCTGCTAATTTGAAAACATTTCTTGAAATATCAGTTCTCGTAACCGTATAATTGGGTAAATCCCTTAAACGCCGAAGGAATTCTGAT
>JAABXR010000039.1:1100-1396 GCA_011776225.1 Phycisphaerae bacterium
TTCCAGGCTAAGTCGCGGCTGACTCCACGCTTGCGCAACTCCCGGTAACCACGACCACCCCACTGCTTCCATAGGTAGCAGCGCAACCGGCGCTTGACCCAGGAGTCAAGCTCCTTGAAGATCGAACGAACCTCCGCGAAGTCAAAGTAGGCTTTCCAGCCAAGTAAATATGATCGCAACTCAGCGACTACTTGCTCGATGCGCCTGCCTCGGGTGCGGAAGGTAAGCTCACGAACCCGCTGCTTCATGGCTTTCAACGCCTTCCTGCTCACCTGCCGATTCAATATCCGGCTCAG
>JAABXR010000039.1:1416-1896 GCA_011776225.1 Phycisphaerae bacterium
CACAAATGTGCGTTCCCACGGTCGGCCAACCGCACTCTTACTCTCGTTGACTTTCAGCCTCAAACGCATGGAGAGAAACCTTGTGAGGCTTCTCAGCACTCGCTCTGCAGATCGGCGACTGCGAACATAAATGTTGCAATCATCCGCATATCGGACAAAGCGATGGCCTCTTCTCTCCAGTTCACGGTCAAGCTCATCGAGAAGCAAATTGGCAAGGAAAGGTGACAGTGGGCCACCTTGAGGGGTTCCTTCAAGCCTCTCATGAAAGGCGTCGTCTACCAGCACCCCCGATCTCAGATACCTTCGGACTACTCGCAATACCTGCCAATCCGATACCCGTTTGCGAACCTCGCTCATCAGTCGGTCGTGGTTGACTCGATCAAAGAATTTCTCCAAATCGATGTCTACCACCCAGCGGTAGCCTTTCACCTCGTTAGCTCTGTGCCATGCCCGGCACACACGGTATACATAGCCGGACTG
>JAABXR010000157.1:0-751 GCA_011776225.1 Phycisphaerae bacterium
TATTGACCAGACTTTTGTTGCCAATATCGGCCAGGCATCCACCGACGCTTATTTTATCGCCAGGCACATTTCTTTATTTAGCGGGGTTCCCCAATCTGTACCGACAATAATGGTGCAGCGAATCTGCGCCTCCGGTTTGGAAACGATTGTAGCTGCCAGCGAACAAATCACCCTTGGAAAAGCTGAAATTGGTTTGTGCTGCGGTACAGAGAACATGTCATTGGCGCCAACCGTAAGTTATGGCAACCGCATGGGCTATCAATTAGGACGGCTCAATTTTAAAGATATGCTCTGGGAAGCCCTGGATGATACCGCCGCCGGTTATCCAATGGGATGCACTGCGGAAAACCTGGCAAAAAAATATGGCATCGCTCGCGAGGAAGCGGATGAATTTGCCACACATTCTCAAAGCCGGGCTATGGCGGCAGTGGAAAAGGGTTTCTTCTCCCGCAACGATGGAGTTGTAACAGAAGAAATCATTCCCTTGAATTCAACAGTTTTTGAAGCGGAGGGCTTGAAACCACGAAAAGTTAGGCTACCCAAAGGTGTGGTTGATTTTGATAAAGATGAGAACATCCGTGCCACAACTAGGGAAACACTGGCTAAACTGCCGCCTGTGTTTGACAAAGAAGGCGTGCAAACCGCCGGTAACTCCAGCGGGATTGTGGACGGCGCCGCCTCAGTCATCATTGCCCAAAATAACTTCATTGAATCAAGAAAATTAAAGCCTTTAGTAAAGGTTATTGCTTCT
>JAABXR010000157.1:832-1732 GCA_011776225.1 Phycisphaerae bacterium
TTGTGAAAAAGAGTTGGGACTTGATCGGAAACGTGTCAACGTCAACGGTGGAGCTATTGCCGTAGGCCATCCTTTGGGAGCCACCGGCACGCGCCTGGCATTAACTATCTCCAGAGAAATGAATCTGAGAAAGGTAAAATATGGTATCGCTTCCGCCTGCATCGGTGGTGGACAGGGTACTGCGGTATTGTTTGAAAATGTGAATATTTGAGGATTATTGTTTGGAATTTGGTGGTTGGAGCTTGATGATCCAACTCCAAACTGTGGACGTCAAATCACGAAAGGAACTGTATGTTTACTTGGCAAATGATCAAACCTAAAGAACCTTTTCAGTTGCAAGAGAATCCCTATCCGGAATTAAAACCAGGCGAAGTCCTGGTCGAAGTCGCTGGCTGCGGGGTGTGTCACACCGATCTAAGTTTTTGGTATTTTGGCGTCAATACTCGTCATGAATTACCACTTGCTCTCGGTCATGAAATTAGCGGTACAGTCATCGAGGGAGAAAAAGACTGGATTGGCAAACATGTCATCGTTCCGGCGGTTTTACCTTGCGGCGAGTGCTCATTTTGTAAAAAAGGAAGAAGTAATATATGTCGGAGCCAACTCATGCCCGGTAATGATTTCGACGGGGGTTTTGCTTCCCATGTTAAAGTACCCGCAAAGTTTCTCTGTCCGGTTTCAGATGAAGTGCTTGGAAAGTACTCATTAGAACAACTATCCGTTATTGCCGACGCGGTTTCTACGCCTTATCAGGTAATGGAGAAATCAGAAATAGAACCGGGTGACCTTGCCATTGCTATCGGTGTCGGCGGTCTTGGCACTTATGGCGCCCAATTGGCGAAAATTAAAGGTGCTAAGGTATTGGCTTTGGATATTAGCGATGAAAAATTAAAAATGATA
>JAABXR010000157.1:1811-1963 GCA_011776225.1 Phycisphaerae bacterium
AAAGGTTGGAGCCGCACCCGCCGGATGGAAATTATTTGAAATGTCCGGTACTAAAGCAGGACAGGAATTAGCGTTTAACTTGCTTACCTTTGCCGGAACCCTGTCAATTGTTGGGTTTACTATGGACAAAATAGAATTGCGCTTAAGTAAAT
>JAABXR010000401.1 GCA_011776225.1 Phycisphaerae bacterium
CTTCAACAGGCGCACCCTGCCTTAGGCGTTGAGCGATTCTCTTACATTCTTCGATTAAGGTATTGTCAGTTCTATGAGAACTTTCTTCCTTTGCGAGTTCTACAAGGTCATCGAGAAGCTTGCCTACCAAATGATTCGGTTCCACCATCCAGAATTTACGCAAAAGGTTCGCTTTGGAACAACTCGCATGTCCGTATTTACCACAATATATGTCACGCTGGACACTATCGATCACAAATTCCTGAAATGTACGATTGGAGAACCTCAGTACATATCCCCTCTCCATGTCTAACAATTTCTCAAACCGACGTTTCTCGAGAAAGTTAAGATCAGACATGACTATCCCTCTCCTTTCAAACCGATTGTGAATGCTATTTCGCACTTACTTAGTTACGCGTTGCTAATCCGGTATTCTATTTCATGCCACTAATATAACTTCAATTGCAAGAAAATTAAAGCTCCACAGCTAATCAATTTGTTTGCGCCTGATTGTCTCAGGCATATAACGAAAAACAATCAAAGCACAAAGCAGACATAGGGCTCCTCCTGCCAGAAACGGCAACTCAAAAAACACCACGGCGAGTAAACCTGCCAGGAGTGGCCCGGTAGCCAGTCCCAAACCAAAGCCCATGGTAATCACGCTCATCTGGCGTCCTTCGCCGCCGGTCCTTGCCAGATCAGCGGCAACCGCAAATGCCGGCGCGGCAATGCAGGCGGAAGCGACACCCTGAAATAGCCTCGTTGACACCAACTGCAACATGTTACCGACTTCTCCCAACAATGCCGTAGCCGGCGCCATCAGTACCAGACCCACTAAGACCAGCGGCTTTCTCCCGATAAAATCGGAAAGGCGGCCAAGTGGAATCTGAAACATGAGACGACCAATCATCAGGACGCTAAAGGCTATCCCAAAGTCTAAGGCTGTGATATTCAACATTGCATTGAATTCATTTTCCAGAGTAGTAACCATGGAAAAACTGCTTGCCATCACAAACGTAGCCAGTCCTGCACTCAAAATCCCTGGATTGAGCAGTGAACGATCGAATACTCGAAACCTTTTTGCCACTTCAGGATTTTCAGGAACGTGCACATCATGAACCCAGAATTGGATCAATAACATGGCAAGAAAGCTAAATCCGGCACCAGCGGCAAAGGCGGCATTGAACCCATAATGAACCTGGAGATAGCCTCCGATTACTGGTCCTAAGGCAAATCCTATCATTCGCAGGGTGCTATAAAATCCCATCGAGCCGCCGCGCGTTTCTTTTTTAGTGATGACCGCCATTAGCGCCATGGATGCGGGAATGGTCAGTGCAACGCCCATCCCCTGCAACGTACGCAAAATCAGTAAATCCGTGAATCGCCTCGCTATCATAAAACTTAACGTCCCGGCGCCCACTAAAGCTAATCCCACTTGAATCAATAACTTACGCCTATTTAGACGGTCGACCAATGCGCCCATAACCGGTTGCAGCGCAGAATTGACAAACCCGTACAGCGAAATAAGCAGGCCAACCAGTACCGGGACAGGAAGGTGAAAATACACTTCCGGCAATTTTGCGACATACA
>JAABXR010000293.1:0-167 GCA_011776225.1 Phycisphaerae bacterium
GACATGGCTGATTTGGCAGAAAAACTCATTGGCCACCTGGATGAACCGATTGCCGATTTTTCAATATTTCCAACCTACCTCGTCTCCAAATTAGCCCGGCAGCATGTGACCGTGGCTCTGTCTGGGGATGGGGGAGATGAATTATTTGGTGGTTACGACACCTATGT
>JAABXR010000293.1:324-1017 GCA_011776225.1 Phycisphaerae bacterium
GGTGGGGCTTTACCGGCTGATTTGCAGCATACCCGCTGGATGATTTTCATGAATGAGGCGGACAAAAATCATCTGTACCAGCCTGAACTTCGAGCGAATGCAAATGGTCATTCCACAGATTTATTGCGGCGACACTTTGAGCAAGCCGGCACGCGGGAATCACTTGCCCAACAACAATATGTCGATATCAAAACTTACCTGGCAGACAATATTTTAACAAAGGTTGACCGGATGAGCATGGCTGTTTCCTTGGAAACGCGCGTGCCGTTGTTGGATCATCGTATCGTCGAATTTGCCTTAAACCTTCCCGCTCATTTGAAATTAAATCGCGGCCGAACCAAAGTAATATTGCGCCGGGCAATGCAAGATCGTCTTCCCGACGCTGTCTTGAATAAGCCCAAACAAGGATTCAGCATACCACTCAAACATTGGCTGCGCGGCCCACTGCGTCCAATGATGACTGACTTGTTAGCCCCGAATAGCATCAACCAGGGTGGCTTTTTTAACCCCCGAACTGTTCAGCAGTGGGTGACAGAACATCTCAACGAGCAGGTCAATCACAGCCATCGACTCTGGTCTCTGATGCTCTTCCAACTTTGGCAACAAAAGACGTTAGTATCGTGATAATGACAAATAACACCCACCTGATTACGACGATAAGCGCTTATTGGGATGAACACATCCACGACTTGG
>JAABXR010000293.1:1144-1352 GCA_011776225.1 Phycisphaerae bacterium
GTGTTTTAGAAGTCGGTTGTGGCGTAGGAATTGATTTGGTTCGCTTTGCCCGGGCAGGCGCCAAGGTCACCGGCGTCGATTTGTCGCCAACGGCCGTGCAGTTAGCGAAACAGAACTTTGAACAACAAAATTTAACCGCTGATTTAATGGTTATGAACGGTGAAGCCCTTCAACTCGCCAATGACACCTTTGACTTCGTTTACGCCCA
>JAABXR010000293.1:1379-2329 GCA_011776225.1 Phycisphaerae bacterium
AGATGATAAACGAAATCCACCGCGTCTTGCGCCCGGATGGGCAAGCCATCATCATGGTTTACAACACCTATTCCTGGCTTCTCGCCCTCTCCAAGATTATGAAAGTGGAGTTGGAACACGAAGACGCCCCAGTCATCCGTACCTATTCAATTAAGGAATTTAAACAAATGCTACGGCCGTTTGCCAGTGTAAAGATCGTACCGGAACGCTTTCCCGTACCATCCCGTCTTCATCATGGCTTAAAAGCCACCCTTTACAATAAACTATTTGTAGGACTATTCAATTCGTTGCCCCGGGCCTGGGTTCGTCCCCTTGGTTGGCACCTGATGGCCTTCGCGACGAAATCTTAAGCGACATGAAAAGAAATCTAACACAACTAGCTAATAAAAAATACGACATCCTCATCATTGGCGGTGGCATCTACGGCGCTTCTGTTGCCAGAGACGCCGCTTTAAGAGGGCTGTCTGTAGCTTTGATCGAGCGGGCAGACTTTGGACAGGGTGCATCTGGTAATAATCTAAAAATCGTGCACGGTGGACTGCGATACCTACAGGATGGTAATCTGCCTCTGGTCCGCCAAATGAGCCGCGAACGTCAAGCCTGGATGCGTATTGCCCCTCATTTAATTCGGCCGTTACCCTGTCTTATGCCTACCAATGGGCGTTTAAAAAGCAATAAGTGGGTGATGAAAACGGCTTTAACGATGACTGATCTGGTCAGTTTTGACCGTAATCGCGGCATGTCCTTTACCCAATATCTGCCAAAAAGCCACCTAATCTCCTCCCAAAAGTGCCAGGATATCTTGCCCGGTCTGGCTGGCAACTTCGTTACTGGAGCAGCTGTTTGGCATGATGGACAGATCCTTAATTCTGAACGCTTACTCCTATCTGTTCTTCAGTCGGCCGTAGTTGAAGGCGCCCAAATTGCTAACTATGTTGAAGCCATAGATT
>JAABXR010000324.1 GCA_011776225.1 Phycisphaerae bacterium
TGTAAGTGAGAAGCAATATCAGAGTTTGCACGTGCTGAGTTCATGATTTTACCTTCCCTAGTGCTCTATTTCATAGATTCGGTGACATATTACTGTATTTCTGAGATTGTTTCATGATACTGAATTATCGCAGGAGAAGATCGAAGATGGACGATAGAAGATGGAAGAGCATTGCCCTGGCTTCGCTATCTTCCATCCTCCATCTTCAATCTTCACAAAAGTGATTTTCAAATACGTCACTAATTATGAAACGCTGTACTTAGTTTAAAACTATTTGCTTCCATATACAGGCATAACCTCAAGGTCATCGGGCACTTCAATGGTCATGAGGAGCAGTGCCTGACCGTGGGTCTTACCCTGGGCGTCATTCTTGAGGCTTTCGCTGCCTCCGCCGCCCAGTGAATCATGTAGAATAAAATTTAAACCTAACAAATTGGGCAACTCGAATCGCTCCACTTCCCCTTCAACGATATCTCCGAAATGAGCCTTAACTCTTTGGGGCGTGATTTCTCTTTTTAGTATTTCGTAAGCCTGTTCATTCATTGCGAGCAGACCCACGTTTGAACTGTCGGCTTTATCGCCGGAGCGAGCGTGAGCAATCTGTCTGAGCTGTATTCGTTTCATATTTTAGACTTCCTCTACCGTGACCTTTGTTTCGATCAATTTCTTGTCTATCAGGGCAGGCCAAAATGCCACAATTTCCCGAGGTTTCGGACGGCCCCCGGCAAAACCGGTCACACCCGCGGGCCCGTTGGTAACCAACGGCGCCAGCTCCTTTCCGAATCTGGAGATTTTATTCTGATCTGGATCTTTTACGCCAAGTCTGAGAACGACTTCATTAATCTGCTCAGGCAAGGGATTAATGTTGCCATGGCAGGAGTTCAACCCAAGAAATTCCGTATTCGTTTCCTCAAAGGAACACCCGACGTTTTTCAGTCGCTGCCAGATAATTTCCGAACATTTTTGAGCTTTCTCGTAAGCATCCGGGCCGCTGATGGTAAGCGTCCCCGAAGCTTTGTAGCCTTTGTGATAATTGATGGAAACCTTGTAGCTATCGGTTTTCGGGGCGCCCTTAATACCCGATACTTTGACCCG
>JAABXR010000207.1:0-832 GCA_011776225.1 Phycisphaerae bacterium
GAATAATCGTTGTGGCCTACATGTGCATATTAATGCTGAAGGCATGGATGTGAACTGGGTTCGTAACGTCATCAAGCGTTATAACGCTTTTCAGAATACCATTGACAAGTTTGTCCCCGCTTATCGTGGCCAGCAGCAGCAGCGCCGGCTTGCCGCCTGGGAAGCGTTCTGTGCTTCCAATGAGCGTTTTGTCAATACGCCCGAGTTTGAGCNNGACCAGCTCCGGAGCGCTTGTGACCACTCCAAGTATCAGGTGATCAATATTGATTGCTTGGCCCGTACTGGAACGATTGAGTTTCGCCAGTTCGCTGGAACTGTTGATGCTGAAAAGATTATCAAGTGGGTTACCTTTCTGCAGGAATTTGTTGAGTCTTGTCGTCCGGTGGCTGAAAGTCGTCCTGCTCGCACTCCTCGCTGTCCGGGTCGCCCTGGGCGTCGTAACCACAAGCGTGTCGCTCTTGTCAAGGCTTGGCAAGAGTATGGTTATGTACGTAGCGTCAGCCGCCTTGCAGCGGCCAGCGGCATGACCCATGGTTCTATCGTTGCAACGATGTCTTACTTGCGCAGTGACCTGGATATCAGTNNAACCAGCAGCCAGCACACCTGCTGACAATGACAATGTGTTTCGTGGAATCAGCCTCAACATCGCCAGCTTTCTTCGGGAGCGTGCCTTTGAGATTCATGGGGAGATGGTTAGCTAATAACCATCTTCTTTTTTTAACTTAAGTCGGGAATAAAACATATGAGCGGAAATAAAACATGTCATGTTTGTAACTACTTTGAAGCACTTGTCAATGAAAAATATTGTGAGAAGTGTGCGAAGTTTTTGCAG
>JAABXR010000207.1:964-1099 GCA_011776225.1 Phycisphaerae bacterium
GATCATGATTGAATTTGTAGATAAAAATGGGCATCATCATATTGTAGATAAGATGAAGTTTGAAGAGACTTCACACGGTGTGATTCGTTGTAAGTTATATGGTCAACAGGCCGAGCTGTTGTCTAAGGGACAGGG
>JAABXR010000051.1:0-139 GCA_011776225.1 Phycisphaerae bacterium
ACTTGAGCAGCTCGTCAGCTATGCCCTTTGAAAAAACGTCAGGTGTTTTTCCGGCAGTTTCTTTCTTATTTGAGGCCGAGTGTTCGGATGGATTAGATTTTGCTTCGTCTGGGACAAATTTAAGGTTTCCGGCATAGTG
>JAABXR010000051.1:345-999 GCA_011776225.1 Phycisphaerae bacterium
GCAGGACGAGCTGGCTCTTATCGCCAAATTTTCCCACCATCCTATCGTGAAGCTGGCGATTCAATTGTGCGATGAAGATGTGTCCTATGAAGAATTGGTGCAAAGAGTCAGACAAGAGGAGTCTTTGAAAGACCTGGATGGTCGGGATATTGAGTTTGTCAATCGATTCGTCAGCGATTTTACTTCACAGCAACTGGGCTTAGCCGGTGCGGCTGTCATACCCGAGATGCATAAATTGGCCACTGTATTGACGCATGAGTTATCGATGTTACGTTTCACGGAGCACATCAGCGAGAGTGCTTTGGCTACAGGTTTACAGATGCTTGCAACGAAAGAGTTCAGCGCGGCCACTAAATGTTGTATACGAGCTATTGAAACTCTGCCTTCTGATAAACCGGAATTGGAACCCAGAGCCTATAATTACCTCGGCATAGCCTACTATCGTCAAGGCAAAATCGATTCAGCTATCCAAAACTATAAGCAGGCAATACAAGTCTCAGAACGCCTCGGAGAAAAATACTGGCGGTCCAAAGCTTTGGGTAATTTGGGCATGGCTTATCAGGATTTGGGTTCCATCGACTCAGCCCTGAAGTTTTATGAAGATGCCTTAGAGATAAGTCGGGAGCTTAAGGACCGTTGGGAAGAAGGCCGTGA
>JAABXR010000051.1:1064-1315 GCA_011776225.1 Phycisphaerae bacterium
GTCACGAAGGCTATCGAGCGTTACCAGGAAAGCTTGGCTATCTCACGTAGCTTTTCGTCTGAGTTTCCGGATCGACGCGGTGAAGCTGGTTTACTGAACAAGTTAGGATGCGTCAGTGTCGCCATGGGTGAAACTGACAAAGCAGTCGAATATTTTTCTAAAAGCCACGAAATCCTAGCCAACGAAGTGAGTGACAGGAATTTACGGTGTGCTGTTCTCACCAATCTGGCGGGCGCCTTGTGGGAAAAAGG
>JAABXR010000071.1 GCA_011776225.1 Phycisphaerae bacterium
TGGGGGGGGTAGACATGTAGAACAGGTAATTTCCCCCGGTGTTCTGTTCCTGATTAACACTTTCCAACTTCGTTTTTATTTTCGGATAATCTTCGGCACTTTTGGTATCAATGGGTAGGTAGTATAATCGTTGTAAAAACTGGTGTTCGTCAGATGATTCGACTTGATCATTATGTCCGAACGTCTTAATGCTTTCTCTCATGTTATCCCGGAAACTGTCATCATCAAGCCTGGTACGCCCGATGCCCAATACAGCGAAACTGTCCGGCATCAGCTTCCTTTTGTAGAGATCATAGAGCGCCGGGACCAGTTTACGTTTGGTCAAATCTCCGGAAGCACCAAATATGACGATAACACAATTTTGAGGTCTTTCCATGATTAGCCTTCCTTTCTTTAATTCATTCTCGTTCAGTCAGAAGCTCGGAATTCAAGGAACGATTTAAAAATAAGTTGTAAAACGCAAATAGAAAAGTAGCAAGATAATTACCTGGCTTGAATCACGTCATGGTGTATGCATAGCGGACTGAAGTCCGGCAATCGACATGTTTTTAGGTATTTCTGAATCATGCCGCGCAGCAAAACCGTCCAAGTCCTCGTTCCGTTTGTCCTTTTATAGACGTATCTCTGTCGTATTGAAAACAGATTCAGAGTGCGGTACTTTTATGCGCCTCGCTGCATCGCATAAAGGCGATGCACTCCTTTTTACACCAGTTCTGTCATTCTGAGGGAGTGGAACGACCGAAGAATCTCTCGCCAAGCCTCCGTTTAAAGCAAAATTACCCATGTCCTCAAGGTAAATTTCAGAAACTTACTACTACGAGACCANNTAGATTTCAGAAACTTACTACTACGAGACCATGCTTCCAACGTTTGAGATTCTTCACTCCGCTCCGCTACGTTCAGAATGACAACGTCTGCTTGCCATATTACAGTTTAGATGTTAGACTGGGATATAATTTCCTATTCCGTCTTGACCGCATGACCACCGAATTGATTTCGCAAGGCAGCCAATACTTTGTTACCAAAAGATTCATCCTGTCGGGAGCGGAATCTGGCAAACAGCGAATGAGTGATCACCGTGGCCGGTACATCGAAGTCGATAGCGGCTTGTACCGTCCAGCGGCCTTCTCCGCTGTCGGCCACCCAATCCTTCAGTTTTTCCAATTTTGGATCTTCAGCAAACGCCAGTTCGGCCAGTTCCAGCAACCAGGAGCGAATCACACTGCCATACTGCCAGACTGAAGAAACGGCGCGCAAGTCAATATCAAAGGGTGACTTTTCCATGATCTCGAATCCTTCCGCATAAGCCTGCATCATTCCATATTCAATGCCGTTATGCACCATTTTCACGAAATGTCCCGAACCGCCGGGTCCACAATGGAGATATCCGTTTTCCGGGGCCAATGTCTTAAATATGGGTTCTACAAAATCCACGGCTTCCGTCTCGCCGCCGTACATAAGACAATAGCCGTTGTCCAATCCCCACACACCGCCGCTAACACCGCAATCGATAAAATGTATGTTTATGTCTTCCAAACTTTTACCCCGCTGTTGGGAGTCCCGCCACATGGAATTGCCGCCGTCTATCAAAATATCATCTTTTTTCAGATAATCTCTCAGTCCGGCAATGGTCTGATCAACCGGGTCTCCGGCCGGAACCATCATCCAAATCACTTTTCGTTCGGGAAGTTTTAATACCAAATCCTGCAGTGAATCGGCGCCTTCCNNCAACTTCATGGTCATTTCGCAAAAATCGTAATACCATATTTCCGCCCATTTTTCCCAGTCCGATAAATCCGATTTTCATAGGGTCCTCCTGTTTTCTTGATTTGTCAAATAAGTTATAGTTTCCACTTCTCCACAAATTCTTTGGCGACCGATTCTAACCGGGTTAAATCGTCAACAATCCACTTCTCTGCCAGCAGCCCGCTCTCGTGGATTTGCTTACGGGTAAAATCGGTGGTAACCGCAATACATCCCATTCCTGCTGCCAGCGCTGCTTTTACACCAGAAGGTGAATCTTCAATCACCACACATTGTCGCGGTGTAACCTCAAGTTGGTCCGCCACCAACAAATAAATTTCCGGATCGGGCTTTCCGTTTTCCACGTCATCGCGGGAAGCGACAAAATCCAGTTTATCTCGGATACACAAGATGTTCAACACTTTACTCGCCTGTTCGCAATGGGACATCGTCGCCAGGCTAGTAGTAAAGTTTTGCTGCCGGGCATAATCCAGCAAACCCAGATTGTAGGGGCAGCGATATTCATGCAGAATTTTCGGATCTTCCAGCATCTCCTGGTAATACTTCAGGCGAATTTGCACGAAAGCCTGCCAGGGCGTATCAACACCGTAATCCCGCATTTGGGAGGTGGCCGTCTCCTCTAACCCAAACCGTTTCATCAGTTTTTGAGCCACTTCCCGGCGGGATAGTCCGACAACTTCCGTAAAGGCAGCAATCACATCAGCTTCACTCAGTCTTCCATTGCTCAGGTCTATGGCTGCCCTGGCATAAGATTTGGCTTTCAAAATTTCCGTTTGCACCAGTGTCCCGTCCAGATCAAAGATAAATGCCTTTATCACGATATCGCCTCCGCTAATCGGGTGATTGATGATGCCACATCTGTAGTCAGATGAAATCGAATTACCTTTCGATTGGCATCCAGCAATGCCTGCCGGTCTCCCAGCGCCTGGGCATCTTTTAAAATGCCAAAACGAATCGAGGACCGATCTTCTCCCGGTTGATCGGGAATCGGCACATCCTGTCGTAGACCCACTTTCGTGGCAGGTATATCGGAAGTCAATTGAATAAACAATCCGTTCCCGGCATCGCCTTTATGCAATTGCCCGGTAGAATGCAGAAATCGGGGACCATATCCCGAGGTAACCGCCAAGCGCTGCGTGGTTTGTATTTTATCTCTGAGCTTCTGCAAGGCCTCGTCTGTTTGGGAATCCGGTTTGACGTAAGCCTGAATGCTCACGTAACTGCGTCCCTTGCCTTCGTTTTCACCGGCATTGGCCAGGGACAAAAACTTGCTCCACGCACTGCTAAGATCATTTGCTTCTACATCGGCGTAAACTCGAATGCCGTTTTCTTCAAAGCTTGGCGTTAGAGAGGGCAAAGTGCCTTCTTCCTGATATGCGGATACCATTTTTTTGGCCAGCACTTTGGCGGCTTCCACATTGGGTTGATCGAACGGATTGATGCCCAGGAATTTCCCGGCAATGGCCGT
>JAABXR010000196.1:0-1231 GCA_011776225.1 Phycisphaerae bacterium
TTGGCTCTCCCCCTCCGAAACCTACACCAACACAACCATTGGTGTCCAATTCGGTAAGCCAGGTAGTTAATCTATCAAAATCCAAAATCTCAGAGTTCTTTGGCGCATAACAATGAAGGCACTTCAAATCACAGGCATTTGTTAACGCTATCGAAACATGACGCGGCGCTGGTGACCAGAGGCTTTTGGGAAACCTGATTTCATCAACTAAAAGATTTATCCCAGAGTCCCTATTAAAGAAGTGAATACCATCTGGACCGACACGAGTCTTCAAATTGGAATTCGCATATTTATGAACTTTACACAAAGTTTCATCGCTTTCTACGATCTCCTTCACGCTAACCATTTATTTCTTTTCCACTCATGAACCTACAGCCTAACAATTATTCGGTGGGCCACATTGGCCACTTGCAAAAATCGTCCGGAGAAACCCACACCCGGGCACAAAATTCGCATCATATCCAGAGATTATCCGTCTTGATAAGGCCGAGGATTACGGGTTTATCAAGCGGCCCTGTTCTTGCGAATACATTTGTTCCAAAACTCAAGTGCAACTATTCACTTGCTTACCGTGAAATACCAAGCGCTGTAATAGGCAATGGTGACCCCCGCACTATTGTAGGCATTTACGCTCCATTGATAGCGTACGCCTGGGGTCAGCGGTGGCGAGATAACGAGGCTAGTATCCGTCGTGTTCTGTCTCAGGACAGCCTCGCCTGTTTCGTCGTCGAATACATCCACATGGTAGCGCGTCGCGCCCGGCAGGCTGCTCCAACGCAGCCTTGGCGTTGTAGTGTTCACCCTTTTGCCATTGGGTGGCTGAAGTAACCGCAGTTTCTTTTTTAAGCGCAAGGTAACAGAAACCTCTTTCTGAGAGACGGGAATGTCAATCGATGTACCGGCCCATTCCCAATATTCTTCACTTGGTGAAATGACGAATATCCTGTAACCTCCAGGCTGGACGGACTCTATGCTGAACCGTCCATCGGTACCAGCAACAGCCTGCGCCAGGACGGGCAGGTTATCATCGTAGCTGCCACCCTCATCCTTTAATACAATGCTGGCATTCGGAACGGGATTGTCGCCCCATAACACGCGCCCAATCACGCGCGCATCTGTAGGGGAGCCGCGCTTCGTCACATCATCCGGCTCGACAGGCTCTGGCGGATCCTTCAAAGTGCCCTTGGGCGAACGGAAAACGAATTCTCCCAACTCGTGGCCCGGCAATGTC
>JAABXR010000196.1:1253-2415 GCA_011776225.1 Phycisphaerae bacterium
AATGTCCCGGGTGCTGGTGTTTGATAGGAATTCGAAGCGGCCGGGACCACATAACTGCTCAATTCTGCAAACGTGATGTAGCCGTCGCCGTTGATATCGGCCATGCCATCTTTAATGGCTTTTAAAATATGACCCGTAAAGACGCTGTGCCCACCAGGACCGCGGTCTAAAACTTGTTGATTTTTGCCCCCAGCTGTGATAATTTGTCGGGCGTCACGCTGGGTGATCGCTTGCAGATAATGTGGAATACTAGGATCCAAAGCACCAGCTCTTGTTCCTAACAGACCACCATAGCAGGCATCCATGATAAAGAGTTGATGTTTAGCTGTTCCCATCCTGGTTGATTGAGAGCGAATTTCTTCCATAGATATAAAGGTAGCACTGTCGTAAGTGCCATCATAGGGAACGATGTAACCAGCGTCTTGTTCGCCGAAGCGTTCAGTATGACCGTGCCCAGCAAAAAATACCAGAATGCGATCATTCTCTTCCACCTTTTTAGCGATCTTGTGCATCTCTGAGATAATCCGCGTTCGAGTGGCCTGTGTATCGTATAGCTGAGTCACTTCAAACCCCCGGCTTGTCAAAAATGCGGCGACACCTTGTGCGTCCTTTCTGGCGTAGTTCAGCCTTGACCAATTTGGAGAAGGATACTCGTTTATGCCAATGACTAAAGCGTAGCTGTTTTGGTAAAACTGAGTCCTGGCATCCGAAACCAGTGAGAGGGTGATCAAAATCAGTATGATCATTGATTGAAATATTTTGCTTCGCATGGCTATCTCCTTTGCATATAGTCATCTCGCATCGGTTTGTATTCAAAAAATCATTTTTTGACAGCTATTCTGAATCTCGCCAATTTGTTTTGGTATTTTGAATTCAACCGAGCAGCTCTTTGCATCAGCTTTAGCGCTTCCGCGTACTCGCCTCGTTTGTACTGAATTTCCGCCAATGTATCCAAAAAATCAGCATTGTCATTCGAGAGTTGGACTGCGAGGCTTGAGAGTCGTAGCGCTTCATCGACTTTTCCCTGTGCCTGATAGAGCCAAGCCAAATGGTTCATAGGCGCAGCCATGGTTGCAAGAGCTTGTTTGTAGGCGTTAATCGCATTGGCAGTGTCGCGTTGTTGTTCGTAAAAAATGCCTTGTTCGGTTTTGCTTTTGAGGCC
>JAABXR010000016.1 GCA_011776225.1 Phycisphaerae bacterium
ACCAGAAGGAAGCCGACGAAAAGAAGGGCCGCTGCCAGCAGCAGAGACAGGCCGGAAACAATCTCGAAACGCAATCCGAAGCGGTACCGTTTCACCAACTCCCCTACAAAAGAAGATTTCCACTCAAAGGCTTAACAACTCCCCAATATACCCGAAGCGTACCTATTTTAACATCAACTTTATCCACGCATCAAAAAAGCGAGGGCCGCTCCCCCTGGGGAAGCGGCCCTTTTATCTTGTCAAAACGGGATATTCCGGGAGGTTTCTACTTGTCCCATCCCTTTTTCAGGCCCTTGCTGAAGCCCTTCGGCTGGGCGAGACTCTCCTTTTTGCTCCATCCCACCGCTTTGCCGGTTGCCTTGCTCCAACCGGGGGGGGCATAAAGCGCCTCGGGAGACTCAGAGCCCGATTCGTCAGAAACGAGTACAGCAAAATTGTCCAGACCAAGATCAAAATAATGCTGGTTCGCCCTGAGCAGTACGTCGACCCTGACAGTCATTCCGGCATATTGAGAAATGTCATAGACGAAATTTGTCATCGGCAAGACCTGGGACTGGTTTTCATCCGTATAGAAAAGCGTTTCGAGGATATTGTCATTCAGGTCTCGAATGCTGACGGCGAGTGCCTGGTTCGAAGCAAAGCTGCCCTTGAAATTCTCATAAAACATGTCCCAGCTCAGTGCCAATGCGGTTTCAGGCAACGCAACTTCCTGGAAAAGGCGGTGGTCCTGCGGGCCGTTGGGCAGCTGACATGCCATCGAGGAGCCGTCAGTGGCGGCGAAGGTTCGCGGCAGGCCCGGTGATTGTTGCACGACATTAATACCATCGAAGTAGTCATACAGTTCATCCCCTGCGGCAACTGTCTGCCCGTCAGCCACGATGCCCCATGTCCCCCAAGTGGGCTCGGTTCCTCCTTCCAAAACGACCCAACCGCTATAATCTCCCGATTCAAAGCTTCCATTGACCAAAGTCTCCGCATGGGCAACGCCCAGAAACAAAAAAAACGCCAATGAAATCGAGCCCAACATGTACCCTGGTTTTTTCATGATCGCCTCCCTTTTTGAGTTAATGCAAAACGTCCATAGGTCCTTAAACTACTGCTACAAGCCCTTTACATCAGTGATCTATGCAAAACTGCGAGGTTTAAGCCATGAAACTCATNNAACTCATAGACCGGCACCCCCTTGTGTCCCAAATTGTCACCGACAAGCCGTGACCTTCAAACCTACTACAGTCGTTCCCTGCGACTCCAGACCGCTGCAAAGAACCTGTAAATACAGTGCCGCGCCTAGGATGCCGCGAGGTTTCTTTACCGATCACGAATTTCGTCTATTCGCTAAATCTAGCAATCACCATGCCATACCAATCAGCAGCATTCGCTGAAAATGCCTGGCACGCTAATGGCTCTTCATCCAAAGAACCCCTTGGCGCCGAATCGGGAACCTGTTATTTTGGAAAAATTATTTTAAAGGAGAATCTA
>JAABXR010000242.1:0-2561 GCA_011776225.1 Phycisphaerae bacterium
TGCAAGCAACGAAAAGACTACTGCTAATGCCAGATCGCCGAATATCTCCCCGGCCACGCCTTTAACAAAAATCATAGGGAAAAACACAGCGATGGTAGTCAGGGTTGAAGCGGTAACTGCCGAGCCGACTTCACTGACGCCTCGAACTGCTGATTGAATTAAATTGTCACCTTCTTCCCGGCAGCGGTGAATACTCTCGATGACCACAATTGAATTATCCACCAGCATCCCAATGCCCAGCGCCAATCCACCCAAAGACATAATGTTCAGGGAGACATCAAACAGTCGCATCGGGGCAAAGGTAGCGATAATGGAAATGGGGATGGCTAATCCCACTATAGCGGTATTGTTAAGATTGCTGAGGAAAAGGAATAAGACAATCACCGCAAACAATCCACCCAACATTGCTGTATTTTTCACTTCATCGATGGAGTTTTCGATAAACCGGGATTGATCGGTTAACAGGTTTATCTGCATATCGCCGGGAAGTGAATAAGCCAGAAAATTGGTCATTTGCTTCATCTTCATTCGTTCTTGAAAAGCCGCACGCCGATCCTTTTTCTCGCCTTTGGCAGGTGCTTCTTTGGTCTCATCCCCCTTGGCTTTTTCTTTACCCACTTTTTTCTGACGCTGTTTTAATTGTGCCACAAAAGCTTGTTGTTCAGGAGTCCCGAAGACTTTATTTCGCACATTTTCGGCAACGGCCACAATATTGGCATCGCCTTCCTTATAGACTTCCAGCTCCACGCTTTCTGTGCCATTTAGTCGGGTGATAATCTGTCGTTCAGTATGGGTGCGATAAACCCTCCCGATATCTTTCAGCTTTACTTCCCGGCCATTCTGGAAATCGAGGCGAATATTGGCAATCTCATCGATGGTTTTGAATTCATTTAAAGTGCGCACAATATATTCGGTTTGTCCTTCTTGTAACTCACCACCGGCCAGATTCACATTTTCCTGCGCCAACCGCTGCCGGATTTGCTGGATATCCAGTCCCATCAAACTAATTTTTTGTTCGTTCAATTCGACCCGAATTTCTTCTTCGTATCCGCCCTTGACTTTCACAGCAGCCACGCCGTCAACTNNCCGGATGATCGGGTCTAAGGAAGGATCGTATTTTAAGATTAGCGGTTTGCCGGCGTCTTCCGGTAAAAATACCCGGTCAAGTTTTTCCCGCACCTCACTGATGGCTTCGTTCATGTCCGTATCCCAGTTGAACTCCAGGATCACATCCGACTGACCGGCTTTGGAAATCGAACTGATCGACACCAGGCTGGTGACCACGCCCAATGCTTCTTCCGTCGGACGGGATATGGCAGTTTCCACTTCTTCAGGTGCAGCCCCCTCATATTCGGTGCGTACCGTGAGCGAGGGGTAAGTGATATCCGGCATTAAATTTAAGGCGAGTTGTTTATAAGAAAGCCATCCAAATATTAAAATTCCGGCAAAGATCATTGTAATCGCCACCGGGCGGGTTGTGGTGACGCGAAAGATACTATCTTTTTCAGGTTGACTCATGTGTAAACATCNNATGCCACAAAGACACTAAGACTCACAGGATCAACAAGGTAGAAAGCATATACTCTGAAACTGTATTTTTGTACTGTTCCATAGAGATATTCGATCAGCTTAGGGTTGCTGATTCAATTATTTCCCTGCCTGGCACCGAAGGCAGACAGGCCGATTTTAGTATCTTGGTATATGATATGCACGCTTTTAAACTCATCCCCCCAGCCCCCTTCTCTTACAAAGAGAAGGGGGAGAAAAGCTCCCCTCTCTTTTCAAGAGAGGGGCCGGCCTGCCCCGACTTGTCGGTGGGGGTGAGTTTCTATGGTGCTTACAAACCGCATACCAGATTCATCAAATCAGGAAGTTATTTTATTTGTGTCCCTTAACATTTCTCAGAACGTTGTGCATCTTCGTGGTCTTGGTTCACCCGGAATACAAATCCTGCATCAATCAGCAAGCGTTTCTGGCTCAGGTTGCTCTTTTGCAAATGCCTGAGGTTTTAGTTGCCAGGCGTAAGTTTTCTCATCAATAATCTTCACTTTGGTTCCATCTTTTAGGCCGTTTTGGCCCAGAACCACAACTCGTGAACCAACCGGGAGGTCGTTCAAAATTTCTACTTTTCGGGCATCTTCAAATCCCTTTTTCAGTTCGACTTTAATCGCACTATCATTTTGGACGGTAAAGAAATAGCTGCGTTCGTTCTCGTAAATCAGGGCCGCTTTAGGGAGAAGGAGGGCATCTTCGTGCGTATCCACAATCAATTGTGTGTTGACAAACATGCCCGGTCTGAGCTGGTCCTGGGGATCTTCCACTGCCACGGTCACTTTAAAGGTGCCGCTTTGCGGATCGATGACCGGACTCTTGCGTTTTACATATCCTTCGAATTGCTGATCTTCCAGTGCATCTGCGGTAATAATTGCCGGTTGATTTTTATAGCATTGCGAGAATTCATCCTGGGGCACGTAAACAACCACGATTTTTTCATCAAAATTGGCCACCGTAAACAGCGTCATATTGGGTTGAATGTGTTGTCCCAAGCGGACAAAGCGATT
>JAABXR010000242.1:2569-2978 GCA_011776225.1 Phycisphaerae bacterium
AGAGGCGAGCATTTTCAAATTCCTCTTCACTCAACAGGTCTTTTTCCTGCAGAGCTTTCACTCTGTTAAAATTGGTTTTCTGCTTTTCGTAATCAATTTGCGCTTTCTCCTCAGCTAACTTGTATTCTTCTGCTTCTATTTGTAATAACTTTTGTCCTTTTTTGACAAAGTCACTTTCATCAACATATATATCTTCCACAATCCCCTCTATTCGCGAAACGACATCAACTTGTTGTTCTGTTTCCAGGGTGGAACTGTAGAGCAGGAAACTGGAGATTGCACCCCGAGTTAAGGAGGTGACTTCTACCGGCACCGCATTGGTCTCAGGATTGTTACGATCTTTATTGGCTTGTCTATCTTTAGGATTTTCCGTTTTCTCGCTGTGTCCTGATTCTTTCTGTACGACACT
>JAABXR010000213.1 GCA_011776225.1 Phycisphaerae bacterium
GGTAGTGACTTGCAGTATTTTCTTCATGATGGTCTGCTGTATTTTTGCGGAATACTTTGAGAACAAAACCGATTTGTTACACTGGCTGTTCCGTTAAATAAAAAACCCTGTCAGAGTTAATTAGTCTGACAGGGTTAAAGTATTCTTAACTACTAATCGGTTTATGAGGCAGGTGTCAATACTTTTGAAACCTCTTCGGCTGCTTCTTTAAGCAGAACAGCAGAGATCACATTCAAGTCTGAGTTGTCGATGATCTCTTTTGCTTCTTCGGCATTGGTACCCTGCAGGCGAACAATAATGGGTACATCTTCCACTTTTTCGGCAATTTCAGGATCTTTGACAGCCTCGATAACTCCGTTTGCTACGCGATCACAGCGGACAATTCCGCCAAAGATGTTGATAAGAATTGCTTTCACATTTTTGTCCTCGAGAATAATGCGGAACCCATTTTTAACGGTTTCGACATTGGCACTGCCGCCGACATCCAGGAAGTTAGCCGGTTCGCCGCCTGAAAGCTTGATGATATCCATGGTAGCCATGGCCAGTCCGGCACCATTCACCATACAGCCAACATTTCCATCGAGCTTAATGTAGCTTAGCCCGTACTCGGAAGCTTCGAGTTCAACAGGATTCTCTTCTGATTTATCGCGAAGTTCTTCAATATCGGGATGACGAAAGAGCGCATTGTCGTCAAAAGTCATCTTGGCATCAAGCGCCATCACATCGCCATTTGGAGTAAGAACCAGCGGGTTAATTTCTACCATATTGGCGTCTGTTTCCAGATAGCAATTATACAGCGCCATGATAAACTTCACAGCTTTTTTGAAGGCATCGCCTTCCAGGCCGAGTGCAAAAGCTAAGTGTCGTGCTTGATTATGCTGCAGATCCATGCCCGGCTCAACCCATTCCTTTACAATTTTTTCAGGGGTTTCTTCGGCAACGGTTTCAATATCCATACCGCCTTCGGTAGAAACCATGATGACGTTTTTACTTTTTGCGCGGTCGAGCAGAATGCCGAGATAAAATTCCTGTTCAATGTCCACGCCATCAGTTACGTAGATACGCTGTACCTTCTGTCCCTCTTCACCGGTTTGTTTGGTAACAAGTACATCGCCAAGTAGCGATTCGGCCGCCTCACGAACCTCATCGATAGTTTTACAGAGAATTACGC
>JAABXR010000006.1:0-125 GCA_011776225.1 Phycisphaerae bacterium
ATGAGAATTTTCTTGAATCTGTTATATCCATGTTACAGCAAAATCTGTAACTAAATTTATACTGGATATAAACTGCCTCCTTTTTCAATATTCTTCTTAATTTTTCCTGCTTTGACGTAACTCCC
>JAABXR010000006.1:166-1917 GCA_011776225.1 Phycisphaerae bacterium
AGGTTTTCTAAATAATTTGTAACTCCCCAGGTACCCCACGAAAATAATTGGGAAAAAGCCTTGCAAAACTCTGTGGATATGATCAAATAGAGGCATGCATAAGACTAATTTAGATACAGAACAATTACTTGAGCTCATAGAGCGACAAGCGTTGGAAATCGAAAGACTAAAGGTGAAGATAAGGGAGCTGGAAGGTCGCTTAAAGAAGAATAGCGGCAATAGTTCGAAACCGCCGTCGAGCGATGGTTTATCGAAGCCACGTTCTTGCTCGTTGAGAAAAAAGGGGCAAAAGAAAAGCGGCGGGCAAAAGGGACATAAAGGCACGACTTTGCAACAGAGCGACCAACCTGACCAGGTATACGAACTCCCACTGAGCACTTGCCCGGACTGTGGTTTATCACTGGCTTCTAAAGCGACTCTGGGTTGCATCAAACGTCAGGTGTTTGATATTCCCCCGCCACGTATGGAAGTCACGGAGTATCAAGCCCAAGTGAAGCATTGCAGCGGCTGCGATAAGCGAGTGAGCAGCCCCTTCCCTTCAGGCGTAATCGGACCGGTGCAATACGGCCCTGTTATTAGGAGTTGGGCGCTCTATTATCAACACCAGCACTTCATACCGGAAGACAGGGTTCAACAGTTATTCGACGACTTATATGGGGTTAAGCTCGCCACGTCGACCTTAGTCGGCTATAGCGCGTTGGCGCATGAGTCCTTAGCCGAGTTTGAGCAAGCGGTATTATCCTTGGTCCAGACAGCGCCGGTCAAGCACTTGGATGAAACGGGCTTTCGCGTGAGCGGTCAGACCCAATGGCTGCATGTGGCGTCAACGCAGCGGTTGAGCTGCTATCATGTATCGCCCAAGCGTAAATCGCTGTTATCCGGATTACAGGGCACGGTGGTGCATGACCATTGGAAGCCTTATTATCAATTACCGGAAGTGCGCCACGCCCTATGCAATCAGCATCATTTACGGGAACTCAACGCCATCATTGAGCAGGATAACGAAGTCTGGGCCAAACGGTTGCAACGTTGGTTGCGATTGGCTTTGCGCTACCGCCATGCGTTTGGGGAAAAAGCGATTCCCGCGGACAAGCTTGAGCGCTTGATAAATGGTTACGAACGCATTATCACGGCAGGCTTGCGGTATCATGAAGACTTGCCTGAGTTGTCGACCTCAAAAAGGCGTGGCCGAAAAAAGCGACGAACCGGACATAATTTGCTATTGCGGTTACAGACGCATCAGGATGCCGTGCTTCTTTTTTTAAGTGACCCGCAGGTGCCGTTTACCAATAATCAAGCGGAACGTGATTTGCGCATGATGAAATGTAAGCAAAAAATATCGGGCGGTTTTCGAACGGTGAGAGGTGCTGAAGTTTTTGCCCGTATCCGTGGATTTATTTCAACTGCGCGCAAACAAGGCTGGAATGTATTCGACTCCATTCAGCAAGCCGTTTGTGGGCGCGTACCCATGCCTGTCTGAGTATAGGGTACCTGGGGAGTTACATTTTTTCTATCTATATAAGTTATAATTTTAATAGCGAACAGCTCATAAAAATTTGACTTTAATCAAATAGCACCTACTTTAATTTAAGCTCTTTATTTTTCTTCGTTTTTATTAACTGCTGTTTCAACTTTTTGAGTAAAGCCTGCGTAGCTAGTTTAATAGATTGTGCAAATAAAGCAATGCGATATTACCTTCAAATGCCAGCGAAATATTTGCCAGGCGAGGTTACCGGCATGTTCAACTGCTT
>JAABXR010000088.1:0-660 GCA_011776225.1 Phycisphaerae bacterium
CGCACTTGACAACAAAGCCGGTCCACTTATCTCTGTCGGGTAATTGCCTGTCACAGACTTCAAGATACGCATCAACCCCGTCCCGGCTATCGACATAGGTCACGACACCGGTGCCGTTTTGCTGTTGATGATCGTGCGCGTGTCCGCCTTCCCCGGAGGCAAACACCCCGGTGCCGGGTAGCAGTACGGCAAAAACCATGACCAGCGACAACAATAACTTGACCATATGAACCTCCCTGTATCTATCCGTCCCGAAACCGGGCCTGCTATTGCTTCGTTGCCTTCTTCCTGCCATGACACTCATGACACTCAACAGGGCCGNNTTGTGGGCAAACATCTCGTTGACCTTGCCACCAAAAGTCTTCAAGGCACTGTGACAAAAAGCGCAGTCTTCCGGGAAGCGGGTAACATGCCTTTCATGATGAAAGGGGACCGGCCCGTTACTATTCTCATAGATTTTTTTGAACTTGTGGTTCCCGGTTATTTCGGCAAAGGAAAACCCCGAGGCCAGAAAAACAGGGACGAAAAGGACCGCCAACCTTACCAGCTTCACCATTACCCAACACCTTTCATCACATTAAATGCCTCGAGATTACGGAGAATCCGGGTGAGTGCGCAGAGACAAAAAAGCCCGACCTCACACCGAAGTCAGACTTCACA
>JAABXR010000088.1:764-1086 GCA_011776225.1 Phycisphaerae bacterium
AGGGTCGTTATTTTTTAACAGTTATAGCACGAGAAAGGCTGGAATTGGGGCAACCGTAACAGCTCCGCCTGTGCCATCGAACCATTAAAGAGACCAGGCGGTTTTCACCGGCAACACGCGGGACTTAAACAGATAAGGAAAAAAGGGGCGCCGAAACCGGCGCCCCTTTTTTGATCGACAATGCTTGTCAACTTACTTCTTGTGGCAGCCGTTGCACCTGGTGGGAGCGTTGCCTTTCATTTCCTTGTGGCAAGCGCGGCAGGTCTTGTGACCGAAGTTGCGGTCAACTTCAATTTTTGCCGGAGTCCCTTCGTGGCACTTG
>JAABXR010000078.1:0-465 GCA_011776225.1 Phycisphaerae bacterium
TGGATGGTTCATTATTGGGATCGATGTAGCTGACCAGAGAACTCGCCTTAAGAACATTGCGTGCGTAATCCCAGCATTTTTTCGCTGCTTCAAAAGCATAGCCTTTTCCTTGATGTCGATTGACTAACCAGTAACCCAGCTCTAACTCCGGCCATCCTGCCGATCGCCACAAGCCGACACAACCGACAAAGTCACCTGTTTCCTTTTCGTCTACAGCCCAATAGCCAAATCCTTTTAGGTGCCAGTGTCCTATCTGTAGCGCCATGTGTCGCCATGCTTCATCGCGATTCTTTTGTCCGCCAACGTATTTTGCATTATTTTCATCGGCGTAATAGGCTGCAAACGCGCCAAAATCGTTTTCATTCCACTGACGCAGCCGTAAACGTTCGGTTTCAATATTATTCATTTTCGCTCCTGAGGATCTGTGAATATACGGCAAGCTGAGCCACAAAGGACGACAGGGCA
>JAABXR010000078.1:576-731 GCA_011776225.1 Phycisphaerae bacterium
TCTTTGTCGGCTCCAGCTATCGTTGAACTAAGCCGCAAAGCGGCAGAACTTCCTGAACCTTAGCGATATTTTTCTTGCCTTAAAGATTCCTCCTTGTTAGCATTAAGGTCGCCAAACCATTATTTACACACTAACAAGGAGGATTTATCATGGAA
>JAABXR010000078.1:872-1009 GCA_011776225.1 Phycisphaerae bacterium
GGACTTGATCACCGAAGAGGAGATCAGGCACTATTTTCTCTATCTCAAAAACGTCAAAAAGTCCTCTGCCAGCGCCAGTACTCTGGCCATGTGTGGCCTTAAGTTTTTCTACACCTACACGCTAAAGCGCGACTGGC
>JAABXR010000214.1 GCA_011776225.1 Phycisphaerae bacterium
CATTACTCGATGTTTTGTTAGCTTTGAACATCTCGGCAGGTTTGGTCCTGTTATTAGTGTCGCTTTATCTGGTCAATCCGCTGGAAATATCGGTCTTTCCAAGTTTGCTGTTAATCTTAACCCTCTTTCGGTTGGGGCTTAACATTGCTTCCACCCGACTGATATTGGGAGAGGCATACGCGGGAAAAATAATCAGTGCCTTCGGGAGTTTTGTGGTGAAGGGCAACTACGTAGTTGGTTTCATTATCTTCCTGATCTTAATCATTATTCAGTTTCTGGTCATTGTTAAAGGAGCCGGACGGATTTCCGAAGTCGCAGCCCGTTTTACATTAGATGCAATGCCCGGTAAGCAAATGAGCATCGATGCGGATTTGAATGCGGGCCTTTTGACTGAAACCGAAGCACGGGAAAGGCGTCTCCAAATTTCCCGCGAAGCAGACTTTTATGGCGCTATGGATGGGGCAAGCAAGTTTGTAAAAGGGGATGCGATTGCCGGGTTAATCATTACTTCAGTAAACATTGTCGCCGGTCTTATCATCGGCGTGTTGCAAATGGGAATGCCGATCAGTGAAGCGCTAACCACTTATGCATTATTAACCATTGGCGATGGTTTGGTGTCTCAAATTCCGGCCCTCCTGGTTTCCACCTCCGCCGGGATTGTGGTTACGCGTGCCGCCAGCGAGGATAATCTCAGCACCGATTTACAGGAGCAAATTTTTGCAAAGCCCAAAGCCCTCTTTATTGCATCGGGGGCTTTGCTGATGTTCAGCTTGACACCCGGCTTACCAACAATTCCGTTTCTGATTCTGGCTTCGGTTATTGCAGCGGTAGCCTTCTCCTTAACCCAACAAAAAGAAGCGGAAGAAGAGCTGGAAGCAGCATCCGAAGAGGCTGAATTGCCTGCGCCGGCCGATAACATTGAACATTACTTGCAGGTCGATCCGCTGGAATTGGAGATCGGATACAACCTGATTCCCCTGGTGGATGCCGAACAAGAAGGCGACTTATTTGAGCGCATTACTTCGATGAGAAAACAGCTCGCGGTGGAACTTGGAATCATTGTGCCGCCAATTCGGGTGCGCGACAACCTGCAGCTCAATCCGGATGAATATGTGGTGAAAATTCGCGGAAATGAAATCACAAGCAATGAAGTGATGATGGGCCGCCTCCTGGCCATGAATCCGGGCCATGTTGAAGACTCTGTTTCCGGTGTCGAGGTCGTTGAACCTGCCTTCGGATTACCGGCAATCTGGATCGATCCGGAACAACGCCATGAGGCAGAATTAGCCGGTTATACAGTGGTGGAGACATCGGCAGTGCTGGCCACACACTTAATGGAGCTGATACGAAAGAATGCTGACAAGTTGCTGGGACGACAGGAGGTAAAGCAATTGCTTGATAATTTGAAAAAAGACTATCCGGCTGTTGTAGAAGAACTGATTCCCGATCAAATGGGGCTCGGCGCTATTCAAAAAGTGTTACAAAATTTATTGCGTGAACACATACCCATTCGCGACCTGGTTACCATTTTAGAGACCCTGGCTGATTATGCCGGTATGACCAAAAATGTGGAAGTTTTAACCGAGTATGTACGGTTTGCAATGTCCGATACAATTGCGAAACTTTTTCAGGATGAAAATGAAATCATACACGCCATTACGCTGGATCCTAAAATTGAACAACTGATCACCAACACGCTTCAAAAGCAAAAGCAAGTCACCAAT
>JAABXR010000084.1:0-1017 GCA_011776225.1 Phycisphaerae bacterium
CACACGCTCAAGGTTATACGTATCCTGGATATGCTTTCGAATTGCTCCGAGCGTTTTTGAGGGTCCGGCGCTTGCGTGCAGCGCAATATCTATGCGGCGTGCTAGCGCGCCGTAAGGATCTGTTGTTTCATATCCGTTCAGTTTGATACGCAGGGCTTCAGTCTCAAAAAGCTCCACCGCCTCCCCCCGGGGGTTTGTTTNNAAATGCAAGGGCGCGCCCGGCAAGCAGTTCTTCGAGATGACGGTGTGTTATAACAAACTGGCGTTTTTTCTCCTCCGATACCTCCTCCGTATGTGCAATATGCCAAGGGGAAGAGAGGACACAGAGCACCGCCTCAGGGCGAACATCTGTTGTATGCCGAATTGCTCGAAGCACCCGATCGAGCGCTTCGAGCATGGCACTTCGAAAACGCACGGCATCAAGCGTCTTTTGGAAGACCATCGGCTCGCGCACAGCCGCTTGAATGCGAATGCCTCCGGACTTCTTTACAACAACGAAAGCCCCTCCGACGCTCGCACTGCCAATATCGACAATCAACAAAGCCTGCGTGCCCCTTCGATTGATTGGCAAAGAAAATGAGAAGGGTGTCATAGGTGTCGTCATTATACCACGTTATGCCCGTAATATTTTGTGGAAAATATCTCTGTTCTTTCAGGATAATCTTTCCCCTTTATACCCAATACACGATACGCAATACTCCATACGCCTACTCCAACACCCCTTTCACCCGGCGAATGCCCGCGGACGATGCTTCTTCTGTCTTGATTTTGAACGTGCCCTTGATATCGGCCGTATTCTCAACATGCGGACCGCCGCACAGCTCTTTTGAATACACTGTTCCGTCGTCTGCTTTTACCACATACACATCAACCACGTCGGGATATTTTTCCCAAAAGCTTCCTTCAACCCCTGATGCCTGCGCTTCTTCTTTTTTCATGCGCTCTATTGTTACATTACATTTCTTTTCTATCGCCTCGTTTACATAGTCTTCAACCTTGTCCAGCACGTCTCTCCCT
>JAABXR010000084.1:1144-1548 GCA_011776225.1 Phycisphaerae bacterium
CTCGCTCGTATCCGCAAGCCCGCCTTTGAATTTTTGCTCCGCGCCTTTGCGCGACAATTCTTGGTGTTTTTTCATTTCTTTATCAAATCCCTCCACGTCAACTGAAACACCCCGCTCCAGAGCCAGCTCTAGAGTTAGCTCTAGAGGGAACCCGTAGGTCGTAAATAGTGTCATAGCTTGAGCCCCATTTACATGTCCTGCTTCTAGGATTTTATTAAATTCTTTAACGCCGTTTGTGAGTGTTTTTGCGAATTTTTTTCCCTCCTGTTCTATTGTCTGTTTTATTTGTTCAGATTTTTCTGCAATATTTATATATACATCCCTATATTTATCTACAACGATATCTACTAAAGCAGATATCTCATCAGAAGAAATGCTTTTCTTGTCTGCCTTAAAAATGGCGC
>JAABXR010000126.1 GCA_011776225.1 Phycisphaerae bacterium
CAGATCGCATATCTAAGTAGTTGGTTAAAAAAGTTTTCACCTTTCCAGATTTCTCACTGTGCTCCCCTTGGGAAAATGACAGCAATAGAAGTCATTTCCTGCCTGCTGCAGGCAGGCGACCCCGCAACTATGGGGGAGAAATCTCTTATGTCTCGTAACTTATTTGACAGACCACTAAGGCTAGCAGTTAACCATCAATTACAGAATGGACACCNNGAAGAACGCCTGTGTAGACTAAGGCTAGCAGTTAACCATCAATTACAGAATGGACACCCAATGACAACATCATCAAAGACTGCACTCCCCAAGTTTGATGAAGACTCGGTTTTGCGCCGGATGTTAGAAGGCACCGTTACGGAAACCGGGGAAGAATTCTTTAAGGCATTGGTTCAGAATCTTGCCAATGCGTTGAATACCAGCGGGGCCTGGGTCACCGAATATTTGGAAGAATCGCACCGGCTGCGGGCGTTAGCTTTTTGGATTGATGGAGGATGGGTCGAAGATTTTGAATATGATATTAACAGCACCACGCTCTGCCGCAAAGTGGTCGAGGAACGTCGGCTTGTTTTTTATCCCGAGCGGGTAATGGAAATTACTTCTCAGGATTTTTACGGAGCGGTTAGCTACCTGGGGATTCCTCTATTAAACACTGACGGCGCGCTACTGGGGCATTTAGCGGTTATTGATACCAAACCCATGGGTGACAACGCACGCCTCCTGGCCATCTTTCGCATTTTTGCTGCCCGGGCAGGTGCGGAAATGCAGCGGCTGCAAGTTGAATCCGCCCTGCGTGAGCGGGAGGAACGGCTGAGTGCGATTGTACACGCCTTGCCCGATATTGTATTTGTGATTAACGAGCAGGGATACTACCTGGATATTTTAACTGATCACGAAAAGCTTCTTCACGGTCGTAAGGAAGATCTGAAAGGGCGTTGCTTTCATGATGTTTTTCCCTGTGAGCAAGCAGACTTTTTCCTCGATTTGGTTCAACGGACTATCGAAACCGGCCAATCACAAATTTTTGAATATGATCTCAAATTGTCGGATGGTCTGCGTTGGTTTGAAGGCCGTACCGCTCTGCTACATGTGACGATCGAAGGCAGGCGCTGCATCGTTATGGTATTGCGGGATATTACCGACCGCAAACGCGCCGAAAAACTGCAAATTGAAAATAAATATTTGCAG
>JAABXR010000072.1:0-214 GCA_011776225.1 Phycisphaerae bacterium
CCCAAGTTAACAGTCAAATTTTCGTCGCCGTAAAGCCTTGTTTTACATAGATATTTTATATATAACGCGTTATATATAATCCCCTAATACAAGCCCCCGGCACAGATCCGTACGTGCGCTACTAACGCATACGGCTCCTGCATTGAGTCAAACACCAAACCTTTGTGATGGATATGGATGAACCGTTCGCATTGTTGGAACGACTGATTTAATA
>JAABXR010000072.1:304-526 GCA_011776225.1 Phycisphaerae bacterium
CTTCCTTACGAAACTGACTTAACGCATGCAAGTTTCCTGGAACACCATAGTAGTTCTGATACCCCAAAATCAGAGAGCGAACCCATTGAATTTGAAATTTCAAGGGTGTTTCTCTCACTTTCATAAGATTTCGTCGTACTTCTCGTATTTTCTTGTGTAGTTTGGATTTTTGGGTGACTCGACGTACCCTAAAACTTTTGTCGCTTCGCTTCTCACTGCATA
>JAABXR010000072.1:596-1744 GCA_011776225.1 Phycisphaerae bacterium
GCTACCTAATGCTTTGTGAAGTGCCTCTCCATCACTTCGGTACTGAAACCCAATGACGAAATCATCCGCATAACGCACGATGTAGCAATCGCCTCTGGCGTTTCTCTTCCTCCAGTCGTCAACCCAAAGGTCGAGAACATAGTGCAGGAATATGTTTGCAAAGAACGGCGAGTTTACTGCGCCTTGCGGCACTCCTCGCAATGTCTTTTCCTTAGCTCCATTCTCTTGAGTTCCTGCGTGAAGCATTCGCACACAAAGCTCCAACACTCTTTTATCTGCTATCCGTTCCGACAGAAACAGCATCAACCATTCATGGTCGATATTGTCGTAACACCCTTTTATGTCAGCATCCAATACCCAACTTACCTTTTTTGTGGTTAGCATCATATACACTGCATCCAGTGCATGGTGCTGACTGCGGCCTGGTCGAAAACCGTAGCTAAACCCTTTAAATTCCGTTTCGTAGATTTCTTGAAGTATCCAAACAAGCGCTTGCTGTACGATTTTATCTTCCAGACTCGCGATCCCGATTGGCCTTAAACTTCCGTTATCTTTTTCAATCCAAATTCTTTTTGAGNNTTTTGAGGGTAGCGGACGGTATCGACCCGCATGGATTTGTTGGTGAAGTGCTTCCAGCTTGCTTGGTAGATTTACTCCACCGTATGCTTGCCAGGTGACATCATCTACGCCACAGACCGCTTTACGATTAAGTGCAAAGTACGCTGAGTGTAGGAGTTTTGGTGTTAAATGATGTAGCAGATTATCGAAGCGCATTGTTTTACTACGCTTCGCGGCTTGACGTATCCGATCCAATCCCATCGCCGCTTCCCCTACGCTCTGAGTCGTAGTCACGGGAGATTGTTTCGAATTTCTCGCAGCCAAAACCCTTCGCTCCACAAACTCCGCAAAGCCTCAATACCTCTATTTTTCGAAAGCTTTTTGTTCATTTGCTTCTTCACTACTATGGCTTTGTCCGACTTCCCGAGAGCATGGATAGGCTTATTTTTTTTCATTTCCCTATCCTGAGCTGGTTGCGAACCGGCCCCCTCTCGGGATATCCCGAGTTCCGCATAAAAGACATCAGCACATGCACCAGGTCTACAGACTCCGAGGAGCAGCGTTAGTCGCTCGCCATGACGCTAAAACGC
>JAABXR010000202.1 GCA_011776225.1 Phycisphaerae bacterium
ATCGTGATGCAAAAAAGAGCTGTATACGAAGCGGTTGTGGATATTACCGGCAGAAAAGTGCTTTCCCGGAAACAAGTCGAGAACGCTCAACCCTCACTCTTATTAAGTGAAGAATGGATGGGCATACAACGAATCGTGCGGTCTAACCGTGAATGGCAGAAAGCTATCCGACGAAGGGGAATTACCAGCCTGGGAGATGTGGTATGCATCCCGAATACTGTTGGTTACTTTGGTGATGCATATAAAAAAAATCGTCGCCTGGTAAAAGTCGCCAGCTATGAATCAGCCGGTAGCCGAAATTTTTGGAGCCGGCCCATCGAAGGGTTAACCGTACTCGTGGATCTTGGAGAGTGGCGAGTCATCGAGGTATTGGATATCGGAGTAATCCCCATTCCCCAAACGAGAGCCGATCTGGATACCGGTTCGGTTGAAGAGTTGCGGAAAGCTCCACCAACAGTTTCTATGACGCAACCGGAAGGCCCCGGCTTTACTGTAGATGGTCGGGTAGTTCAGTGGCAAAAATGGCGGTTTCATTTTCGAATGGACCCGCGCCCCGGACTGGTTATTTCCACGGTTTGTTATGAGGATGATGGCAACCTGCGCCAAATTCTCTACCAGGGCTCGTTGTCAGAATTATTCGTGCCGTATATGGACCCGGATTCAGGGTGGTATTACAAAACTTTTTTGGATGCCGGGGAATATGGAATCGGAAAACTGGCCACTTCCCTTGAAGCGGGAATCGATTGTCCTGCCAACGCTCAATTTTTCGATGCGACGTTTGCTGATGATTGGGGCACACCTTATACGATAGAACGGGCAGCCTGTTTGTATGAACGATATTATGGAGATGTTGCCTGGCGGCACTATGAATCTGAAACAGGACATAAAGAATCACGCAAAAGAACAGAGCTTGTGCTTCGTTCGGTTTCGGCTATCGGAAATTACGATTATATTTTCGACTGGATTTTTCGGCAGGACGGGTCCATCAAAATTGCGGTAGGCGCCAGTGGTATTGATCTGGTCAAAGGGGTTCATAGCCGAACAATTGCTGATGAATCAGCAGAGGAGGAAACCCGATACGGACGCATGGTAGCCGAGCAAACCCTGGCGGTTAATCATGACCATTTTTTTTGTTACCGTCTCGATCCGGATATTGACGGAATGCAAAATAGTTTTTTATACGAACGGTTGAAAACCCGGAGAACTGCGGATAAAAGCCTCAGAAAGAGTGTGTGGATAGTTGACTCGCAGGTTCTTTCTAGCGAACAAGCAGCAAGATTGCGAATTAATCTGGAGAAGCCGGCTCTCTGGCGAGTCATTAATCCCAATGTTAAAGGATCGCTAGGCTACCCGGTCAGCTTCCAATTAAAACCGAAGGCAAACGCAGTTTCGCTGCTGACCGCTGATGATCCTCCCCAACGCCGTGCCGGGTTTACGGATTATCATCTCTGGGTTACTCCTTTCAGGCAGAAGGAACGATACGCCGCGGGTTTATATCCTAATCAAAGCAAAGGCGGTGACGGTTTACCACACTGGGCAAGCGCCGACCGTTCGATCAAAAATACGGATATTGTTCTGTGGTATACGCTGGGCTTTCACCACGTTGTCAGGGCAGAGGATTGGCCGGTTCTCCCCACCAACTGGCATGAATTTGAACTGAGACCGTTTGATTTTTTCCCAAAAAACCCGGCCCTGGATTTACCTGAATAGCCGAGTACTAACTTAAGCAGATTAGGTTGTATTGATATGAAAAATTGGTCCCAATTCAAATTTATTTCCTTCATACTCGCTGGTTTCGGCTT
>JAABXR010000303.1:0-251 GCA_011776225.1 Phycisphaerae bacterium
TAAGGCTGTTTTATCCATGATTAATGTCTCAGCTAACAAAGTAATATCATATTCGACTGCAAATAATTCTTATTCCTACACATAGGAACATTTAAATTCCTATAGGTAGGAACATTGTTCAGGTGAAGCTCGAATTTGATTATTTTCATATGTGGCACTATTTGCTCACCACCATGTAATTTTCCAATGAAAAGGAATATAAAAATTAATGGTCACCGGAGTAGATTCTCCTCCTTACATCAGTAAATATC
>JAABXR010000303.1:339-720 GCA_011776225.1 Phycisphaerae bacterium
ATGAAAACTTCACTAGCGGGTGAAAAGAGCTAAATTGTCCGAAATAGTTTATAAATTTGTGGAAGAAGAGAGCATGAGAAAACCTCTCCGCCAGAGCTGTCCTGGCGGTGAATTAAGGCTTTTGCCTTAACTCAATGCTCCGTGGGGACAAGCCCCACGGTCACTGTGATTGCATATTGCCCAGTTTTTTGCTGCCAATCACCGCTCCGCAGGGACGTGCCCTGCGGAGGCTAAAAGCAACGAAGAACGAAGACCATCTCCGCCACGATGTGGCGGAATGAAGATTAGTAGCCAAACACGAGAAGAAGCACAAAATCATCTCCACAGGGCTTGTCCCGGTGGGATGATGATTGACCGCCAAAGTTTGCCAGAAGCCACCTG
>JAABXR010000303.1:762-1767 GCA_011776225.1 Phycisphaerae bacterium
ATAACAACTCTGCGAACCTCTGCGTTCTCTGTGTCTCTCACATAGTAACCACTCTGTAATACGTTAAGCAACGATTAGTATTTTTTATTAGCGAACATGCCTTCTATTAAGTAATTTATTAGGTTAGTTTGTTATTGGCAAACAGATAATGGTAAGAGGATTAGCTTGTCATTAAACATTAATCAGTTCTCAACAAATCCTTTCGCCACAAATTAGGCCAAATCAAATTCATCTGCTTACTGACACACAAGGGGAAATTAAATGCTCGCATTCTTTTGTTTTACAAAAACAAAACGGGGGTGAGATGTTGACAGAGCCGCAAATCCCGGAACAATGGTCTGAGGCTGAACGGTGGGCATGGGGGGAGATCCGGGCAGGCCGTATCGCGGATTTCCACCAGCGCTACGACGAAGCACTCGATCCCAAAGAGCCGAATGGTTGGGATGACGAGCAAAAGGATCGCCGATTGTCACAAGCGTTCCTGTTGACCATTCTTACTGAAGAGAGCTTTCGCTGCGTTACACCGTTTAAAGGAGTGCGTATAAACGGGGCGTGCTTCGAGGAAACGGTCGACCTTCAGCATGCCCGGCTTGAGCGGCAGTTATGGTTAGAACACTGTCGGTTCTATGGTTCGTTGAAGCTGATGAATCTGCACCTCAACGGCTGGTTTTCGCTTGAGAGCTCCTGGCTCAGCGGAGCCATCGATCTTAATGGGGCTGTGCTTGATAGCCATGTCTTTCTGACACACGCCAAAATCGCGGGTATGGTCGACCTGACGGCCGCCAGAATCGGTGGCCAGCTCGAAATGGATGGCAGCACTTTTGACAGCCTGCTCACTCTGAACGCAACCGAGGTTAGCCAGAACCTCTTTATGAGCCAAAAAGCCACCTTCAACGAAGTCGAACTGACGGCTGCCAAAATCGGCGGCCAGCTCGAAATGGACGGCAGTAGCTTCAACAAATTGCTTAATATGAACGGAACCGAGATCGGCCGCGACCTTCTTAT
>JAABXR010000383.1:0-616 GCA_011776225.1 Phycisphaerae bacterium
AGAGTTTTTCAACCCTTGCCGACATTGCTCGATTGTCTGATGCGTAAAGCACTGGTTACGGAGGAGCACATGAAAAGAACAAGTTGCTTTGTGGAGACTGCGATAACTAGTTTAGTCGCTATTTTGTTCTTGACAAATTTAGCTTGCGTTAAACGAATACCCATCCCGGCAGATACTCCAGAAATAAAAAGCTATATGGACATAGTCTATGTGCATTTAAAGCCAGGCAAACAATATCTGGGCAAATCGTTTTTAGCGGTCAAGAATCCGAAGCTAGAAGATGAATATTTGATGGGAAAAAGGCGAAACAAGGAAATCAAGATTCCATTAGATGATATTGATGTTATTGAGGTTAACCGATTTGATGCAAAGAAGACGGTTATTGTTTCTTTGGGAGTTATAACGTTTGCTGCAGTTGGGAGTTGGATCGCTCGTGGCATTGGACGGGCAAATGTGGATTAGCCCTGCCTAGTAGAAAAGAGGTGATTAGCATGGACCGAAATAAACAACCTACTATGCTTAAAAACCTGTTCTTGTTGATAATCTTGATATTAAATGAATTTTCAACTTCTGGCTATGCCCAAAACACATCAGCATCTTTCATCCTGCAATCCCT
>JAABXR010000383.1:624-928 GCA_011776225.1 Phycisphaerae bacterium
CATGGTATCTATTGGAATCCGGCAAGTGTGGCTAGCGCCGCCGGTCTGCAAATGGCCTTTAGCCATCGACCGAGTCTGGTATCCGACAGGTTTAACTTCGAATACTTTTCAGTGCTTTACAGCATCACTTCCCGCTCCGGCATCGGTGCGAGTTTTAATTACTTCGATCTCGGGAGACAAGTTGTGGTGACAGAGGATGAGTTTAGCACTGTGAAGAGCTTTAGTTATGTTGCCGGTATTTCCTATGCCCATCAGCTTACCGGAGGTTTATCGGCTGGCATCACTCTGAAGTCCCTCTTGCAAG
>JAABXR010000383.1:977-1203 GCA_011776225.1 Phycisphaerae bacterium
CGAGTTCATCGAAGGACAGGGGGACCCGTTGCCGCATCTATTGCGGCTGGGTGTAGCTTACGAATTTGCTTCGCAGAAAACCAGCTCGGATACCGATCTTCCCGTAGCTGAGATGCTTCTTTCTTTTGAGTACCAAAACATTTTGAATTCCGATGACAACATCTGGGAATGGGGCGCGGGCGCCGAGCTAAAGATGCTTGGCATTGCCGTCGCCCGTGTCGGCTAT
>JAABXR010000341.1 GCA_011776225.1 Phycisphaerae bacterium
TGAGGGCGCAAATCAATTGGCCTGGGAAGTCGGATTTATGGAACGTGAGCGCAAGTTGACAGGGGCAAGTTTTGTGAAAGGTCTAGTGTTTGGCTGGATAAGTGATCCACAAATGAGCCTAGCCGGATTGAGCCAAAGCATAGGTAATGCAGGTACTCCCATCACCAGGCAAGGGCTGCAAGATCGTTTCACGCCCCAAGCCAGTTGGTTTCTGAGAGCTGTTCTAGAGAAGTGTTTGGCAGTGATGGTTGAAGCAAACCCAGTACCGACCAAGCTCCTTCAGCGTTTCAAGCGTGTCTATTTAGTGGATAGTACGATTGTGACATTACCGGACACCTTGTCAGAAGTATGGCAAGGAAGTGGTGGCTCAGAAGGCGCAAGCAATGCAGCACTAAAAGTTTCAGTGAAATTGGACATGCTAAAAGGTTGTTTAGAAACATTGGACTTGACAGATGCCCGACAACATGACAGCCAATCAATTGCTCATCAAGAACCGATGGAAGCCGGGAGTCTACGAATCGAAGACCTGGGCTATTTCAGTCTGGATGCCCTTGAGCAAGTGGGATTAATGGGATCATATTGGCTCACACGCTACAAACACGGCACATATATCTGTGATGAGCAAGGACATCTGGTTGATCTGGAAAACTGGTTGCCGCAGCAAGTTGGGCAGACCATTGATCATGAAATACGTTTAGGTAAAAGCAAGCAATTACCTTGTCGTTTAGTCGCTGAGCGTGTGCCTGCAGCTGTTGTTCAGCAACGTCGTCAACGTCTTGAAGAGGAAGCACGCCATAGGCAACAGTCCGTTTCACAAAAAGCCTGGGCACTGGCCCATTGGACGATTTACATTACCAACGTCCCCCCCATCATGGTCACTGTAGAGGCAGTGTTGGCCTTAGGACGATTGCGTTGGCAGATTGAGCTTTTGTTCAAGTTGTGGAAAAGTGACTTGCAGATTGATAAATGGCGTAGCCAAAACCCTGACCGTATTCTATGTGAGTTGTACGCTAAATTGATTGGGGCAATTGTTACCCATTGGTTGCTTTTAGTCAGTTGTTGGGCTAATCCACAACGCTCATTGCGTCAAGCTATACCAACCATTAGGGGTCTGGCTTGGCAATTTGCCAATTCAATCGCCAGACCCATCCTCTTACGTCATGCTTTTATGGCTCTAGAGCGTGCTTTATCATGTTGCCAAATGGAACGATCGCAAGTGCGACCACGCGCTTTTCAACTTTTGGCAACTTATACTGCTTAACTTTACACGTATGGGGGACGAAATCCAGTGGCCGGACAGGGGACAGCGTAAACG
>JAABXR010000152.1 GCA_011776225.1 Phycisphaerae bacterium
GGGCCGCGGCCTTGCGCTCCTCTAAACTCAGCATACTGAAATCGCCGCCGGCGCCAACTGCCAGTAGGACGCCCTGGCCGGTGATGATACCATGTTCGACTAAATAACGAACCTCGGCCTTGATCCCCGCCACATCAACGCTCAAATCGTCATTGAGATAAGTAATAACGGGGATCATCGGCCCCCGTAAGGTTTGTTTTACGGTTTGAATGTCCATTGATTCTCCTTTTCGTCTTGTTATACAAGAATTTGCCTAACTTTCTTAGAAGTTACGCAGTTGAGATCTTTGAGAATGTTTTTTGCAACGAATTACACGAATTACCCTAATTATGATAAATAATTTGTAGTGGTTCAGAATAAGCTGCAAAGAAATGGGACGCAGATTTTCGCAGATGAACGCAGATTGAACAACAGATATCCTGAAAATCTGCGTTCATCTGCGTCCAATTAGTTTTATGTCACTGCAACTAATCTTGGACCATTACAATTATGATAAATAATTCGTGTTAATTCGCGAAATTCGTTGCTGCTTTTTACCTCATCTCTTCAACGGCGTCAGCCCTATTTTCTATCACAAATAGCACAAATCAACAAATGCCACTGATGTTATCAGGCTGGCTTAGGCGAAATCCAGGAGAGTTGAAGGGCAAAAATAAGTCAAACCGCCCTTAAAGAATGAGGGAAGGGGTGATAAACTTTGTCTACCTGTGCAGTTAGGGCTGTTCAACCTCGCCGAAAAGTGCCAAGTTGTTTTAATTTTCAAAAAATGGGGGGCACAGCTTTCGGACGACAAACTAACTGCACAGGTCGAACTTTTTGGTATAACTGTATTCGCGGGGAGAAACGATGGCCAATCACCGAATCGCCTTGATTACCGGTATCACCGGACAGGATGGCTCCTACCTGGCTGAGTTCCTGTTGGAAAAAGGGTATAAAGTTGTCGGCCTGGCCAGAAGGTCAACACATTATCATTATGAAAATATTGAGCACCTGACGGGAAAAATCAGCCTGGAATACGGCGATTTGATCGATGCCAACACCCTCGAACACATCATTGCCGCCTACCAACCCGGCGAGATTTACAATCTGGCCGCTCAATCTGTGCCGGCCGATAGTTGGCGGCAGCCGATTGTCACCGGGGAGATCACCGCTTTAGGGCCGGTCAGAGTTCTGGAGGCCGTGAGAAAACTCAAACCGGAGGCGCGCTTCTATCAGGCCACCAGCCGGGAAATATATGGCGGCCTGCAGCAAGAAGTGATTGACGAGACGACTCCCGTCCTGGCCAACAACCCCTACGGCGTGGCCAAGCTGTACGCCCATTTAATGGTCGAAACGTACCGCCAGTCCTATGGTCTGTTCGCCTGTAGCGGCATCTTGTTCAACCATGAAAGTCCCCGCAGAAGCCTGCATTTTGTGACCCGGAAAGTGACGAT
>JAABXR010000280.1:0-670 GCA_011776225.1 Phycisphaerae bacterium
AGGGCTATTATATCGTTATTGTTGTTGCTCTTGCTCAGCTTGTTCTTTGTCTTCTTCTTTGTCCTGGTGTTTGTCTTGGTCATGGCCTATACCTCAACGTGTCTTTGGGTTAAACTTTAATAATATATCACAAAAATACCAGTTTTGTCAAGGGGGTAGGGGCTTTTGAAGAGTTTCTTTTGTTACGATTGGTGTCCGATGTGGGAGGCTCCGTGGGGAATTCAAAGGCGGTCTTTAAAGGAATTTAAAAAAAAGGGAATTTAAAAAGGAATTGAAGGCGGCGGCGCCTTCAATGGCGGGGTGTTACGTCCTCGGACCCTTAAATAAAGCTTCGAGCAAAGAAACCAGGTGGCATATGCGGTTTTTTAAGAAATTTTTGCAATTATTTGATGACATTTCCGTAAAATTCTGGTAGGCTTCTCTAAAAACGGGCCTTGAAGAGCGTGTGCGCAAGCGGCCTTACTGCCTGCTTTTGCAGTCTTTATGCGTATCAGGTGGTCCCGTAAAATAATATCCGGAGGATTGTATGGCGAAGAAAAAGCTTGTTTACTTCTTCGGAGGAGGCAAGGCCGAGGGCAAAGGCAAGATGAAAGAGCTGCTCGGCGGCAAGGGTGCCGGGCTTGCCGAGATGACAAACATAGGGCTTCCCGTTCCCGGCGGTTTTACAATC
>JAABXR010000280.1:677-953 GCA_011776225.1 Phycisphaerae bacterium
TGTAAGCGTCAGGTCCGGGGCGGCCAAGTCAATGCCGGGTATGATGGAGACAATACTCAACCTCGGGCTAAACGACGAATCGGTCGAGGGGCTTGCTCAAAAGACATCCAACAGGCGATTCGCACTCGATGCCTACCGTCGCTTTATAACCATGTACGGCGCAACCGCCAAGGGTATCGACAAGGAGCGCTTCGAGGACGAGTTCGAGGACATAAAAGAGAGAAAGACCAGGGCAAGGCTCAAGGTCAGAACGGTAAGCGTCCTCGACACGGACGT
>JAABXR010000280.1:1074-1244 GCA_011776225.1 Phycisphaerae bacterium
GGGGCTGCTTGGCACCGCCGTAAACGTAGTGCAGATGGTCTTTGGCAACATGGGCGAGAAGTCCGGCACCGGCGTATGCTTCACGCGCGACCCCAATACCGGCGAGAACCTCTTCTACGGCGAGTTACTCATGAACGCCCAGGGCGAGGACGTCGTCGCCGGCATCCGCA
>JAABXR010000407.1:0-3762 GCA_011776225.1 Phycisphaerae bacterium
CGTCGGCGATGTCATCGATGTCAAAATCCTGAACGTGGATGCCGAGCGCGGCAGGATCGGGCTGAGTGTCATTATGTGAGCTGACGATGCAGAGTTTTGTCAGGTGCATGAAACAAAGGATAAGAAATGCCAATTTTTATGGATCGTCATGATGTTCCGGGTTTAACTGCCATGGATGTTGCAGAAGCGCATAAACAAGACCTTGAAATTCAGCACAAGCATGATTGTCGGGCATTGACATACTGGTATGATGAAAAGAGAGGAATTGCCTTTTGCTTGATTGAGGCTCCAGATAAAAAGGCCGTCGAAAAATTGCACGAGCATTCACATGGATTAATTCCAAATCAAATAATAGAAGTTGAAAGCAACGTGGTTGAGGCTTTTTTAGGCAGAATTGAAGATCCGGAAACCTCTGGAACCGCTGAAGATCCTGGTCTTCTAATTATCGAAGATCCGGCTTTCCGAGCCATCCTGATTACTGAGTTAAAAGACGCTGCTTTAATGACCTCGAGATTAGCGGGGAGTGAGGGCCTGGACTATTTCAGGACTCACAATAACATTATTCAAGAAGCATTTAAGCAACATAATGGCCGAGAAATAAAGCAGAGCCGCGGCGGGTTTTTGTCTTCTTTTGACTCAGTTTCTAACTGTTTGGAATGTGCTATCGACATACAAAAACAAACGTTTTGAAGTCTATAATAGCCAAAGTTCTGGTGCTAAGATTCAGGTGGCAATTGGCTTGAGTGCGGGCGTGCCAGTAACCGATCGAGATGCTCTTTTTGGAGAGACCATTCAATTGGCACAACGCGCATGTTATATCGCCGACGGAGGTCAGATCGTGGCGGCATCGACGGTTAAAGATCATTATATACAGAAGAGTTTAGGGATTTCATCAGATGAAGGTGAGGTACAAACGCTAAATCCCATGCAAGAAAAATTCTTGAACCGATTGATGGACATTATGGAGCGGGTTTGGAACGAAGAAGCGTTTCATGTCGATGACTTCAGTAAGCTAATGGGTTTGAGTCGGTCACAATTATACCGCAAAATTACGTCCTTGACCGGCCGTTCCCCGAATGAATTTGTCAGAGAATTCAGATTAAGAAAAGCAATCGAATTGATCGAAAGGCAGCAGGATAATATTTCGCAAATCGCTTTTGAAGCCGGTTTCAGTAGCCCGTCCTACTTTTCAAAGTGTTTTCAAAAACGCTTTGGCGTCCTGCCTTCGGATTATGCAAGTGCTATAGACTGATTCTTCTCTTTCTTACTTATTAAGCTCCCCTGTTTGTCCCCTTTAATTTGAACCAAATCTTCTATTCTTTGAATCAGATGTGTTAGAATATGGGCTTCCTTTAGGTTATATTAGCAGTCGATGGGAACAACTGTTATTGCGATTTTTCAATTCATCACAAACCTGAAGGAGAAACGCATGATGGATAAAACGACAATTCAACGATTTGCGGAAAGCCTTCGCGGGCGGTTGGTTCAGCCGCAAGATTCAGACTACGATGAGGTGCGGGCGATTTACAATGCGATGATCGATAAGCGGCCGCGCTTTATTGCCCAATGTGCCAATGTTGCAGATGTTATTGCCGCTGTAAAATTTGGCCGCGAACATGACCTGGATACGGCGATTCGGAGCGGTGGCCACAATGGTCCCGGCCTCGCCCTGGTTGATGACGGCCTGGTCATCGACCTTTCCGAAATGAAGGGCCTTCGGGTCGATCCCAAAAACAAAACCGTGCGTGTGCAGCCGGGGTGCACCTGGGGAGATGTCGACCACGCCACGCATGCGTTTGGTCTGGCAACGGTCAGTGGCATCATCTCCACGACCGGCGTTAGTGGCCTGACCCTGGGCGGCGGTCACGGCTATCTAACGCGCAGGTATGGTCTCACCATCGATAATCTGCTTAGTGCCGATGTAGTTCTGGCTGATGGACGGCTGATCTCTGCCAGCAAGGACGAAAACCCGGACCTGTTCTGGGCGCTGCGAGGAGGCGGCGGCAACTTCGGGGTGGTCACTTCATTTGAATTCCGACTGCATCCTGTAAGCAAGGTTATCGCCGGTCCGTTGTTCTGGCCAGTCGAAAAGCTCGAGCCGACGCTTAAATGGTACCGTGACTGGTTACCCAAAGCTTCCGAGGACATTTATGCTTTCTATTTAATTGCTGAGGTTCCTGCAAGCGATCACTTCCCGGAAGCGATCCACGGAGAGAAGGTTTGTGGGTTGCTATGGTGTTATACCGGACCCGAAGAACAGTTTGATGATATCATCCAGCAAGCCAGGGATGTCGCTGAACCGCTGTTCGAGCATGTTGGGCCTGTGCCATATCCGGCCCTGCAAAGCTTGTTTGACGGCCTCTATCCGCCTGGCTACCAGTGGTATTGGAAGGGTGATTTCGTGCGCGAGCTTTCCGATGAGGCAATCGCGCAACATTGCCGCTTTGCCCAGGTGCCGACTCCACCGTCCACGATGCATCTGTATCCTATCGATGGCGCCGTACACCGCACCGGTAAGGACGAGACCGCGTGGGGCTTTCGCGACGCCAACTGGTCTATGGTCATCGCTGGCGTGGATCCTGATCCGGCCAACAATGAGCGCATGACCAAATGGGCTCGCGACTATTGGCAAGCGCTGCATCCCCATTCGGCCGGCGCTTCGTATATCAATTTCATGATGGAAGAGGGCAAAGATCGGATTCAGGCCACATACGGTGGTAATTACGAGCGTCTGCAAAAGATTAAAGCCAAGTACGACCCGGATAATTTCTTCCATGTGAACCAGAATATCGAGCCAGGTCATTAGGCTGGTTATTTGGGTAGATGAAGCTTAGCAATAAAGGATAAAGCACTGAAAACAGTGGTGGCTCCGCCCGGTAGTTCGGGTTTGACGTCTTGCAAGTGGGATGTGGTGATGCCGATTCTGAAGTAGAAGCCTTTGCTGATTCCGGTTGGGTTCCAATTCCGGCCGGAGCTCGCCACTTCAAAATTCAGTCCGATAGAAATCTTCTCGTCACTTTCCTTCCGCCTCCGCCCGTTCCATCTTCTCGTGCGTGCCCGTGCGATCGAGTTGACCAGTCCGATTTTTCTTGTAGCATTTCTCAATAAAATGGTGTAGTTTGAAAAGATGGTTGCCGAATTCGTGGCTTAGTAGCTGATCTTAAATCTCGATTACACTGCACGATTAGAACAATGATTGGCTAATCAAATAGGCGAGGGAGCGAAAAAATTTTACGCTTATTATTTTAGGAGGAGAACTATGAAAGGCTTTCTTGGTATCACGGTTTTTACTTTTTTGGTAGCAACTGCTTTAGGCTGTCAGAAACAAGCCGATCCGGTCGAAAAAGGTGAGCACCTGGTCAACATTCTCGATTGCGATACCTGCCATTCGCCCAAAATGCTGAATGCTAATGGCATGCCCGTTCTGGCTCAAGGTGGGATTCTGGTCCCGGATACCACTCGTCGACTTTCGGGTCATCCGGCCGAAGCAATCTATCCAACCTGGTCTCCGGAAGATGCGCAGCGGGGTAGCGTCACACTGGCCAGTCCATTGCTGACAGCATGGGCCGGTCCCTGGGGCGTGAGTTTCGCCACCAATCTGACGCCAGACAAAGCCACCGGTCTCGGCGAATGGACCGAAGGGGCATTCGTACAAGCCATGCGAACAGGAAAACATCAAGGCCAGCCCAATGGTCGGTATATTCTGCCGCCGATGCCCTACTATGCCTATAAGCACTTAACGGATAACGAGGTTAAAGCGAT
>JAABXR010000407.1:3799-4099 GCA_011776225.1 Phycisphaerae bacterium
ACCGATTCCTCCGAGCACGCCGACAAGGCAAGGCAATTGAACATGCACCGCATTTGTCATTCGATATTGGTGGGAGCCGTTATCGCAAGTTCCCTTGGAATAGGTTGCGAGGAAAAGCGCAATTCTACTGCACACTCTCAGACGCAGGATTTGGCAGAAAAACCGGCTCTCACCAATATCAAAGGGCTGGACTCAACCTCGGGGAAAATTAGCGGGAGAGTCCTTTTTGCCGGAGAAAGGCCAACACCTAAGAAACTGCTGGTTGTGAAAGATGTAGTTGTCTGCGGTAAAGAATCCCAT
>JAABXR010000407.1:4206-4428 GCA_011776225.1 Phycisphaerae bacterium
GCCGGGAAAGATGTAAAATTTCAGGAAGACCCGTATATTCTCGATCAGACTGGCTGTGAATATCGACCCCACGTGCTCATTCTTCCCGTGAATACACCCCTGCATGTTCTCAATAACGATGGCATTCTGCACAATATCCATACGTACAGCACCGAAAACCGGGCTGTGAATATTGCCCAGCCACAGTTTAGAAAAAAGCTGGAAATGATATTTTCTGAACCG
>JAABXR010000407.1:4560-4718 GCA_011776225.1 Phycisphaerae bacterium
CTGTCATTCGTAGAGATCTTTTATTCGGGAATCTCCTGCCTAATTCCAGGAAATTCCGACACAAGGTTGTGCCCGCATTCTTTATGCGGAAACAATGCAGGAAGGAATTACACCAACGAGTTTTCGTTCAGTCACTAAGTATAAGTTGTGTTGTTCTG
>JAABXR010000217.1:0-316 GCA_011776225.1 Phycisphaerae bacterium
GCCATTACATCGGTGTCGTGTTGCCATATGGCCAAGATTCCATTGACTGTTAACGTGTCTCCTTTGATCGTTATTGTTTTACTTTTCGTGACCGGAACCTCGATATTGCTGAATCGGTAATTAGCGGAATATTCGTGTACTTGAGCAGTCTCTCCGGTGTTGACAGTTATTGTGTACCTATTGGTTTCGTGGATATTTACGAGTCCGGCGTTCTTCATCTGGTTTTGGAATTGTTTTTTAGTGTTGTCCTTAACCTGATTCATAACTATTGACGATATTACCGGGATTGAGGTGAGGTTCGGGTCGAAGTCTACTC
>JAABXR010000217.1:412-692 GCA_011776225.1 Phycisphaerae bacterium
TCTAACGAAGTAAAAGGTTTTGTCCAACACTTTTTCTCCATGTGTTGATTTGTCTCCCCATCCCTCTTGCTGGAGAAGATAGTTTGAAACGACCGGGGCAGAGGTTGAAGGGGTTGATGTCATCTGTTTTTTAGGGCCGATGCATCCAGCGATTCCGAGAACGAGAAGTATGGCCAAGACAGTTAATAAACCCCGCTTCGATGTTGGGTTGGAGAAGGTCATTTCCCATCGGCGTTGAGGTTCCAGTAGTATTGTTGTGTTTTTGTTTCGATCACTACGT
>JAABXR010000217.1:718-1044 GCA_011776225.1 Phycisphaerae bacterium
CGTAGGCGTTTTCGGGATTGAATGTTTTCGGTACTTCGTACGCAATCCGGCCATCAACCGATGTTGATTTTACGTCTGCGTAAGGGGCCTGTTTTTTGATTTCTTCGTATTCTTGTTCGAGGAAATTATACTGATCTCCATATGCAAACCTGTTTTTGCCGTTAAATATTAAGGAATACCGCGTAGAGTTCGGTTCTAAGAGTTTAGCCGCATCTACGGGTTTAGCCGGGGTGTCTTTGTGGATGAGTTTGATGTCGTATATGCGGGGGAAGGCATCGTTAAAATCATGGGTTTCATGTACATACTTGTTCCTTACAAATGCGCGA
>JAABXR010000326.1:0-194 GCA_011776225.1 Phycisphaerae bacterium
TGTCGAAAGGTATGGCAACTTGCTCGCTTTGTAATGCCTGATTTGCGGACAGCTTCCCGGACTGCGCGCTGCATTGCGGATTCATGCAGATGATGCCGGCGATGTAACTGATCTTCGGGATCAAAAAAGTGCGATGACGCTGGAAACACGTACTGCCATCTCCAGTCGTGAGCGGCGTTAGGATACTTCCGGTT
>JAABXR010000326.1:234-874 GCA_011776225.1 Phycisphaerae bacterium
TTGACGGGAAGCATGGTCTTGCGATCTTTCTGACCCTTGCCATCTCTGACTGTAAGCTGAAGATAGTCGAAATCCACATCCTTGACCCTGAGTCGCAGACACTCGAGCAAACGCAAGCCCGACCCATACATCAAAGAGGCCGCAAGTTTATATTTTCCTTCAAGATGGTTCAAAACTTTCATCGCCTCTTCACTGGTCAGAACCACGGGCAACCTAACGGGCTTCTTTGCCCAATGGATGTTCTGAACGAACCCGATCTCCTTTTGCAGCACTTCCTTATAGAGGAAAAGGATGGCGCTCAAGGCTTGATTCTGAGTCGAAGCCGACACCTTTTGATTGTCGGCGAGATAATTTAAGAACTGTCTGATTTCCGCCTCCGCCATGTCTTGCGGATGTCGTTTGTTGTGGAAGAGAATAAACTTGCGTATCCAACGGAGATAGGATTTCTCAGTGCGGTAGCTATAATTTTTGATTCGCAGCACTTGTCTGACTTCGTCCAGCAACTTACGTTTCGGCATGCACACCTCCCATTTTTTTGTTGCTTTTAACAATCCGGTTACATAAATTATCAAACCAGTCAGGAATCGGTTTCGAAGCCAGAGCCGCCTATCATCCGCAACTGTGTCTTATCCACTTTCAA
>JAABXR010000326.1:898-1062 GCA_011776225.1 Phycisphaerae bacterium
GTCTTCCTGGAAAGTGCCACTTTGTATACCTGACTATTTGTTCACCTATGAAGAGAAAATGTGTTTGCGAGACCTGGCGCGTATGATAAACCCATTATCCCCGGTCTTATCAAGACGGATAATGTCTGTATATGATGAGCAAACTTGAGCCTGGGTGCGGGTTT
>JAABXR010000055.1:0-190 GCA_011776225.1 Phycisphaerae bacterium
CGGTATGATGGGAGTGATCTCCATCGTTTCCGAGGAGCCCAGAGCAAATCCGACCACGATCACGCCCAGAATGCCGACCACTTTCAGCACCGTAAAAATATCCGCAAATATGCCCCCTGATTTAACCCCAAAATAATTGACCAGGGTTAAAATGATCAGCCCGGTAATTGCAGCAATTTTTATCCCGACT
>JAABXR010000055.1:266-749 GCA_011776225.1 Phycisphaerae bacterium
GCCGTAAAGGAATCCCGCCAATCCCCCGTAGGCTTCGGTGAGAAAAACATAGACGCCGCCGGCGCGGGGCATCATCGAGCCCAACTCGGCAAAGGTGAGCGCACCGGTTAAGGCCAGTAATCCGCCAACTGTCCAGACGAGCAGGATCATCAGCGGAGATGGTAACTGCTCGGCAATGCCTGACGGGGTTAAAAAAATTCCCGATCCGATCACCGAACCCACCACGATGATAGTCAGATCAAATCGAGTAAGTTTTTGTTGAAGTTGGGGCATGTAAAATACCTATGGTCTCTGGTTCTCCTGGTTTAGATTCTGACTGGGTATCCCTTTCTGATGTAAAGATTCTAAGTATTTGAGTTTTCAGGTGTTAAAGTGTTTTTGTGTTGGGTGCATGACAAATGTCCCCATAGAAGCTTCTAAGGCAGTTCACGTTCAAAGCAAGAGCTTTGAACGAGCAAACAGCTCCCTGCCTGCAGAAGGCAG
>JAABXR010000055.1:871-1104 GCA_011776225.1 Phycisphaerae bacterium
AAGTAGCTGGTAGCCGACAACTTAAGTTGGCGGTTTTTGCGCGGGCGTAAAGCCCGCGGCTACCCGGCTTCAAAGTCTTTATACTCGTTGCTAAACTCTGTTTAGCAACGGAAACAATAGACGAAACTCAGTTTCCTCTATTAGTACGCTCCAAAATAGAATTTTGGAGCGAGATTAGAAAAATGCCCATTCCCCTTACTAAAACACCATAACACCAGAGCACTTCTAACACC
>JAABXR010000046.1:0-419 GCA_011776225.1 Phycisphaerae bacterium
TAATGTTACCACTGGTAGACTTAACGAAGCAGTTAAGCGCAACATCAAACGATTCCCAGGGGATTTTATGTTTCAGCTCACTCGCAAAGAATTTGAAAACTTGAAATCGCAATTTGCGATAGCAAGTTGGGGTGGGCGACGAACGCCACCCTATGCTTTTACCGAACAGGGCGTGGCTATGCTTTCAAGTGTACTGAACAGTGAGCGGGCGGTTTTGGTGAATATCGAGATTATGCGGGCCTTCGTGCGGATGCGTCAGATGCTTGCCTCGCATAAGGGCTTGATGCAGAAAATTCTGGACATGGAGAAGAAGTACGATGAGCAGTTTAAAATCGTGTTCGAGGCTATCCGCCAGCTCATGAAAGAAGAAGAAAAACCCAAACGACGAATTGGTTTTAAGACAAAGGATGATTAGTCTT
>JAABXR010000046.1:509-777 GCA_011776225.1 Phycisphaerae bacterium
ACCAAGGGGCTTTGACCGCCTGTCCTTTTGTCAGTCAAAACCACTTTGGGCTCCAGCCGGACAAACCCTTTGCATCGGTTCTGTTCTGCGGCAAAGCCCCGTCCATTTTCCGTTACCAAAACACGCCCCTATCCCCCCACCCCATTTTCTCCTTGCCTTTTATTGAGGCAATTCTTTCTTTCTGTAAAAAGTATTTGCCAGACCTTGGCGCGCTTAATTAAATAAATATAAATAATTAGCCATAACATTTCTACTTATTCCATGGCAG
>JAABXR010000046.1:808-1151 GCA_011776225.1 Phycisphaerae bacterium
TTGCTCCGTAAGATAAATAACTTACTGCAATGGATTCCAATTGTCCTGATTTTTCTCGGAGGATGCCTACAATTGGCGAAGATATATATAGATCGTAGAGAGAAATATCTTATTTCCCTAGCTGAACCGATCACAAGAGGTAATGCATCTGTCGAATTAAGACTCTCTGGAGCAATACCAGGGAAAAGTTGGCTCCATCGAAACGATGAGGATAAGATCTTTTTTAAATCGGACCGGCGAACAGTACTTTCGATGTCGTCCACACAAGTAAGGGTTGTACCAGATGAAGAGGGCCGTGTCTTGGTTGAAGGCCATTTCAAGATCCAACCTAGTGATGCTTCGA
>JAABXR010000183.1:0-439 GCA_011776225.1 Phycisphaerae bacterium
TGAGTGTTCCGTGTTTAATAAGGCAGCGGTAACGAGGCTAAATTTAGCTGAATGCAAATAACGTTCGTAGGGGGGCGGATTTATGTTTATAGAGTAAGCGGAAGGGGAAACTCAACGGAGGGATGATGGATGGCGGTTAATAAGCCGGGAATGTGCGGATGAACAACAGGATTGGCGGCATTAATTCTTTTGTAATTGGATCAATTATGTTGTAGATTCTGGAGAACTTTTTGTTAGTGACATGAGCGGGTCCGAAAGAACACCGTTTATTCAGTTTTGAAAATAAGCATAAAACAGTTTATGGATACCGCGCCAGGGAAAGCTGGCAGTTGATTAATCATCCAGGTTCTAAATATTTTTCGACCCGGTGTTGACAAGCATTGCTTTTTGGTTTCCTCCCCTCTGTCGACACGAGCTGATAAGGCGTATGCGTTGCAGA
>JAABXR010000183.1:473-718 GCA_011776225.1 Phycisphaerae bacterium
ATTTGTTGCCTGGGACTATGATCGCGTTATCGGTTACAACAACTTCTTTCCCCGTGAATTTGCACAAACCACTCGCTTTTATGGCTGGGGAAAAAAGGACGACAAGATGCCGGAAACACTCATTCATCACTGTATTTCGCTGGTACGCCATCCGAAGTATCATCGCAAAGGTATTGGGACCAGTCTGATCAAACACTCTCTGGACTGGTGCAGGGAAAACGGATGGCAGCAATTCGAAGTGCATC
>JAABXR010000183.1:817-1987 GCA_011776225.1 Phycisphaerae bacterium
TGGGGTAGCTGTTCGCTACTCGATGGCGCTTGACCTTAATAAGTGGCAAGGCCTCGTGTAAAACCCGTCATGACCGATAAAGGACTACTTAACCTCACCTCCTGCAATCGAGGTGGCGATTTGATTTGCGTTGACAAAAATTTTTCCTGCGGGGGGAGAGTTCCGTGGCTATAATCGAGAGCATTAAATGAGATGAGCAAATCGCCAGACACACTTAGACCGGAGATATTGGCCTACTACAAGAAGGCCCCGGAAGCCACACGGCTTCAGACCGGTCCTTTTAAGCTGGAGTTTGCCAGAACGAAAGAAGTTATTCGGCATACAATTCCCGCACCGCCGGCACGCATTCTTGATGTGGGTGGCGGAACCGGGCCCTATGCACTCTGGCTTGCGAGTCTTGGGTATGAAGTCCATCTCATCGATCCGGTGGCGGATTTGGTAAATGAAGCGAGATTACGAAGTGAAAAGGCAACCCTGCCTCTGGCAAGTTGCAGAATAGGAGATGCACGGGCCCTTGAAGCTGAGGATTGCTTTGCAGACGTCATTTTGGAACTGGGTCCCCTCTACCATTTAACTAATCGAGATCACCGGCTTGCCTGTCTGCGTGAGGCCTTACGGATTCTCTCACCTGGTGGCATCGTAATTGTCGCAGCGATTTCTCGATTTGCCTCTGCTCTGGATGGCCTGTTTCGAAATCTGCTTTCCGATCCCGACTTCACGCGCATCGTAGAGCGGGATTTGCACAGTGGCGTCCACCGGAATGATACAGGCCGGCTGGACTATTTTACCACCGCTTATTTTCATCGCCCGGTCGAACTTGAGGAAGAGGTCCTGGAGGCAGGCTTCCAGGATGTTCGGGTGATTGGTCTGGAGGGTCCGGCTTGGTTGTTGTCCGACTTTGAGCGGCGATGGCATGATTCCGAACGTCGAGAGGAAATACTGTGGATTGCACGTGTACTGGAGCAAGAGCCTGCCATTCGTGCGCTTAGTGCTCACCTGTTAGCCGTGGGACAAAAACCAGAGAATTAAATCCCTTCATCTCGCTCCGCTATTCCTGCACTGGTATGTCCTGGTGAGGCGCTGCCTTACCTTAAATAGTTGTGCCATTTGTCTACGCCAGGTGACGCAAGGTTTTAACACAACTAGAACCTAAAATAAGCGTGGTTTACT
>JAABXR010000392.1:0-199 GCA_011776225.1 Phycisphaerae bacterium
ATGAAGTGCAAATCATTGTTGCCACCATTGCCTTTGGGATGGGCATCAATAAGCCCAATGTGCGATTCATTCTCCACGCCGATCTTCCCAAGAGCATCGAGTCGTATTATCAGGAAATCGGGCGGGCCGGACGCGATGGCTTGCGTGCCGATTGTCTTTTGCTGTACAGCTACGGCGATACCCGTAAAATCAAATACTT
>JAABXR010000392.1:247-688 GCA_011776225.1 Phycisphaerae bacterium
CGCTATTTCGGAGAGGAGTACTCAAAAGACAATTGCGAGTTGTGTGATAATTGCACTGCCGAAGCACAAGAGCGCGTTGATCTGACCGTGCCGGCTCAGAAGTTGCTCTCCTGTGTTTATCGCACTAATCAAATTTTTGGCAGCGCTCACATCATTGATGTGTTGCGCGGGTCCAATTCGCAAAAAATCTTAAAGTTTAGCCATCACAATCTTTCTACTTATGGTATTGGTAAAGAATTCTCTAAAAAACAATGGTCTCACCTGGCACGACAATTTCTGCGTCAGGGTTTGTTGATGAAGGATACCCAATACGGAAGTCTGAAATTGACGAAAGAGGCAGCAGAAGTGATGGCCGGAAACAAAAAAGTTTACGGTATGCTGCTTGAGGAGCAAGTTGAGTATGCCAGGGGCAAGGATACCCATCACGATTACGATAAAATT
>JAABXR010000392.1:725-1026 GCA_011776225.1 Phycisphaerae bacterium
GAGGGCTGTTGCAAATGCACGGAGTCGGCGTCAGCAAAATGGAAAAATACGGCACCATCTTTTTGAAAATCATCCGTGCATATTGTCGGGAAAAGAACATTTCGGAACGTCTTGATGAAACGAATGAGGCGCCGTCTCAAAACCATCCCCGGGCTTCATCATCACTGCCCCGTTACTTTGCAGTGGGGGATGCTTTTAACGCCGGCAAATCTGTGGATGAACTGGCCAGGACCTATGGCGTAACGCAACAAACGATTCTGGATCATATCTACAGATATTATCAGGCTGGCTATCCTTTAAG
>JAABXR010000392.1:1178-1349 GCA_011776225.1 Phycisphaerae bacterium
AACAAATAATTCGCATTTTTGATAAAGAGGGGACCCAGCGTTTACGCCCGGTATTCGAAGCGCTCAACGAGCAGGTGCCTTACGAAGAATTAAAGATTTTGCGCTTATACTACCTCAACCGATAATCCCTCCTTCAACACTTCTTACTTTTGCCTTTTCACTGTTACCTTC
>JAABXR010000031.1:0-191 GCA_011776225.1 Phycisphaerae bacterium
GCTGGTGCGTAACTTTTAAAAGGAGGGAGGAAGATGTCAAACAGCAGGCTGGTCTATTCTGACGAACTCGGTAAAAACTGCCCCAGATGCAAAAAACCGTTAAACAAGTGCCGCTGCAAAGAGACTCCGTCGGCACCGGAAAGTGACGGAGTTGTCCGGGTCAGCCGCTCGACTGCCGGCCGCAAAGGCAA
>JAABXR010000031.1:321-503 GCA_011776225.1 Phycisphaerae bacterium
TCATCGAGATTCAGGGTGAACACCGCGACACCCTGGTTGCGGAATTACAGAAGCAGGGCTGGACGGTTAAAAAAGCGGGGGGATAAATGTTAATCCATTGAGATTTGATTTTGCTAATGCTAATGTGGTCAGCGATTTATTGCTCATTACATGGGGTAATGACATTCAATATCATTGGAGGG
>JAABXR010000031.1:574-945 GCA_011776225.1 Phycisphaerae bacterium
TGTTTGCAACCTCTGCAAGTGCCCAAAACATGGGACCGTATTTCAATCTAAGTATTGGTCAATCGGACGTTGATACTAACATTTCTGATTTCGATAAAAGTACTTCTTTTTCTCTGGGTTTCGGCTATTCAATTAACAAGAACCTTGCCATAGAAGCCAGTTACATTGACTTTGGAGATGCAGAAGACGATATCACCCCGGTCTGGACTTTAAGTGCAGATGCTTTAGTTGCAAGCGTGATAGGCAAGATACCTTTTAATCCTATGGTCACTGGGTATGGTAAAATTGGCATTGCATCATGGGACGCAGAATTAGCAGAAGATGGTTTTGGAACCTTTGCAACAGATGACGGTTCGGATGTGACTTTTGGC
>JAABXR010000031.1:1006-1211 GCA_011776225.1 Phycisphaerae bacterium
CTCTATGAATTCGACGATACAGACGTTGACAACATGTCAATCGGAGTGCAAATTGGCTTTTAATTTTCGTGGCTAACAGATCAAAAAGGGAGCTATTTTAGCTCCCTTTTGTTATTTTCATACAGCAAAAACCGCATCGAACATCCTTCTGTTCCATCGCTAAGACACCCCCGAAAATTTCAAATTTTCAAGCGGCGGTTCCGCC
>JAABXR010000031.1:1337-1575 GCA_011776225.1 Phycisphaerae bacterium
CAAAACACTTGCATCCCAATCTCTCGGCCAGAAGCCGTTCCTCATCCGTCAATCCATCACAGATAATGGCATTGTTCTTTACGCCTTGGCAACCGGCGGTCACTCTCTTTTCAAGCATCGCCAGGCCCTCTTCCGGTGAAACCTCTTTGCCGAGAATAATCATGTCGGCGCAGACTTTTGTCGTTGAGCAGATGGCTTCAGGAGAATGGTACTGCAGGCATGTCTGCGGAAAGTTAAC
>JAABXR010000031.1:1686-1872 GCA_011776225.1 Phycisphaerae bacterium
CCATTTCCAGACGTTTGCAGCTTCCCCCTAAAACAAAAAACGTCCAGCTTCAGAACCGAAGATAGACGTTCATTCAATCTACTAACAGATGTAATTACGTCGTCTCTTCGGAGGCTGGGCTGTCTCAATGAGACCCCTGGCTCTGCGTCCCCGGGTCGCCCCGGGTTTGCTATTATCGGAGAACGA
>JAABXR010000185.1:0-182 GCA_011776225.1 Phycisphaerae bacterium
GGCAGCCGATTGAAAAACTTTGGGGCGAATTTTTCGTGACCGGGCACCTGGAGCCGCTCGAAAAGATTGTCAGACTTCTGAAGCCTTTCACACTTCCGGAACTGGCAGGAGAGAAACTACGCCGCGAGACGGCAGAGGAATGGGCCTTCTGGTCGCTGGTTGAATATGGGCCGGACATCCCG
>JAABXR010000185.1:299-546 GCA_011776225.1 Phycisphaerae bacterium
GGGGTCCCCCCTCCGGAATCACATTCAAAAGAATAAGAAGGTATCCCTCCTTGAGCTTTGACCAGATAAAGGCATAACGCCTTTGAGCTGTTATTTTGTAGCACCTATTATAAGAGCGATTTCTTACATTTTTCTTACATTTTCAGAAAAAAGCTACTTTTTTGCCAAAAAATCTTACGTTCCCGACATTCACTATCGAATCACTTATCCGATTTACACCGGAAACCCAAAACTTCAATTTATCGGG
>JAABXR010000185.1:660-1258 GCA_011776225.1 Phycisphaerae bacterium
ACTATGTTGTCTATGATGTCGTCGGCTGGCGCCAACACCACGGCCGCCCGGTGCTGCGAATGACCAGGGACCATCCCGACCGCTACTGGTATGGAGAACCCCCGAAGCTGCTCAAAGAACATCGCGGCGCCGAGGTTGACGGCCTGATCGATGCGGTCGAACAGGCCGTCAAATCTTATCCCTGGAAGAACGAATACCGGGCTTTCCCGGGACCTAACAGCAACACCTTCACAGCCTGGGTTGCCAAAGAGGTCCCCCAACTTGAACTCGACCTGCCATTTGCTGCAATTGGCAGCGGATATGCCAACTGAACCACACCTCGCCCTATTGACAGCATGTCACCCGATGTTTTTTATTTTGAAGAAGTCCCCCCACACCTTTCTTCTGAAGCAGCAAAATTGACGAAACGAGACGCCATGGAAACGAGAGTCGATGTCGCAGCCAAGGAGCAGCAAGACCACTCCGCATTCGCTTGCGACACCTGTAAAAGCGATTACGGTCATGATGAAGCTAAAATTCTGACATGGACCTGTTGTGGGCATGAGATGACCCGGCTCGAAGTGCTCTACAGAAGCGAGCCCTCACCTTTTGGTGCTTA
>JAABXR010000185.1:1328-1713 GCA_011776225.1 Phycisphaerae bacterium
TTGTTCTCAAGCCGTAACAGCCCGTCAGGGTGTCGTACTCTTGTCAGGTAAAATTTTCTGCACATGATAGAGCAGACTGGCTTTTCGGATCGGCTTGGCCAGGTAGTCAAACGCACCCTTCCTTTTGGATTCCAGCAAGGCATCGACCTCCGGGGTGCCGGTCATTACGACAATTTCGCAGTCGGGTTGCAATATTTTGAGCCTTTCAATCGCCTCGATGCCGTTTTCGACCCCGAACAAAACGTCCAGAAACAGCAGATCAAATAGCTCGCTCTGCATTTTTGAGATACAGTTGGAGAGAGAATGTGACGTTTCCACCTGGTAACCCGCCTCGGTCAGGAAAGCCTGGAAGGTGAAACGGATGCTTTCTTCATCATCGGCTACC
>JAABXR010000185.1:1790-1966 GCA_011776225.1 Phycisphaerae bacterium
CTAGTAATTTCAGGAACTTCGATGGCTTTCTGCTGAAACCAATGTCATGACGGCACATTTGGTGGCGCAAATCGTGACACACTCATAAATCGATGTCACAACTCAAAAGGCCCTTCCGCCGGAGGGCGGAAGGGCCTTTGATATTGTTTTATTCAGACTCCTGTCTACCAGACCGG
>JAABXR010000061.1:0-141 GCA_011776225.1 Phycisphaerae bacterium
TCAAACGATCCCTTCATAACCGACAGGCCGAAGAAGAGCATACCGAAACCGAGGATGATTTCGCCGATGTAAACCCATTTCTTGTTTTTTGAAAAAAGTTTCAGCCCGGCCCCAAGGCCGATCGCCGGGAGTGCGTACTTG
>JAABXR010000061.1:339-558 GCA_011776225.1 Phycisphaerae bacterium
GCCCGAAGATCAGTTGTTTGTTCATCAATAATTCAAGCACAATGAACTCCCGAATTGATTGTTAGGTTTGTGTCAGGTTTATGTTAGGCATATGTCAGGCAGGTGAGACTTTAATCAATGGCAGTCTATTTTTCAATTGAAAAAGGGAACGAATAGGAAAGTTTTTTGCCGTTCCGGGCCATCGGGAAATCGGCTTTCAAATTGATGTAACTTTCGTCG
>JAABXR010000061.1:601-927 GCA_011776225.1 Phycisphaerae bacterium
CGGAAACGGTTTGTCCACGCTTGATTGGGCCGAGTGGCAGCGGGATGAGTTTGTCGATACCGGAAAGCCCCTCGCCGACATAGGGGCGTTCGCTCGCCATGGCCGAAGAAGCCCGGTACAGTTCAAGATCGACGACATCATAGTAACCGACAAAAGGATAAGGCATGAAAAAAGAGATCGCGGGATTAAGGATGGCATTGACCTCTTCCGGCGGCATCGGCTTGTGCATATCACCGTTGCTGTCGATCAGCTGAAAAGAATCGAGGTTCGCCTCGACAGCGGCCTGTGAATTGTTCTTGATTGTCAAATAAAAGGAACCGATGGCA
>JAABXR010000061.1:973-1227 GCA_011776225.1 Phycisphaerae bacterium
ATTCTTGCGCCGGGAGTAACGGGATCGGGAACGATGGTAATACTGCTGCAGCCGACAACAAGCAAGGTTACCAGAATGCCTATGAAAGCAGATCTCATAATAAGCCCCTTCAGGAAGGTTCCGATAAAGACCACATGAGCATTTCCCTGTACTCTTCGTTGTTTTCGCGAATTCTTGCCGAGAAGGTCCTGACAATATTCCGCATGACAGTCAGGGCAATTTTGGGTTTGGCTTCACATAACTTCTCGAAATCG
>JAABXR010000164.1:0-555 GCA_011776225.1 Phycisphaerae bacterium
CCAAAACATCGTCCTGTCAAAAACATCATTCTAAAGAATATGGCGCCACCCGGTATTTGAGTATGTCGCATGGTTATACAGCATTAGGGCCGCAACCCCGACAACATCATGCTGGCTCGCTATAGATAACTGACTATTTTTACTATTTCACCGTTCTCCGGGCATTATCATCTTGCATCGTTTTCGCGATGGCTTTTGGGCGTATCGTTCTCTATCTTTTCAACCTCTTGCGTAAAATCAGACCAGTGCACTTCAACCATTTTAATCGATTTTCCTTCTTTATAGCTTACCCGCTCATTAGTTTTGCAGTTTTGCCTTTGCAAACCATCCTGCGGGAAACTCTTTTTCCGCGTCGGTCATATACGCGCCGCCAAGCGCGCCCGGCGCCGGCATCTGCTTCGGAATCTGCCTCGCTATCTTTTGCGGCGCAGTAAATATGATTTTTGTGACCTTATACTGGTTCGCACGCCAACGGACCGTTGATCTTCTTAGAGATCATATAGGTTGAATAAAGCAGTAATCCCGCGCCCAAGAATCCAAACTCTTCTCCGCCGA
>JAABXR010000164.1:633-1455 GCA_011776225.1 Phycisphaerae bacterium
CGGCGCATCCGATGCCCAGTACGCCGCTTGCAAGACCTCCTATACTGAGCGTGGCGCCGGAGCCGACAGCAGACGATTGCCGGTCTTGTATGTAATACGAGAGAAGAGCAATATTTACTCCGAATAATACGGCAATGGCTATAGTATAGGACGCCGATATGGGAGTGAAATTTGTCTTTATAGAGCCGAGCAGGCTGAGCAAGAAACCCATCTTCTCTATGGTTGGAACACTCGAACTCAAGATGATCGTACCAATCAATTTAAGATTAGGCAGCCAGACGGCGAACATGAATACTGTTACCGTTGTCAAAACGGCAATAATCAGGTATCGAATTTGAGAAAAGACTTTTTTGAGGGTAAACAGCACAGCGATTATTTCTCGTTAAGCGCGATCTCTATAAGTTGTTTTACCGAACTGTACGGCTGTGCGCCGTTAAGCGGGAGTGTTTTTCCATTCGGCGCTATAACAACGCTCCATGGCGTTCCTCGGCCTCCTGTTTCAACCGCATTGGCTATGTCTTCCTCTATGTGTTGGTCATACTTACCGCTATTTATGCATGTATTGAACTTTTGCGTGTCTATGCCAATTTCCTGAACGATCTGCGGGATAACTGTTTCTATGTCAGTTTGATTATTCGAAGGAGTTAGCTCGAAGAATCGATCGGCAAATTCCCAAAATGCGGGATTCCCGCCTATCTCGTTTACGCATTCGGATGCAATGGCCTCTGCGCGCGCTTTGACGGGATGCAATTGATCAAGTGGAAAGTGCCTATACGCCCATGCTACTTGTCCATTGCTATAGTCGCCCATAATCTGGTTCAT
>JAABXR010000164.1:1481-3107 GCA_011776225.1 Phycisphaerae bacterium
ACCACAACCTGCGCATCCAGGTCACCTTTTATGTGATCATCGATGGAAACCGGTCTTACGTTATCAGTGGAGCTCTGTTGTTCCGCCTGTTGCTCGTTAGGTGCTGCAGGAATCGGTGAAGAATTTCCATTACTGAACATAACTGCTCCGGCGACGAGTGCCCCTGCGATAATAATAGCAATGGGTATCGCTAAGTTATTCGGCTTGTATTGCTCGTTTGTTCCCATGTCTTTATATGTTATTAACTGCTGCTTTCAATTTTTCCTCGGCTTCACCTGCTATTGCTGCAAGCTCTGTATTATTTGCCACACTCATTGCTACGCTCGGCATTATTGCTGAAACCAAAACCTTGCCTTCTTTCTCATACACAATTACATTACAAGGCAGCAGTAGGCCGATTTCTCTTTCTGCCAAAAGTGCTTTGTGCGCAAGGGGCGGGTTGCACGCGCCAAGAATGATGTAGTTGTCGAACTCAGCATTTATTTTTTCTTTCAGAGTTCCTTTTACATCAATTTCTGTCAAAATTCCAAAGCCCTTTTTCCCAAGCTCGTCTATTGTCTTTTCGACAGCTTCAGCAAAGGCGAGTGGAATTTGTCTTGTATGTCCGTATTCCATGTTAGTTTTATAGTTTTACATTCCTTAAGGTCATTGCGTTGACTGCCACAATAACCGTAGAAAGGCTCATAAGAAGTGCGCCTATTTCCGGTCGCAAGAAGAACCCCCAGAACGCAAATGCGCCTGCGGCAGCAGGGATTGCCACTATGTTATATCCGAGGGCCCAAACTAAATTTTGAATCATCTTGGCATATACCGCACGCGAAAGTTTAAGAAGGCGCACGACATCAAGCGGATTATTGCGTGTAAGTACTACGTCGCCTGATTCAACCGCCACGTCGGTCCCCGCACCTATTGCGATGCCAACGTCCGCTTGAGCGAGCGCTGGAGCATCATTTACGCCGTCGCCAACCATGAGGACAACATTTCCTTTTTCTTGGAGTCCTTTAATGTGGGTATATTTATCTTCGGGCAATACCTCTGCAAAATACGTGTCAATACCAAGGTCCTTTGCTACTCCTTGCGCTACTTTTTCGTTATCCCCCGTGAGCATAGCAACTTTCACTCCGAAATTATGCAGTTCATTTACCGCCGTCTTTGATTCTGGTTTTATGGCGTCGGCAAGTGCAATGAGTCCGATTATTTGTTTCTCGTTGGCTACATATACCACTGTCTCACCGCGATCAGAGAGTTTATGGGCTCTTTTTTCGGTTGCCCNNGCAGTAATGCCTTTTCCGGCAATATTCTCCACACGAGTGGCTTCTTTTTCATCAACCCTACGCTCTTTTGCGTACTTCACAATGGCGTTTCCAATGACATGGGAGGAGCGCTGCTCGATTGATGCGGCGATGCCAATAAGTTCGTCGAGTGATACGTCTGTGGTTGCCATGGCGTCACGTACCCCGAATTCCCCTTTGGTAAGCGTTCCTGTCTTGTCGAATACAACATAGTCAGCCTTTTTGATAACCTCTATCTTTGCGAGGTTCTTAATGAATACACCATTCTTTACCGCAAGCGATGTGGTGATGGTGGTGACGGTAGGAATCGCGAGTCCGAGCGCGTGCGGGCAGG